>NZ_JBYSYP010000003.1:0-294357 GCF_058783565.1 Novosphingobium sp. FW305-C-111
ATCAACCTTGCGCCATCGTGAAAGGGGGTCCCTTTTGCGCGCCGATAGGGGGTCCCGTTTGCACGCCGATTGACACTCCTATTGCATCATCATGAGTCTTCGTGCAGTGATTTGCTGCAGAGTGCAGCGGAGGTAGGCGCAATGGCAGTGATCGCGGAAGATGGCGTGGTTCGCGTAACCGCATCGCTAAGTCGGGGACAGGAAGCGGCGCTGAAGCAGCTGGCCTCACGGCATAAAGTTAGCGTTGCTTGGCTGGTGCGTTATGCGGTCGACCAACTCGTGGAGCAGGGTCGCGAGGCACAGTTGCCACTCGACTTTGGTCGCCGCAATTGATCATGGCGCTGCTCGACCGTTCGTCTTCGCCTTGGGATGCGACCATAGCAGGCGAGTCCACGCCGATTGCGCGATCTGTGCGGGCCAAGCTGCCAGTCATTGATTTGTTCGCAGGCGCCGGTGGTCTCAGTATCGGCGCGACTAATGCCGGCTGTGAGGTCCGTGCGTGCGTTGAAATTGATCCGATAGCTTGCAAGACCCTGCGTGCCAATGCGTCCTATCACGGTGCCGTGCTGGAAGCCGATGTTGCGTCGATTACCGGCCTCGATCTGCGCCAGGCGGCCGGGCTTACGCCCGGCGATCCACTGATCGTCGTTGGCGGAGCGCCGTGCCAGCCGTTTTCCAAAGCGGCCTATTGGGTCGAGGAAGGCGAAGAATCGCGCTATCGCCGCGCCCGCGCCGCTGGCATCCCGATGGAAAGGCCTGCAGCGCCGACTGAGGCTCGCGCCGATGCGCGTCGAACCCTGGTCGAGGAATTTTGGCGGCTGATCTTTGAATCAAATGCCGACGGTTTCGTTTTCGAGAATGTTCCGAGCATCAAGCATCCGCGCAACAAGCCCGTACTCGATGGCTTTCGCCACGCAGCCGAAGCCGCCGGCTATAATGTGACGCAGATCACCGCCAATGCTGCGGAATATGGTGTCGCACAGACCCGCGAGCGCGTGTTCCTACTCGGCGCAAAGCGCGGCACACCAGCTGCGCCCGAGGCAAGCCATACGCTCAAGAACGAATTGGGCCGCAAGGCAGCGATAACTGCGGGCGAGGCGCTGGCAGGGTTTGATCGCCCGGAGTATTTCGAGCCGGAGGAGTTGGTCGCGGGGCGTTGGGCCGAGCATCTGCGAACCGTTCCACCGGGCTCAAACTACAAGGCGCACACCGCCTGGGCCGGCCACCCCAATCCGACCTTTGAAGCTGAGACCCGCTTCTGGAACTTCCTGCTCAAACTCTCGCCGGATCGCCCGTCATGGACCATTGCCGCGTCGCCTGGTCCTTGGACCGGACCCTTCCACTGGGCAAATCGCCGGCTTCGCACGGTCGAGATGGCCGCGCTGCAGGGCTTCCCGGACGGCTATAATCTGGTTGGCAGCCGACGTGAACGGGTGCGCCAACTTGGCAATGCCGTTCCACCGCCGCTTGCGTGCCGCATGGTTGAAGCGGTCCTTGAAACGGTAGAGAGGTAAGCCATACATGCGTAGCATCAGCTTGTTCAGCGGCTGTGGTGGCCTCGACCTCGGTTTGCACAAGGCAGGGTTCAACACGGTCCTGGCCTCGGACTCAGAAAAGCTCTGCGCCGACACGTGGCGGCAATCGATGCCGTCGACGCCTTTCCTGGTCGACCGGATCGGCGCGTTAACCCGTGCCGAGATCATCGCCGCGCTCGGCGGCAAGATTGGCGAGATCGACCTGGTTGCAGGCGGTCCGCCGTGCCCGCCCTTCTCCAAGAGCCGGTTCTACCGCAAGGAGAAGCCGCGCGCGCTTGAGGATCCCAATGGCTGGGAGACGATCAACGGTTATCTCAGCATGCTCGATTGGGTGCGTCCGCGCGCCTTCATTCTCGAGAATGTTAAGGGGCTCGCATACAAGGTCCATGCCGACGCGCTCGAGACAATCATCGATCGGGCAGAGAAGCTTGGTTATAAGGTCAGCACGGATGTGCTCAACGCCGCCGATTTTGGGGTGCCGCAGATACGCGAGCGTTGCTTCGTCGTCGGATCGCTCGATGCCAAGGTTACGCTGCCCCACCCGACCCATAGCCGCGAACCAACGTCAGGGCTTCTACCCTGGGTGAACACCGGCGAGGTGCTGCACGATCTGGATACCGAGGAAAATGCCTGCGACGAGGGCCACTTCGCCGGTGGTCAGCATCATGATCTGCTGCGTCAGGTGCCGCCGGGCGACAATTACCTCTATTTCACCGAAAAGCGCGGCCACCCCTCACCACGCTTCAAATGGCGCGGGCGCTACTGGTCGTTCCTGCTAAAACTAAGCCCGGACATGCCGTCCTGGACGATTCAAGCACGCCGCTCGAACAACATGGGGCCGTTCCATTGGCGCAACCGCATCTTGCGGATCAGCGAGATCAAGCGGCTGCAGACTTTTCCGGACGCGTTCGAGTTGGCCGGCACGATCGAGCAGCAATGGCGCCAGATCGGCAATGCAGTGCCACCGATGCTGGCGGCGGCGGTCGGCCGCAGCGTTGCGGAGGCGATCGGCGCCAAGTTGCGTGACGCCGCATGAGGCGCCTGCCTTCGTTCAATGATTTCTCGCCGGGCATCATTGGCGATGTGCGCGAGCCGCTACGCATCCTTGATACGCTGGCGCCAGATTTCTCCGCGATCGTCGCGGAATGGGACCGCGTCTTTTTCAAGAGTGCCGGTAACAAGCGCGCCAGCACAAATATCCCGGCGACCCTGACCAGCCTCGGGCTGTTGACCCGGACGCCGCCGGGTCTCACCGAGGCGGGCAAGGTGATCCTTGCTGCACCAGACGCGGTCACAGCCGCCCAGCTCATGGCTCGGCATATCGTCGATACGAGTAACGGCATGGCGATCATCGACGCGGTGCGCTCGCTCAACACGCGCGGAGAGAAGTTGAGCAAGGACAGCCTCAAGCGCGAACTGGAGATCATCGGAATCGAAGGACTGTCGAACGCCACCACCGACCACACGACGTTGCTCAACTGGATGATCGAGGCCAAATTGTTTGAGCGCAGCGGCAATGCCAATCCGCAGCCCGATGAAGCGGTCATGAAAGCCGTGCTTGGCATTTCGGCGTCGGAACGCTCGAGCTTTGCTGACCTCCCGCTCAACCAGCAGATTTTCCTGCAGGTGCTGCGGCGAGTTACCGAAAGCAACGGTGGCGGCGAGATTGCGGCCAAGCAGATCATCGACGAGTGTCTTCGCGATCATCGCGCCCGATTCGACGAGGATCAGATCCGCGCGAAGGTCATCAAACCGTTGGCTGATGCCGGCTGGATTGACCTGCCCGCGACGACGAGCAGCGGGCGCGGTGGCAAAAGTGGCCCAATCACGCCCTCGGCCAAATTGCTTGGCATCCCGATCCAAGCCGTGCTGCCCGATTTTGATCAGGTGATCCCGTCAGATCTACGCGCCAAGATTGATTTGCCTGCCGCCGAGGTCAAACGGCTGCTGGCAAGCGATCAGAGCTATGAGCGCGGTCTTGGCCTTGAACTGCTCGCGCTCAAGATGATCCTCGACATCGGGCTCGAGCCCCGTTCGTTCCGCCTGCGCAGCCGCGACACGGCCTTTGCCGAGGTGGACCTGACCGCCGAGGGCAAGAACCTGCTCTTTTCGCGCTGGAACTTTCAGTGCAAATGCGTCGGTGGGCGGGTCAGCCTTGGCGATGTCGCCAAGGAAGTCGGCCTCGCCATCTATTCAAAGGCGCATGTCGTGGCGGTGGTGACGACCAGCGACTTTTCTAGTGAGGCGGTCGCCTATGCCCGCGAGATCACGCAGGCGACGCATCTCCAGTTCCTGTTGGTGAATGGTGCGATCGTGCGCAGTTATCTCGACAAAGGCGCTGGTGTGCTGCTCGATTATGTCGCCAAAAATGCCGCCAGCGTGATGGCGCAGAAACGCAGTCAACCGACCGCGCCCGAGGCGGAAGCTTGAAGGCAGTGGCTCATCGTGTTGGCCCGGCCACTGATGATTATCAGTACAACTCGATCTCTATTGGCAACGTGCCGCCCGATCTGGCATCCATCCTCTTGAGGTGGACGCGGTGCGCTAATCGCGAATGCCTAGTAACCGCGACCAGGATGTTCTTGAATGGCTCGACTCTCCAAGCAGAGATTGCTGGACATCATCGTAAGCTCGCTTGAGCATTCTGGATGGACGATCACCGCGATCTCGCCGGGTGGCGCTCACCCTTTTCGTTTCGAGATTGAGCAGGCCGGCACTCATGTGCGGGTGCGGGCTTATATTTGGAACACGACGCATGGAGGCGCATCGCGGAGCGTCGATGAATTCAGAATACAGATCACCAGCGGCATTGATACCTTTGAAAGGGAGCCAGAGGGCATCACCCTTATTCTAGGGTGGAGCGAAGCCTACAAAGTGTTCGCCGGTTTCGACATCGCCTATCATGAGGGTTTGCTCGGTTCGTCGCCGTCGATCCAGATCGGCGAGGCAACGATGGCCCTAGGTGCGGCGCGGGGTTTTGCGGCTCAGCAAAAGTCCAATTTGGAAATTGCGGTCGCCGTCCGCGGCGACAAACTCGCCGACTATATTCTGCTGCACCAAGCGGTTCATTCTGGAGTTGCCGACCTCTCTGACGGCAATGACAGCGATAATGTCGAAGTGGCCAATGGGATCGACTTCGAATTGCTTCATGTCGAGGCTGCATCCGTCAACATCGGCACTTTGTGGCGAAAAGATCCGGTGTGGCTGCACCCGCAGATCAAGCTCGACCATCGACCAACCTCCGCCGCGCCAGCGAACGGTGACCATCTAACCGCGATGATTGGTCGAAACGGCACAGGCAAGAGCCATCTGCTGAGCGCGATAGTGGATACTTTTGTCGGGCTCGAACTTGTCGCCTCGCGCCGTCGCAACCGGCTTCGCGAGATGCCGCTTCAGCGGCTTCGATACAGAATTGGCGACAAGACGTGCGAACTAACGCGGAAGGCCAATGGTGACTGCGAGGCCACGGTTAACAATACGCGGGTCGACCTTGGCGATGTGCCGCTGCCCCAAAGGGTCGTCGCTTTAACAATCACGCCCTTCGATAAGTTTCATGTTCCAAAATTGTCGTCATATTCGATCGATGCCGCGCAGCAATCTCGCTACCGTTATCTGGGCTTGCGCGATCGAACGAATAAAGCTTCAATTGAGAACTTGCTTTTTCGCTCATTGAACAGCTTGTTTGAGACATCTAGCAATCCGGCCGTTAAGCGGGCGCGAATAAGTCGGGTCTTCGAGTTTCTCGACCTCGAGCCTAAGATTACTGTTGTATACAGAATAAAAATTTCAAAGGACGTTGCCGCATCTGCCGCCAAAGGCGCGGACATATTAGCCGAAGGCGTAATAAAAGATCGAAATATCTTCCATCGTGCCAGTGAGTTGGTGAAGTCTGGGGAATTCTCGGAACAGGAATTATCTCACGCAATTACACAGGTTAGGGAACGTTCCGATCGCGGCTTCATCCGCTTGACGGCGGATTTCGGCGAATCTGGCTTAGTAGACAATTTGTTCGCGGCGTTTCAAGGATTGCGCAGGTCCGGTTTCCTCCAACTGCGCGCGGTCGAAGTGCAGCAAAACGGCGGGGTCGTTACGGATTTGAAACGAGCCAGTTCGGGCCAACTCGGTATGGCGACCGCGCTGCTCTCGCTCGCGTCCGAGATCCAGGACGGCAGCCTCGTCCTTATCGATGAGCCAGAGATCAGCTTGCACCCCGAATGGCAGGTAAAGTACATAGGGCTCCTTCTGGAGACCTTCGAAGCCTACGAGGGCTGCCATTTCGTCATCGCGACACATTCGCCGCTCGTAATATCGGAACTGCCTCCGCACGCGACACTTGTTGCCTTGGATAACCCCGATTCTCCTCCAACGACTGAACTTGCTGGCCAGTCGGCAGATGTTCTTTTGGCTGAAGCATTCCAGATGATCTCCAACAGCAATTTGCATGTTCGCGACCTGCTGGTTCAGGCTTTGCGTGACGCGGCCGACGGCAAGGCTGCCACACAAGAGTTTCGAGACAGCGTGAACCATTTGGCAAGGCTGACCAAGGATTTGCCGGACGAGAATGGCATACGCACCGTTGTCCAAGGCTTGTCCGAAGCGGCGACAGACGCTCTTTCCGAGACAGAATGATGCAAGCCATATCCTATGTCGCGCCGGCCAAAGCTGTAGTGGACGCCTTCAACGCACTGCCTTTTGATGAAAAGAAATCGTCATATTGGTCGGAGGACGAGACCAAGACGGCTCGCGATGCAATCAAGAATCATTACATCGCGGAGCAGGATTTTCGCTGCTGTTACTGCCGGCGTCAGGTTCTGTCCAAAAACAAAGGAGACTGGCAAGGGGATCATGTAATTGCTCGAGATACTCACGCCCAATTTATGTTCGAGCCGCGGAATTTGGCGATCTGCTGCCGTGGATGCAACGGCGAGAAATCAAACAAGAACGTCTTGAAAAATCCCAAGCGCAAGACGTTTCCAGTGAAATCGAGCGACTATCTGATCGTGCATCCTCATTTCGACGATTATGATGCGCATATCCGCTGGTTTGGCCAGGTGTGCGCACCGCGCAATTCGTCGAAAGGCGCAAAAACTATCGAGGTTTGCGGGTTGATGCGATTCGCTGCGGACTATGCTGGGCTCGATACTGACGTCAATGATCGGCGCTTCGATGAGCTTGTTGGCAAGCTAATTACCACCAATACCAAGCTCGAAGGAAATGCCGTGTTAGCGAGCCTGAAGGTCTATATCGACAATCTGCCAAACTAAGTGGTTACCGGTCGGTTTGCACTCTGGAAGTTCCGCGATTTTAATTGGTCTCCACGAAAGGAGTAGTTCTAGTCATCCAACATTTCTGGTTCTCAGTGATGATCGGATGGATCTCAGCTTTCGGGATGATGGCAAGAAACATCGCGATGACCGCGAACAGGGTGCAAGGGTGCCATGGCAGTCGCCGCTTGCGCGGTTCGTTGTGCGAATTGTTCACCCAAGGGGGCCCCTCTGAAGTGGTCAAAATTCTTGCCGGAAGCGCGTACTGCTACACCCTTGAGACTGGGCATTGTGGATCGAAGGCTGGCTCAGTCACCGCCGGCGCTTGCGCCCTCCAACCGCAATGGCGGTAAGGACAACATCTCAGAATAGGCGAACAAGGCCGGTCCAATCTCCGCGATTGGGTACAGTGTAGGGCACACCGTACGCGACAAATCGCAGGTGAAATCCGGCTTAAAACATAATTATATCATCAGCTTGTCAGGATTGTGAGAAAATGGCAGCTTCTCCGTCAAATCTGACTTGCCATCAGTGTTCGGCACTCCCGCAAATCACATCAGCTCGAAAGCCGAGGAAATGCGGCATCTTCAGCAGGCTTGACAGCCCCTCAGAACATAAGTAGAACAAACTTGCCTTTCGCAGTGTGTTCCAGGCTCCATCACCATGGAGTCCAGCATGACACGAAATGTTTCCATCCAGACCTACCTGCCCCGGCATGTCGCTGCATGGGTGCAGGATGAAGCCACCCGCGCCAAACAGAGCCGCAGCCAGTGGATCGGGGCCATCGTCACTGATCTGTTCCAGGGCCAGGAACTGCGCGAGGAAGCGCGGCAGAACGCAGAGTTCATCAAGCGCCGGCTGATCTTCATCATGTGCGCTCTCGATGGCCTTCTGCTTGCCCATCCGGATGCCACGCTCAGGACTAAAGTCCACGAAGCGCATAAACGGCAGCTCGACAAGCTTGCGCAGGAGCAGGGAGAATGAAGCGCCGGGAAGCCAAGTCGCCTGCCAGCGACGAACAGTTCGCGCTCCCGTTCGATCGTAGCCCCAAGGCGATCCGAACCAACGGCGCGGAGCCGCTCGCCGTCCGGATCCCCGATGCGGTGCGGATGACCGGAATAGGCCGGTCGAAGCTCTACGAGTTGATCGCCTCGGGCGACCTGGAGACGATCAAGATCGGCAGGTGCACCCTGGTGACGGTCGATGCGCTCAAAGCCCTTCTGGCCAAGGCACGGGCCGACAGCTATAAGGGAGGCCGCTGAGCATCAAAACACTGCGGGCAGCGATTTGAGTCCTCATTGAGGACCAAGCCAAAGCGCGATACGGTATTTTTGACGGTATCGAATCAGCGAGTCAGGGCAACAAAGCATTGTGATATAAAGCCTTGTGTGCACGTCACGGTCCCTCTTCTGGCACCATTTTTCTCTCCGAAACAAGCATCTACCCCGTTCGGGGTGCTCTACTCCTCGGTGCGGACCAGCACGGTTTCGCCGATCAGGGCGAACAGGACGAACGGCGCCCATGCCGCGAGGATCGGGGGGT
Source organism: Novosphingobium sp. FW305-C-111 (assembly GCF_058783565.1). Classification (NCBI taxonomy): domain Bacteria; kingdom Pseudomonadati; phylum Pseudomonadota; class Alphaproteobacteria; order Sphingomonadales; family Sphingomonadaceae; genus Novosphingobium; species Novosphingobium sp. FW305-C-111. Next base: position 8,342 of record NZ_JBYSYP010000003.1, read on the forward strand.
AGCCGCCGAAGTTGCCCATCGCCAGCGCGGCGTTGTCGACCACGAAATAGGCGAAGCCCAGCGCCATGCCGGCGACCGCGCGGATCAGCAGCTGGCCAGAGCGGGCGAGCCCGAACGCGGCGACCGCGCCGAGGAGGGGCATCAGCAGGGCCGAAAGCGGTCCCGAAATCTTGTGCCACCACTTGCCTTCTTCGGTGCTGGTGCGCTTGCCGGCGACCTTCATCGCCTCGATCGAGCCGGACAGCTCCCACAGGGACTGCGCGTCGGGATCGACCTTGGCGACCGTGACCTTCGACGGGTTGATCGAGGTCGCGAAGACCGGGGTGCCCTGGAGCGGCGTCTTGCGCGCGCTCTGCACGTCGAAGCTGACGGCGTTCGCGAAGCGCCAGCCGGGATTGGCCCACGTGGCAAAATCGGCCCGGACGACTTCGGTCACCATCATCCGCGGGTCGCGCCGATACCACGAGACGTCGCCGAGCTTCATCGCCGCGCCATCGCCGGTGATGGTGCGGGCGAACAGGACGTTGCCGCCATCCTGCAGCCAGACGTTGGCGCGGGTGCCGCTCTCCTTCGGGATCGGACCGTAGTTGACCGCCTGCCACGCCTTCAGCGTCGAGTTGGAACGGGTGACGATCCGCTCGTTGAACCCGAAGTTGAGCAGCGCGACCGCGCCGGCGACGAGGAACAGCGGGGCGAGCACCTGGTGCGCCGAGAGGCCGGCGGCCTTCATCGCGATGACCTCGCTGTTCTGGTTCAGCGTCACCAGGGTGATGATCGTCGCCAGCAGCACCGAGTACGGCAGGAACTGGCTGACCAGCTGAGGGATGCGCAAGGACACGTACGTCAGCAGCTGGGCCTGCCCGTTGCCCGGTGCGCCAAGGATCTTGCCGCTCTGGCCGAGCAGGTCGAGCATCTGGAGGATGAGCACCAGCATCAGCAGGACCGCGACGATCCGCACCGCGAACATCTTGGCGATGTAGATTGTCATCGTTCGCGAGGGAAAGAACTCAAGCTGTACCAAGCGTCGCCTCCGGTTCTTCGGCGGGGGCCGGTTCGTCGCGCAGGCGCTTGCGACCGAAGGTTCGGCGGAACAGCGCCGTCGCCTTGACGAAGACGCGCTCGAGCCCGCCGATCGGCTGCCCGCCGGGGACGTAGGCGAGCTGGTAGTACATCCACAGGATCAGCGCAGCGAAGATCGCGAATGGCCCCCACAGCGCCAGCGTCGGATCGATCCGGCCAAGCGCGGCGACGTCCTGCCCGTACTGGTTCACCTTGTGGTAGGCGACGACCATGACGATCGAGAGGAACACGCCGAGCGCCGAGGTCGAGCGCTTGGGCGGGACCGCCAGCGCCACCGCCAGCAGGGGCAGCAGCAGCATCATGACGACCTCGACGAGGCGATAGTTGAGGCTGGCCTTGCTTTCGTTGCGCACGGCTTCGGAATAGCGGTCGTTCCAGCCGATGCGGAGCAGCTCGGGAAGAAGGTATTCGCGCTCCATCCCGCCGCGGCGGCGGAACTGCTCGACCTTGGGCAGGTCGATCGGCAGGTCGTGGGTGGCGAAGCTGAGGACGCGGGGACTGCGGATGCCGGGGCCATCCTGGACGATCTGCCCGTCGGTCAGGCGCAGGATGATCGTGTCCGGGTTCTCGCGATTGGCGAAGAAGCGGCCTTCACGGGCCGAGATCGCCAGGTTCATGCCCTTGTCGTTGGCAACGCGGGCGAAAATGCCCTGCAGCTGGCGGCCCTCGTCCTTGCTCGCTTCGATCCGCAGCGCGGTCTTGTCCTGCAGCGTGGTGAATTCGCCGACCTTGATCGACGCGCCGAGCGCGCCCGAGCGCAATTCGAACTGGAGCTGCTCGTAATAATAGCGCGACAGCGGCTGGAGGTAGCCGACGATCACGAGGTTGAGCGCGGCGAGCGCGATCGCGAAGATGTAGGGCACGCGCAGAAGCCGGGTGTACGACAGCCCGACGCCGCGCATGACGTCGAGCTCGCTCGATGTCGCCAGCTTGCGGAACGCGAAAAGGATGCCGAGCATCAGCCCGAGCGGGATGGCGAGGCTGGCGTATTCGGGCAGCAGGTTCGCCAGCATCTTGAACACGACGCTGACCGGTCCGCCCTCGCTGCCAACGAACTCGAACAGCTTGAGCATCTTGTCGAGGATGAGCAGCGACGCCGCCAGCACGAACACCGCGATCATCGGCATGAACACCAGCCGGGCGATGTAACGGTCGATGGCGGTGAGGAATTTCAACGAAGTATCGCCCTGCGCGCGGCTTGCAAGGACAGGGCTTTAGCCAAGCTGCGGGCGCGGGGAAAGGCGGAAAGCAAAGGGAGGGATCAGGCCTTTTCCAGCGTGCACTGGAGCGGGTGCTGGTTCTGCCGGGCGAAATCCATCACCTGGTTCACCTTGGTCTCGGCGATTTCGTAGGGGAATATGCCGCACACGCCGACGCCCTTCTGGTGGACGTGGAGCATCACGCGGGTGGCCTGTTCGAGGTCCATGTTGAAGAAGCGCTTGAGGACCATCACCACGAATTCCATCGGGGTGTAGTCATCGTTGAGCATCAGCACCTTGAACATGCTGGGCTTCTTGGGCTTGGCCCGGGTCTTGGTGGCGACCCCGACCTGGTCCTCGCCGCCGTTGCCGGGGCCGCGTTCGTCGTCGCCCGCAAGTCGCGGCACAACGGGAAGCGGGCCGGACGCGAATCCGGGATGGGTTTCACTGCGAAGGGACATCGATCGCCAATATCGCATCGCGGGGCCGCGGGCACAAGGGGTGGGGGCTCCCCCTCGGTTCGAACGCAAACGGCGGACAGCAAACGGGCCGGACAGCTTTCGCCGTCCGGCCCGTCGCGGATCGCCAGTACCTGTCCGGGCGGCTCCAGACCGCCCGGTCAAAGGCTCAGGCGGCCTTCTTGAACTTCTCGACCGCGAGGCTGACGCGGGTCGACAGCGGCTGAAACGCCTCGTTGGCGAGCTTCAGCATCTCTTCGCTCTTCTTCGACGACGAGGCGACCGCGGCGTCGAAGTTCTTGCGGAACAGCTTCGACTGCACTTCGAAGAACTCGGTCGGCGACTTGACGGCCGCGAGTTCCTTGATGTCGGCGGTCATCGTCTCGTAAGCCGACTTGGTTTCGGCGACATAGGTCTCGCCCATGGTCTTCATGCCCGAGGCGAGAATCTTGGTCGACGCGACCATCGCTTCGACGTTGCCCTTGGCGAACTCGCCGGCATCGCCGAACGCGGCCTGGCTCTTCTCGAAAGCGGCCTTGGCCTTCTCCGAGGCGTCCTTGAACGTTTCCTGGATCTTGGCGGTGATTTCCGGCGTCTTGGTCTTGGTAGCCATCTTGACGGTTTCCTTCTGCGGAGCCGGCGCCTTGGGCGCAGCGGCGCGTTTCACGGTGAGCTTGGCACTCTTCTTCTTGATCGGTTCGAACTTGGCCTTGGCCGGGGCTTCGGCCGCGACGGGCGGCTTGGCCTTGACGGTCCGCGGCTTGCGGACCTTGACCGCGACTTCCGTCACCACCGGGGCCTTCGCCTTGGGAGTCCGCGGCTTGCGGATCTTGGCGGGGGCTTTCGCCACCGGCGCTTCCGGGGCGGCGGTGAGCTCTGCCGCAGGCTCGACCACCGGCTCGGCGACGGGCGCGTCGGCGACCGTTTCCATTTCGGCGGTGGGCACAGGATCTTGCTCGGTATCGGCCATCATCGTGTATCGTATCCAACTGACAGCGGACGATTCGACTTCGTCCACTTTTGCTGCAGTGCACAAATAGTGTGTGCGGATGCGAAGTCAACCGATTTTTGTGCAGTGCAACATAAGTGACATCCCGGAGTTGTCCGAAGGGGAGAATTCCCCGGCCAGCCTTGCGTTGCGCGGCTCGCGTCCCTAACGGCGGCGCATGAGCATCCAGCCCTCAGAATCGATCCTGATTGTCGATTTCGGCAGCCAGGTGACCCAGCTGATCGCCCGCCGCGTGCGCGAAGCCGGGGTCTACTCCGAGATTGCCCCCTTCACCCAGGCCGAAGCCGCGTTCCACCGGATGAAGCCGAAGGGCATCATCCTGTCCGGCTCGCCGGCGAGCGTCCCGGCGGACGGCAGCCCGCGCGCGCCGCAGGTCCTGTTCGACAGCGGCCTGCCGATCCTCGGCATCTGCTATGGCCAGCAGGTGATGAGCGAGCAGCTCGGCGGCAAGGTCGAGCCCGGCGATTCCGGCGAGTTCGGCCGCGCCTTCCTCACCGTCACCGAGCCCTGCGTGCTGTTCGACGGCCTCTGGTCGGTCGGCGAGCGCCACCAGGTGTGGATGAGCCACGGCGACAAGGTCACCCAGTTCGCCCCCGGCTTCCGCATCGTCGCAGTGTCCGACGGCGCGCCGTTCGCACTGATCGCCGACGACGAGCGCAAGTACTACGGCACCCAGTTCCATCCCGAGGTGGTCCACACCCCCGACGGCGGCAAGCTGATCGCCAACTTCGTCCGCCATGTCTGCGGCTGTGCCGGAGACTGGACGATGGCCGAGTTCCGCCGCACCAAGATTGCCGAAATCCGCGAGCAGGTCGGCGACAGCCGGGTGATCTGTGGTCTTTCGGGCGGAGTCGACTCGGCGGTCGCGGCGGTGCTGATCCATGAAGCGATCGGCGACCAGCTGACCTGCGTGTTCGTCGACCACGGTCTGATGCGGATGGGCGAGGCCGAGCAGGTCGTCAGCCTGTTCCGCGGCCACTACAACATCCCGCTGGTCCACAAGGACGTTTCGGCGCTGTTCCTCGGCGGTCTCGCCGGGGTCACCGATCCCGAGGCCAAGCGCAAGTTCATCGGCAAGACCTTCATCGACGTGTTCGAGGCCGAGGCCAAGCAGGTCGGCGGGGCAGACTTCCTCGCCCAGGGGACGCTTTATCCCGACGTGATCGAGAGCGTCAGCTTCACCGGCGGACCCTCGGTGACGATCAAGAGCCACCACAACGTCGGCGGCCTTCCCGAACGCATGAACATGAAGCTGGTCGAGCCTTTGCGCGAACTGTTCAAGGACGAGGTCCGGGCCCTGGGCCGCGAACTCGGCCTGCCTGACGTGTTCGTCGGCCGCCATCCGTTCCCAGGGCCGGGCCTTGCCATCCGTATCCCCGGCGAGGTCACCCGCGAACGCTGCGACATCCTCCGCAAGGCCGACGCGATCTACCTCGAGGAGATTCGCAATGCGGGCCTCTACGACGCAATCTGGCAGGCATTCGCGGTGCTGCTGCCGGTCAAGACCGTGGGCGTGATGGGCGACGGGCGGACCTACGATTCGGTCTGCGCCCTGCGCGCCGTGACCTCGACCGACGGGATGACGGCAGACGTCTATCCCTTCGATGCCGGGTTCCTCTCTCGCGTCGCCACGCGGATCGTCAACGAGGTCAAGGGCATCAACCGGGTCGTCTACGACTATACCTCGAAGCCGCCCGGCACGATCGAGTGGGAATGATCGACGGGCGGCGCCGGCCGCCCGACCGGCGGCGTGCCGATGTGCGCCGCGTCATTCCATTTGGTTGCAATCTCCACTAAAGCGCCGCGGTCCCAGAAACCGGATCGCCCGTGAGCCCCGCCCCGTCCTCGCCCCCGACCGGCCTCGAAGCCGCGTTCCTCGCAAATCGCGAGACGCTGCTGCGTTTCCTTGGCGCGCGCGGCGCGGGCGACGCGGCGGAAGACCTGTTGCAGGAAATCTGGCTCAAGATCGCCGGTGCGCCGAGCGGGCCGGTCGGCAATCCGCTCGCCTATCTTCATGCCGTCGCCAACCGGCTGATGATCGACCGCTACCGCTCGCTCCGGCAGGCCGCGCAGCGCGAGCAGGACTGGGTCGAAGCCGGCGGCGGCGCGGATCCGGAAGCCTCTGATGCCCCCTCGGCCGAGCGCGTGCTGATCGGCCGTGACCAGCTGGCGCGAGTGGCGCAGCGGCTCGCTGCGCTGGGTCCGCGGATCGACCGGGTGTTCCGTCGCCACCGTATCGACGGGGTGCCCCAGCGCGAGGTCGCGGCGGAGGAGGGCGTGAGCCTCAGCACCGTCGAGGCCGACCTTCGGGTCGCCTACCGGGCGATCGCCGAAATGCGGGAGGACGGCGATGACGCATGAATTGCCAAGGCTGGCGCGTGGCGGCTCCGTCTTGCGATCAGGAGGCCGTTGATGGCGATCGACCGGACAATGCTGGACGAAGCCGCGCTGTGGGCCGCGCGCACGAGCGATCCCGCGTTCGCCGACTGGGACGGCTTTACCGCCTGGCTCGAAGGCCATCCCGCCCGCGCCGAAGCCTATGACCGGGTCATGGCGGCGGTGGACGAGGTCGCCGGGGCCGGCTTGCCCGAGCTCGCGCCGATGTTCGAAATCGAGGACGACGTCGTCCCCTTGCGCCGCCGCCCCGGGATGTGGATCGGTGGGGCGGTCGCCGCGTGTCTTGCTGGCGCGCTCACGTTCGGTCTGTGGCAGATGCGCGAGGCACCGGTCACCTGGCGCACCGCACCGGGCGAGATGCGCGAGCTGGCCCTGGCCGACGGTACGACGGTGGCGATGGCCGGGGCGAGCGTGCTTTCGGTCGATCCCGACCACCGCCATGTCGAGCTTGTCGAGGGGCAGGCATTGTTCACCGTCCGCCATGACGAATCGCGCGAGTTCGCGGTCCGGGTCGGCGACGATACGCTGGTCGACATCGGCACGGTCTTCGAAGTGCGCAAGGATTCCGCCGCCATGAGCGTCACGGTGTCCGAAGGTGCGGTGATGTTCAATCCCGACGCCGAGGCGGTGCGGGTCGATCCCGGCCGCAAGCTGGTGGTGCGCGGCAGCAGGATCGACTTGAGCGAAAGCCCCGCGGCGCTGGTCGGCGAATGGCGTGAGGGGCGGCTGACGTTCCGCGAGGCAACGCTCGGCGATGTCGCCGCCGACCTGTCGCGTGCAACGGGTGTCTCGTACCGGGTTGCACCCGGCGCGGCGGGCCGGACCATCTCCGGCAGCGTGGCGCTGGATCCCATCCGCAAAGACCCGGCCTCGCTCGGCGCGCTGCTCGGCGTGACGGTCAGGGGCTCCGGAAAGGACTGGACGATCGAACCCTGAACCCATGCCGCGCCTGCGCCCCCTCCTTGCCGCCACGGCTCTGGTGGCGTCCCCGGCCCTGGCCGGCGAGGCGCGGCTCGACGTGCCTGCGGGGCGCGCAGCCGACAGCGCGGTGGCCGTGGCGCGGGCGACGGGGGCGAGCATCGTCATCGCCGATCCTGTGGTGGCGATCCGGCGCATAGGACCGATCCGGGGGCGGCACTCCCCGCGTTCCGCTGCAGAAGCGCTGGCCCGCGCCGCCGACGCGAGACTGGTCGAGGCCGGACCGAATGCTTGGCGGCTGGTCGATGCGCCGCGAAGGCCCAGGCCCTCGGCCCGGCCGCCGCGCCAGCCGGAGCCTGTAGCTCCGCCGCCGGAAATGGTGGCGACGCAGGACATCGTGATCGTCGGTTCCAAGCAGGACCTGCGGCTGCGAGACTTCCCTGGTGGCTTCAACCGCGTGGACGGTGCGGACCTGACCTTCGGCGGGGTCGGCGGGACCGACCGGGTCGCGGCGCGGATCGCCAGCCTGACCACCACCCACCTCGGCAGCGGGCGCAACAAGCTGTTCATCCGCGGCATCGCCGATTCGAGCTTCACCGGCCCGACCCAGTCGACCGTCGGGCTGTACCTCGGCGACCTGCGGCTGAGTTACAATGCGCCGGACCCGGACCTGCGCCTCTCGGACCTCGCCTCGGTCGAGGTGCTGGAGGGCCCGCAGGGGACGCTGTACGGCGCGGGCGCGCTCGGCGGGATCATCCGGCTGGTGCCCAATGCACCCGACACGTCCGCGTTCGTGGCCAGTGGCCAGGTCGGCGGCAGCGCGACCGCGCATGGCAAGCCGGGGGTCGACGGCTCGTTCTCGCTCAACGCGCCGCTTTCGGGCAACGTGGCCCTGCGCCTTTCCGCCGATGGCGAGATTGCCGGCGGCTATATCGACAAGCCGCTGCTCGGTCGGCGCGACGTCAACCGGAGCGAGATCGGCGGGGGACGCGCGGCCTTGCGCTGGGATGCGGGCGGAGGGTGGACACTCGACCTCATCGGCGTCGCCCAGCGCACCGACGGGCGCGACAGCCAGTACGCCGACCGCGATGGTCCGCCGCTGGTGCGGATGAGCCGGGTGACGGAAGGCTACCGCGCGGACTATGCGCTCGGACAGTTCGTGGTGACCGGGGAAATCGGCGCGGTCAGCGTCAAATCCTCGACCGGGATCGCCTGGCAGGAACTGACCGAGCGCTATGACGCCACGCTGCCCGGCGGCGATCCGCGCCTGTTCACGCAGGCCAACCGCACCCGGATGCTTGCCAACGAGACGCGGGCGTGGATGCCGCTCGGCGACCGGTTCGGATGGGTTGCAGGCGTCAGCTATACCCACAATCGCACGACGCTGACCCGCGCGCTCGGTCTGCCGGACATGCCGGCCAAGACCACCGGCGTGCGCAACGTGATCGACGAGCTCACGGTCTACGGCGAGGGCTCGGTGCGGATCGTGCCGGGACTGATCGGGACCCTCGGCGGCCGCTTCACCCGCTCCGGCATCGGCGGCGAGGGGCAGGACGTTCTGCCCTCGATCGCGCTCGCCCGCGCCGACGTCACCGCCAGCCGCCGCGAGACGATGTTCCTGCCCTCCGCTTCGCTGACCGCGACCTTCGCCCCGGCGAGCACGCTGTACCTGCGCTATCAGGAAGGCTTCCGTCCGGGCGGCCTCGCCATCGACGGCGACTTCGTGCGCCGCTTCCGCAACGACCGCATCCGGACCTTCGAGCTGGGCGGGCGACACGGGCGGCCGGGGCGCGGGCCGTGGGATATCGCGGGGAGCGTGTCGTACACCGACTGGCGCGACATCCAGGCGGATTTCATCGACGGGGCGGGCCTGCCGACCACTGCGAATGTCGGCGATGGCAAGATCTGGACTTTCTCGCTCGCCGGCAGTGTCGCCGCAACGCCTTCGCTGCGCTTCGACGCCGGGCTGGTCTATAACCACAGCCGAATTAGCCGCCCCAACCTCCTGATGCGCCTCGCCTCGCTGGTGCCGATCAGCGAGGTGCCCAACGTCGCCAAGGTCGCGGCGCGGGCCGGGTTCGACTGGCAGCACCCGGTTGGCGCAGGGCTCGAGCTGAAGGTCCAGGGCTATGTCCGCTATGTCGGCAAGTCGCGGCTTGGAGTCGGGCCGGAACTTGGCGAACTCCAGGGTGACTACGTCGACAGCGGGTTGACCGCGCGGCTCGGGCGCGAGCGTATGGGCGTAACGCTAGGGGTGACCAACCTCGCGGATACCGCCGGCAATCGCTTCGCGCTGGGCACCCCGTTCGCGGTGGGCCGCGACCAGGTGACGCCGCTGCGCCCGCTGACCGTGCGCTTGGGCTTCGACGCCTCGTTCTGAAAAAATCGCGCTCGCCGCCAAGGCTCCTCGCGCACCGCTCCGTCATGCAGGTCGACAACCCTGCAAGAACGAGAGCCATATCCCCATGCAGCGACGCCTCCTGGTTACCACCGCGCTTGTCACTTCCACGCTGATCGCACTGCCCGCCGCGGCCGAGACGATCGCCACCAAGCGCACCGACAACGTCCGCACTTCGACGATCAAGGCCGGCGCGGCCGACAACATCACGATCTCGAGCGCCGGGTCTGTCGAGCCGACGTCGGGCGTCGCGATCACGATCGACAGCAACAACTCGGTGACCAACGAGGGCAAGATCGTTGTCACCAACTCGAATGGGGCGGCGGGCATCGTCGCCAATGCCGGGACCAGCGGCGACATCGTCAATGCCGCGACCGGCACGATCACCATCGACGAAACCTACACCGCGACCGACATCGACAACGACGGCGACCTCGACGGGCCGTTCGCCACCGGATCGAACCGCACCGGCATCCGCACGCTCGGCGCGCACACCGGCAAGGTCCAGAACAGCGGGACGATCACCATCGAAGGCAACGACAGCGCAGGCATCGTGCTGGGCGGTCCGCTGACCGGCAACTTCGTCCAGGACGGCAAGATCACCGTGCTCGGCGACCGCGCGGTCGGCGTGCAGGCGGGTTCGATCACCGGCAATGTCCGTCTCGCCGGACAGGTCAGCGCGGTCGGCAAGGACGCCGTCGCGGCACGCTTCACCGGCGACATCACCGGCGCGATGGTCGTGCAGGGCACGATCACCAGCACCGGCTACCGCTCGACCACGCTCCCGAGCGATGCCTCGAAGCTCGACGCCGACGACCTCCTCCAGGGCGGCTCGGCGCTGGTCATCGAGGGTAACGTCAGCGGCGGGATCGTGCTCGCCGTGCCGCCCAAGGACGCCAGCACGACCGACAACGACGAGGACAAGGACGGCATTCCCGACGACAAGGAAGGCTCGGCCAGCATCACCTCGTTCGGGGCGGCCCCCGCAATGGTGATCGGCGCGGCCGACCGCACCGTGACCATCGGCGCGATCGCGGGCAGCGGCACCGGCTTCGGGCTGCAGATCGACGGCGCGGTCAACGGCAACGGGGTGTACGCCGGGGTCGCCGCCAACGGCCTCCAGGTCGGCGGACGCGGCGGCGCGGTGAGCATCGCCGGCGGCATCGGTATTTCCGGCACGGTCGGCGCGACCTCCAGGGACGCGAATGCCACCGCCCTGCGCATCGGCGCGGGCGCGACCGTTCCCGAAATCCGCGTCTCCGGAACCGTCGCCGCCACGGGGGCCTCGCCGGCAGGGACGAGCGCCACCGGCATCCTCGTGGACAGCGGCGCCAGCGTCGCGACGATCCGCAACAGCGGGACGGTCAAGGCTTCGGCAGTCGCCGGCACCGGCACCGCGATCGCCATCCGCGATTCCTCGGGCGGGGTGTCGCTGGTCGAGAACAGCGGCAAGATCACCGCCAGCGGCGCGACCGCCGGTTCGGGACGCAACATCGCCATCGACCTCTCGGCCAACACCGCGGGCGTCACCGTCAAGCAGATCGCCGTCGCCAGCGGCGTGACCGCGCCCGAGATCACCGGCGACATCCGCACCGGCAGCGGCAACGACCTGCTCGACCTCGCCGACGGCACGCTGACCGGCGATGCCTATCTCGGCGCGGGCAACGACCGGCTCCAGCTCTTGGGCGACGCGGTTCACACCGGCAAGGCCTTCTTCGGCGCGGGAGACGATGCGCTGACGCTGGCCGGATCCTCGGTGTTCAACGGAACCGCCGACTTCGCGGGTGGCGGCGTTGATACCCTGACGCTGGGCGGCACCGCGCGCTTTTCCGGCACGCTCGCCAATGCCGGCGCGCTGGCGGTGGCGGTGAACGGCGGCACGCTCGACCTGTCCGCACCGACGACGATCGGCTCACTGAGCATGGCTTCGGGCAGCACGCTGCTCGTCACGCTCGACAAGGACGCCGGGCAGGGCACGGCGATCACCGTCGGCGGGACTGCGGCGTTCGCCAGCGGGTCCGTACTTCAGGTCAAGCTTGCCGACGTGACCAGCGCCGAAGGGCGTTACACGATCCTCACGGCGGGCTCGCTGCAGGGCGCGTCGGGGATCACCACCAAGACCGACCTGATCCCGTTCATGTACAAGGCGGCGCTGGCGACCAACGCTCCGACGGGCACGCTCGCCATCGACATTGCCCGCAAGTCGACCACCGAGCTCGGCCTCAACACCAGCCAGGCGAGCGCCTACAACGCCTTCGTTACCGCGCTCGGCACCGACCAGGCGATTGCGGGCGTGTTCCTCGGCCTGACCGGCGGCGATGCGTTCCGCAGCGCCCTCGACCAGGTCCTGCCTGACCATGCCGGCGGCACTTTCCGCGGTATCAGCCTCGGCAGCCGCACCCTGGCACGGCAGGTCGAGGAGCCGACCGGGCCGATCGCGATGGCCGGTAACCTGCGCGTGTTCCTCTCCGCCGCGGGCTGGGGCACGACCAAGCCGCGCGGGACCAGCGCCGCTTATGACGTGAACGGCCTCGGTGCCTCGGCCTCGGCGGAGATCGAGACCGGGCTGGGCAGCTTCGGCGCGACCGCTTCGTGGATCTGGAACGAGAGCAACTCGAACGGTTCGGACGACAGTTCGGTCATTTCGAATACCTACGAGCTCGCCGGGTTCTGGCGGGGCAAGTGGGGCGGCTTCTCGGGTTTCGCGCGCGGCTCGATCGGGCGCAGCAACTTCGAGGGCAAGCGGGTGTTCACCGGCATGAACGCCGGCACGCGGGTCGAGCGCACCACCGTCGGCAAGTGGAACGGCACGCTGACCACCTTCACCGCCGGCGCGGCATACGAAGGCGGCGGGCGCTACCTGTTTTTCCGCCCGGCAGTCTCGCTCGACTATACCCGCCTCAAGGAAGACGGCTACACCGAAACCGGCGGCGGCACCGCGCTCAACCTCACCGTGGCCGAACGGACTAGCAAGGAAGTCGCGGTCGAAGGCGGGCTGACGCTAGGCATCGACTTCACCGGCACAGCCAAGCGCGACGAAAACTGGTTCCGCGTCGAGGCCGAAGGCGGCTGGCGCGAGATCGTCGACGGGCAGATCGGCGCGACGACCGCCCGGTTCGGCAACGGCACGCCGTTCACCCTCGCCGCCGAACAGATCGACAGCGGCTGGTACGCCCGCCTGCGCGCGCTGGGCGGCAGCAGCGGCTTCCAGCTGGGCGGTGAATTCGGTGCCGAAGACCAGAACGGCCGCGTCGGCCTCTCGCTGCGCGGCACGATCCGGATGCCGTTCTGAGTTTGTGAAACCCCCTGCCAAGGCTGCCGCAAGAAGCAGCCGGCACCGCCCCGCGCCCGGAAACCCCGGAACCCCAATCCCCCGGGCGCGGGGTTAATCCCATCGGCCACAACGGAACAGCCCGCGCCCGGCTGGGTTGCGGCCCTATGGAACAGGTTCATGTCGTGATCGAGCAACTCGCCAAGCTGCTTGAGATTGCCGGCGTCGCGATCATCCTCGGCGGAGTGATCTTCGCGACCGGATGGTTCATGGCCCAAGGGCGTCGCACCCGCGACTGGCGGCTTGCTTACGAAACTTACCGGGCAAACCTTGGCCGCGGCATCCTGCTTGGTCTGGAACTGCTGGTCGGCGCCGACATCATCGGCACCATCACCGCCCCGCTGACGTTTTCGAGCGTGGGTCTGCTGGCGGTCATCGTGCTTATCCGGACATTACTGAGCTTTTCGCTGGAAACCGAGATCGAAGGCTGCTGGCCATGGCAGCGACGGCGCGCCGACGGTTCGGGAAGAGCATCGGGCCCATCCGAACGCTGACGTATCTGGTGGAAATGGTGAGCCCGACAGGATTCGAACCTGTGACCCGCTGATTAAAAGTCAGCATTGCCAGCCGGAACCAAGGGGAACTATCAGGAGGGGAGGGGTTGCAAACCCGCAGAAATGCTAGCATTGTGTGGAACAGAGCGGAACCTAGCTAACGCAACAGGAACTCCGCTGGTTAGACCAATGTTAGACGAAAGGCGGACAGATGCCCAAGCCAGCGGCCCTCCTGAAAGGCTTCGAGCGCGCGGTCGATAAAGCCAAGCCGACAGCGAAGCGCCAGGTCATCTTTGACGAGGCGACAACCGGCCTTGCCCTGATCGTTTCGCCGAAGGGCAAGAAGTCGTTTTCGATCGTCGCCCGCGACCCCTCGGGCAAGCAAGTGTGGAAGCGCATTGGCGACCCGGCGCTCATGGGAGTCGCAGAGGCCCGCACAGAGGCCGCACAGGTCGTTGCGCGCGTGAAGGCGGGCGTTGCCCCGCTGCTGCCCCCTGCGCTTCCTGAGGTCGCTCCTGAGACGTTCAAGGCGGTTGCCGAGCGCTTTGTCGAGCGCCACGTCGAAAAGCGCGAGCTGCGGTCCAAGGCGGAGATTGAGCGTCAGCTCGAATCCTATGTCTATCCGGAATGGGGCGAACTGCCTTTCGCATCGATCCGCCGGGCGCGCGTTATCGAACTGCTCGACAGGATCGAGGACCGCAAGGCGGGCGCGACAGGCGACATGGGCGGGCCGGTCATGGCCGATCGAGTCCTCGCGACGCTTCGGAAGCTGTTCAACTGGTATGAGGTCCGCGACGAGGAATATTCGTCGCCGATCGTGCGCGGCATGCGTGTCAGTCAAGCTAAGGACCGCGCTCGCAAGCGCATCCTGTCCGACGAGGAAATCCGCGCCGTGTGGACCGCATGCGATCAGGCAGGCACGTTCGGAGCCTTCGTGAAGGTCGCGCTTCTCACTGGCCAGCGCCGTGCCAAGGTCGCGGCAATGCGCTGGGAGGATATCGAGAACGGGATTTGGAAGATCCCCGCCGAGGCGCGCGAGAAGGTAAACGCCGGCGAATTGAAGCTGCCGAAGCTGGCGCTGGCGATCATCGAGGCGCAACCGCGGATTGACGGCAATCCCTTTGTGTTCGCCGGTCGCGGCAAGAAGGCGTTCAACAGCTTCTCCGATGGCAAAGAGCTGCTGGCCGAAAAGGCTCCGATCGCCGCTTGGGTAGTCCATGACCTGCGGCGGACGGCGCGCTCGCTCATGGCGCGCGCCGGGGTTCGTTCCGACGTGGCCGAGAGGGCGCTAGGGCACGTCATACAGGGCGTTGAGGGCGTCTATGACCGCCACGACTACCGGGAGGAGAAGGGCGCAGCCCTCGCGGCTCTGGCGGCGCTTGTGGAGCGCATTCTGCAGGGCGACCCGGCGAACGTGGTGCAGATGGCGGCGGCGCGATGACGGACCTTTCCGACTTCGAGCAATGGTCGCAGATCGAGCAAGCCTTGCACGGTAACTTGCGGCCGTTGATCGAGCTTCTCCGCTCGGGCGACCCGCTTACGAAGCAGACCCGGGACTACATCGCGGATGAAATCGAGCGGGCTCCGGACAAGCGCTTTCGCCGGCAACGGAGCGGGAGCCTGGAGGTCCGCGAGGCTGACAGGCTGCTCCTGTTTCGTGTCCATGGCGCGAAGCTGCACCTTGCCATGCGCCAATTCGGGGAGGAGGCGGACGATCACACGATCTATGGCGCACTTGACGGAATCAGCGACCGCGAGGCGCTCGACTTCCTCGCCGAGCATTACGGCTTGCAGGTGACGGAGGACGAGCTGAACAATGCGTTCCGGCGGACGAAACCGGGCATTTTCGACCCGCGCGGACCGCGCCGCAGGTTCAGGCGGTTGAAGCTGTAAGCAAATCCGATCCGCTTACCGTGCGCGAGTGAGCGGCAGCGGCGAGTGTTCTCCGGCAAACATTGGAGGCACTCATGCAGATATTACGGCCAAGTGAGACTGCGGCGAAGGTCGGTCTTTGCGATCGCCAACTTCGCGACCTTGAAGCGCAGGGACTTTTCCCCAAGCGCTTCCTCCTCAATCCGAACGGCGGCAGGGCCGTGGGCCACCTCGCGCACGAGGTCGATAAGTGGCTCGCCGATCGCGCCGCCAGCCGGGACGCGTCGCAATGAGCCCGCGCGCGCAATTGGTCGCGCTGGATCGGACCGTCATCGAGGATATGGTCCGCGCCCGCCATGCCGAAGGGGCGGCGCTGTCCGCCCTCCTGCAGCGCTTTGACGGCGCTTCGGCAAGTCCGTCCGCGCCGGACGCGGAGCAAGGGCGCTGGGATGCCCTGCTAGCCGGTCTGGAGGCTGTTGAGGCCACTCCGGCAAACGAAGCCAGCGACGACACGATCGAAGCTGCAGGGGAGCTTGCTGCGGCGCTCATGGCCATGCCCGCTGCGGCTGTCCGGTGGAAGCTCGACTTTCTGCTCAACGACGAAGGCAAGGGCGCGACGGGCGCATGGTCCGCTGAATTCATCGCACAGGCCGTTGCGGACTATCGCCGCTTCCTGGGGGGCGCGTGATGGCGACTGCGCCCATAACCCCCTCGCAATTTCCACCCGCTGCGGCTGCACTGATCGCGGCCCGGATGCTGAACAAGCACAGTCCGCGCGAGATCGCCGATGCGGTGGAGATTCTGATGGACCTGTTGGACCTCATGGGAGGAGATCCCGACGCGGAGCCGGACGGGACCGAAGAGGACAGCGACGGAGACGAGCGCGGCGATCAGGCTTGGCCGGAATGGCATACGCTTCCCGCTGCCGGCCGCCGTGCGGGGCATGCGTCACTTGGAGCGGTCAATGGCTGGGGGCCAGCGCATGAGGACGACGAGGAGGACGATCCTTCCGGCGTATCAGACGAGGATGGCGTCAACACCGAGCGATGGGCGCTGGCTGGCTATGGGCCGGGTTGCCCGATCGCCGATCCGGACTTCGGCATCGAGGACCAGGGCGAAGGGACTGCAGGGCTCGACTGCTGACATTCGCGCCCTCGCTTAACGCCAATCATCGGGCCGCGACACGCTCGCTAAACCCTTCCACGCGCACCGGCGATACCGCCGTGCGGTCGGAGTAGGCACTATGGAACCGATTACCATTTCATTCGAAGAGGCCGGCAAAATCTCGGGGCTTTCGCGGACCTTCCTGCGCCAAGCGATGGCCGATGGCCGGCTCGAAACCCGCAAGGCTGGCAGGCGTCGTCTCGTGCTCACCGCGTCACTGCGGAAATTCATCGACGAACTGGGGGCATGATTCTCCCATGGGCGAGATCGTCCCCTTTCCGGCATCCCCATTGCGATTCTGGCACGTCAGCCCGATCGGCAGCGCAGACCTTTGGCGCGCCGACTACTTTGGCCCGTTCGATGATTTCGAGGGAGACGCGCCCGAAATCCCCCCCAATTTCCGCTATTGGGCCATTCGGAACGCGCGCGAGCACCCGGCGCACTTCGGCTTGCCTGTGATTGTCCAGGCGGACGATCCGCGCGGGCGGGGGCGCGCCGCATGAACGCGCAAACCGTCATCGATCTTAGGCAGGTCGCCGCTCACTACGGCGGCAAGTCGCACGGCGGCCAATGCAACATCCCGACGCCTGGGCACGGCAAGCGCGACCTTGGAACATCGATAACTCTCAAGGCCGGCGCGCCGGATGGTGTGTTGATTCACTGCCACAATGGCACTGAGGCGGACGCCCTCGCGGTGAAGGACATGCTTCGCCGCGACGGCTTCCTTCCTGATCGCGAACACAACGGCAGGCCAGTGTGGTCCGGTCCTGTGGCTGCAGAGACGCGCCCTGCCGAACGGCACGCGGTGAGGCTCGAGACCGGGCAGCGCATTGTCGCGACCTTTCTCTATGAGGACGGCGACGGGCGGCTGCTCTACCGCAAGCACCGTATTGAGCCGGGTGAGGACGGACGAAGCAAGAGCTTCAGGTTCGATCGGCCAAATGGTGCTGGCTCATGGCTCCCCGGCACCGGAGGAGAGGCCGTCCCCTATCGCCTTCGCGATCTTGCGTCCGCGCCAAAGGACGTTCCGCTGTTCATGGCCGAAGGTGAGCGCAAGGCGGACAAGCTCGCCAGTTGGGGGCTTCTCGCGACTTCGCTCAAAGATTGGAAGGGGTTCGAGTTTAGCGGCTACGTCCGCGGGCGGACGGTTTTCATCCTGCCCGACAATGACACGACAGGCGATCAGCAAGCGCGACGCGCACAGGAGGGCGTCGAAACCGCAGGCGGGAAGGCACACAGGATCGAGTTGCCCGGGCTTGGAGAGGGCGAGGATATTCTCGACTGGGCCGGCACGCTGGAGGATCTGCAACGGCTTGCAGACCGCGAGGCGAGCGCGCGATCACGCTTGCCGGTCATCGACTTCGCCCACTGGGGCGGACCGCCGCCGGCGCGGGAATCTGCCTGGGGTGACTGGCTTCCCCTGCGGCAAACCACAATGCTCACCGGCTCAGGCGGGACGGGGAAATCGCTTCTCACCCAGATGCTTTCGACGTGCATTGCGATCGGCCGCCCATTCCTGGGGATGGATACGCGCGGCATGAACGCGCTCTACGTCACCGCAGAGGACGACGCGGAGGAGCTGTGGCGGCGACAGCACTCAATTTGCTTGTCGCTGGGCGTTCCCTTGCAGTCGCTTTCGGGCCGGCTGCATCTCGTTTCGCTCGCGGGTGAAGCCGAGACCGCTCTAGCCAGCTTCGACCATGACGGCCGCATGAAGGTCACGGACCGTTGGCAACAGGTCCGCGAGGTCGCGGAGGCGGAAAACATCCGTTTCGGCGCTTTCGACAATGCCACCGATATGATGGCCGGCGAGCACAATGACGTTCACCAGGTCGCGGGCTTCGTGAACCTGCTCACCGGCTTCGCTATCGATCGCGACGGCGTTTCCATGATCCTGCACCATCCGAACAAGAACGGCGACGATTGGCTGGGTTCGATCGGGTGGCACAACAAGGTTCGATCACGCCTCATTATCAAGCGTCCGGATGGCGGCGACCCCGATGCGCGGATCATCGAGAACCCCAAGGCGAACTATAGCCAGACCGGCAACCAGATTGCATTCCGCTGGCACGAGGGCGCATTCGTTCGAGATCAGGACTTGTCCGCCGACACCGCTCGCCAACTCCGGGAGGTGTCGGTTGCGAACGGGGAGAACGCCGCGTTCCTCGCCTGCCTTCGCGCCCGCGCGTCGCAGGGGGATGGCCGAGAAGTCGGACCTTCGCCGGGGCCCAACTACGCACCCGCACAATTCGAGGGCATGGCCGAAGCCAAGGGCTATCGCAAACCGGCGCTGAAACGCGCGATGGAACGCCTCTTTGCGATCGGCGCAATCCGCTCCGCAACACTCCGAGATCGCAAGGCCAACCGCGACAAAATCATCATCGTGGAAGCCGTGGAGCCCTTGCACAACGCAGCGCACAACGGCAGCACAACACACTCGCACAACGGCGCACAACCCCCGGCACAACCCCGCACCACACACACCCTAGATACTACGTATCCAGAAGGCGCGTCCCTTGGGGCCGACGCGCCTTATGAGTGAGAGGGTGGCCACCCCGATTTTGACGCTCGCTAAAAAGGGCGTCGCTGCGGACAGGCTGCGGCAACTCGCGGACGATTGCGAGGAGCGCGCGCGCCGATCGGACAGCGAGGAGGCGCGAGGCCAGTATCATTCGATCGCGGACAGCGCGCGGCGGACTGCGATCATGCGGGGCCTGGACGAATTGGACCGGCTGCAGCGCCTTCGCTTGCTGCGGATTAGGCTGGCAGTTGCGCGCTCCTATGATGGCGAACCGCTCGAATTGCCTGATCCTGTTGACGTGGAGTTAGACAGCGAAGGCTCGCGTCGGATTGAACAACGAAATTCCGCCGTTTCGCAGCCTTCCCCCGCTGATCAATCATCAGCGGTGCCGGCCGAGGCCCGCAATGCCAGACAGCTCGCGGCGGCGTTCGGAGTGCCGGAGCGAACGGCGCGCTACAGGATCATGAGCGGTGCGACGCAAGGGCGCGCTGGCTTCTATCGGCAGGGCTCGCACTGGTATGCGCTGCCCGAGGCATTCGCAGTCACTTGCCGAATTTCTGCCGATCGATCCCGCTCCGTTACGCAGCGGCCATGACAGCGCCGATCACGCACAGGCCGCTCATGAAGCGCGGGCGCAAGCCCAAGCCCGCCCCCGAGGTCGCGGCCATGATCCCGGTCGCAATGCCGGACCGCATTCGCGCCCTCGCGGGCGATGGCTTTTCAATGGTGGGCGTCGCCTTCTCGCTTGGCATCGGGAAGGACCAGCTAGCGGCATGGATGGACCGCGACCCGGCGCTCAAAGAGGCGTTCGATCAGGGCCGCGAGATCGAGCGCCGCGCCCTGCACAACAAGCTCTTTCGGCTGGCCATGGAGAAGGACAACGCCCCTGCGGCCATGTTCCTCCTCAAAGCCCGCCACGGCTACCGCGAGGGCGACCAGAGCGAGCACGGCAACCGGGTGAATGTCACGATCGCCCTGCCCGGCGCGATGACGCTGCAGCAATTCAACGGCGCGGGCAAAGAGGGCGGGCAATGAGCAGTTTCGAGGCGCAGCTAAAGGCGTTCGCCGACAAGACGAAGGAACAGCTTGACGACGTGGTGGCGCTCACCGTGTTCAAGATGGCGGAATCCGTCATCCTCCGCAGCCCGGTGGGCGATGGCGACTATTGGAAGCATCCTCCCCCCAAGGGCTATGTTGGGGGCCATTTTCGGGCCAACTGGCGCTTAGGCATCGGGGAGAAGCCCGAGGGAATCGTCCCGAATATCGACCCGAGCGGCGGGCACACGATCGCCACGATTCAGGCCGCGATCCCCGAGGAAGCGGCGGGCAAAACCTACTTCATCGCGAACAACCTCCCATACGCGCAACGGCTGGAGGAGGGATGGTCGCGGCAAGCGCCTGAGGGGATGGTCGGTCTGACCCTCCTGCAATTCGACAACGTGATCGCAACGGCAGTCCAGGAGTCCAAGAAATGAGCAACGACACCCTTCGAATCCTTGGCGAAGCCCTCGCCAATATCGCCGGCAGCATCGCCGAATGCGTCCGCGCGGACGTGGCGAACCATCCCAGCTCTACGCATGCCGAGCACTTCGATTCGTGCCTGAGAGGCGAGTGCGCGCGGCTCCGCGGCATCGGGCACGATGGGCTTGCTGCCTCACTGGAAGCCATGCGCGCGCCGGCCTTGCGGCTCATGACGGAGGGCTGGTGAGATGGCGAAGCCGGACACCCGCGACCCCATGGTGAAGGCCATGGAAGCGATCGTCGAACGCATGGGCGGCGATCACCCTGCCACGGTAAAAATGCGTGGCGAGGTCCACCGGCTCCGACAGGCTGCGGAGGCGCTTGACCGGGTGCGGGCAAACCGCAGCCCGCTCGATACCGAGGCGGCGCACGCGATGAAGGTCGCCAAGATGGCGCGCAAGCTGGGTGAAGAGAATACGGCGGCGTTGAATCGCGCGACAAAGACCTGGGCGGACGCCTACGCCGATACGCAGCGCCGGATTGAGGACAAGATCAACCTTCGCCCCGACGCTTTCGCGCAGGAAATCCGGACCGCGTTTCGGGCGATGAATGGCACTGCAAGGATCAAGGAGATCGCGCGCCTCATTGACGAAAACCGGGGGCCGGAACTGGCCGCGATCGTGAAGGCTCCGCCCTCATTGACCGGGCTGTCGAAGGAACAGCTTGCCAATTTCGAGAAGGCGATCGTCTCGAAGCACGCTGAGGCGGAGATGCAAGAAATCGATCATATCGCGGAAATCTACGACGCGGTTTCCGTGGCGACCCGCGCGGCAAGCAGATTGGTCCGCGAGATGACCGATCCGGGCAAGCTCGCGGCGATCGAGGCCAGCGCGGCCGCAGCGAATGAGGCTGGGGAAGGGTTCAACCAGTCCCTGCAGCAATGACGCTGGACTTCAACGAATTCCAGATTCGCGCGATGGAGTTGCCCGAGGAGGTTGACGCCTTTCTCGGGGGCGGGCGAGGCGGCGGCAAGTCATACGCCCTTGCCCTCCTCGCGCTCCGCCACGTCGAGCAATACGGGAACGCGGCGCGCATCCTCTACATTCGCCGGACCTATAAGGGGCTTGGCGACTTCGAATTGATCGCCCGCGACCTGTTCGGGACCGTCTATGGCGGCGCGGCGCGCTACAACGCTTCGGAGCATGTGTGGCGCTTCCCCAACGGCGGCTACATGGAATTCGGGCAGCTCGAGACGGCTGCGGATTATACCAAGTATCAAGGCCGGACCTTCACGCTCCTCATGGTGGACGAAGCCGGCCAATATCCAGATCCCGGCTTGCTCGACATTCTCCGATCGAACTTGCGCGGTCCAAAGGACGTGCCGATCCGGATGATCGTCGCGGCGAACCCGGGCGGCGTTGGTCACCACTGGCTTGCCAAACGCTACGTGTTCAAGTCCGCGCCCTGGACGCCCTTCACGGAGGAGAAATCGGGACGCCTGTGGGCCTACTGCCCTTCCACATACGAGGGGAACCAATTCATCGATCGCGACCAGTATGGGGAGCAATTGCGGTCGAGCTGTCCCGACGATCCCGAATTGCTCCGCGCATGGGTTCATGGCGATTGGGCCATTGCGCGCGGGGCCTACTTCGCGAGCGTTCTGGACGAAGCGCGCAACGCGGTCGATCCATGGCAAGCGGTCCCCCGAGTTTTGGCCGGCTATGGGCCAGGTCGCTCCTGGACAACCTACCTCGCGCACGACTTCGGAAGCAGCGCCCCGAGCGTGACCTATCTTGTCGCGCTGTCACCCGGCGCCGAAGGTCCGGACGGCAAATTTTACCCTCGCGACAGCCTGATCCTGTTGGACGAGCTGGCGACCAACAAGCGCGACCGGATGAACGAGGGCTTGGGATGGACTGTCCCGATTCTCTCCGAGGAAATCGTCGCCATGTGCAAGCGCTGGGGTGTGGCAGCGCGCGGCGTGGCGGACGACGCGATCTTTGCGAACACCGGCAGCGGGGCGGGGAGCATCGCCGCGGAATTCATGCGGGCGGGGGTCCATTTCCACCCGGCGCAAAAGGCCGATCGGCTGACCGGGTGGAACATCATGCGCCGGCTGCTGTCCGACGCGGGCAAGCCGGACGTGCCGGGGCTCTACATCGCGCGGACGTGCGAATATTTCTGGGCCACCGTGCCTTACCTCGCTCGCGACCAGAAGCGGGTGGAGGACGTGGATTCATCCGGTCCGGACCATGGCGCGGACGCGGTTCGCTACGGCTGTCTGCGCCGCGACTACGGAATCAAGCGGATGAAGCTGGGCGGCTGGTAGCAAAAAGCCGGGGTCGCAAAATTATTTTCGAGTTAGACAGGATGTTAACTCGGGTGCGCGAGCGGCCAAATCCCTCCCTTTGCGGCTCCAAATAATTCAGCAAAATCAGGGAGTTATGGTGAGCCCGACAGGATTCGAACCTGTGACCCGCTGATTAAAAGTCAGCTGCTCTACCTACTGAGCTACGGGCCCGACCAAGGCGCGTCACCTAGGGGGCGGGGCGGGGGTGGTCAAGCGTCGGCGGGTGCGAACGACAGTCCGCTGCCGATCGCGCGCAAGGCCTCGACGTCGGTGCGCAGGCTTTCGGCCTTGGCATTCGCCATGAACAGCGCGTCATCGCCGAGCGGCGCGCGCAGCGGGGCCGGGTCCATCGCGGCGATCTTGAGCAAGGCCTGTGCGAACTTTGCCGGGTCGCCCGGCTCCTTGCCGCCCATCGCGCTGATCTGCTTGCGGCGGATGCCGCCGGCGCTCTCGTCATAGGCGGGATCGGGCGCGGTGCTGGCCGGGTGGTCGCGGGTGAGCAGCGCGGTCCGGAATGCACCGGGCTCGACGATCGTCACTCCGATGCCAAGCGGGCCGACCTCCCCTGCCAGCGCCTCGCTCATGCCTTCGAGCGCGAACTTGCTGGCGCTGTAGAGGCCGACCCATGGCACCCCCAGGATCCCGCCGCCGGAACTGACGTTCAGGATCCGCCCGCGACCGCGCGCCCGCATGTGCGGAAGCACCGCCTGGATGGCGTGAAGCGGACCTATGAGGTTGCTCTCCATCACCGCGCGCACCGCCTCCGGCGAAACGTGCTCGACATAGCCTTCGAGCGCGTTGCCGGCGTTGTTGACGAGGATGTCGATTCCCCCGGCCGCCTCGGCCCGGGCGACGGCGGCGAACACCGCGTCGCGGTCGGTCACGTCAGCAAGGCACGCGTGCGCGCGGCCCGACGGATGGGCCTCGAATTCGCGCGCCGCGGCTTCCCGCCTGAGCAGCCCGAACACGGTATCGCCGCTGTCGAGCACCGCGTCGGCGACGGCCTTGCCCAGTCCGCTGCCGACGCCCGATATCATCCAGATCCTTGCCATGCGGGCATTGGACCACGCGGCGGGCGAGTCGGAAAGGGGTTCAGCGGCGCAGGCGGAAAAAAAGTTGACGGATCGTCAGGCTGGTCAGGGGGTCGCGCCAGGTCGCGGCGATGCGCGTGGCCGGTCCCAGTACGAAGTCGCGCGTGCGGAAATGCGGGTGGGGGATGACGAGCCGGTCTGCGGTGAAAGCCCCGCCGCTCCACAGCACGATGTCGAGATCCAGCGTGCGCGCACTCCACGCCCGGCCGCGGCGCTGGCGGCCGAAGGCGTCCTCGATGGCGTGGAGCAGGGCAAGCATCGCCTCCGGCTCGCGCTCGCTCTCGATCACGGCGGCGGTGTTGGCGTAGCGGCGCAGCGAGTGGCCAAGCGGTGCGCTCGCAATCACCGGGGCGACCGCGAGGATCGTGACCTCTGCCGCCAGCCGCTCGAGACTGGCGCCGAGGACCCGCCGCGGGTCACCCCAGCGCGGATGCCGCTGGTTCGAACCGAGCGCGACGAGGTAGCGGTGGCGGCTCAGACGTCCTCGCAGATCCGGCCGTAAAGCTGCGGCCGGCGGTCTCGGAAGAAGCCCATCCCGGCGCGGTGGGTTGCGGCGCGGGCAAGGTCGAGCGTCTGAACCAGCACGCCGGTCTCAGCGCCGCCGAACTCGGCGAGATAGTCGCCCCATTCGTCGGTGATGAAGCTGTGGCCATAGAAGCGCTGGCCGTCCTCGGTATCGATCCGGTTGGCGGCGATCACCGGCATGCAGTTCGACACCGCATGGCCCAGCATCGCCCGCCGCCACATCCGGCTGGTGTCGAGATCGGCGTCATAGGGCTCGGAGCCGATCGCGGTGGGATAGAACAGCAGCTCTGCCCCCATCAGCGCCATGACCCGCGCGCATTCGGGATACCACTGGTCCCAGCAGACGCCGACGCCGATGCGGGTGCCGAAGACATCCCACACCTTGAACCCCGAGTTGCCGGGGCGGAAGTAGTACTTCTCCTCGTATCCCGGCCCGTCGGGAATGTGGCTCTTGCGGTAAGTGCCCATGATCTCGCCGTCGGGGCCGATCATTGCGAGGGTGTTGTAGTAATGCTGCCCGTCGCGCTCGAAGAAGCTGGTCGGGATCGCGACCTTCAGCGACTTCGCCAGCCGCTGCATCTCGCGCACCGAGGCATCCTCGGCCAGCGGGGCGGCGAGGGCGAACAGGGCTTCTTCCTCGACCTTGCAGAAATAGGGGCCGGCAAAGAGTTCGGGCGGCAGGATCACCTGCGCGCCTTGGCCTGCCGCTTCCTCGACCAGAGCGGCGACCGCGGCGATGTTGGCCGCCGGGTCGGCATCGCCCAGGGCCAGCTGAAGCGCGGCGACGGTGATTTTACGGTCAGTTGGCATGGCTGGCCTCCTAGCCGATGACAGATGGCGGGGGCCACCCTATCTTTCCAGTCCAGCTATTGCAGGATGATACGATGGAACAGGCGATTTTCGCGGGCGGTTGCTTCTGGTGCGTGGAGGCGGTGTTCCGCGACGTGATCGGGGTGAGCTCGGTCGAAAGCGGATACATCGGCGGCAGCGTGCCGAACCCGACCTACAAGCAGGTGTGCTCGGGAAATACCGGCCATGCAGAGGCCATCCGCGTGGGCTTCGATCCGGACGCGATCTCGCTTGGCGACCTGCTCGACGTGTTCATGGGGACGCACGATCCGACGCAGCTCAACCGCCAGGGCGGAGACATCGGCACGCAGTACCGTTCGGCGATCTTCCCGCTGGACGACGCCCAGCGGGCCGAGGCCGAAGCGGCGATCGCGCGGTGGAACGCCGAGCACCCGGGGCAAACCGCGGTCACCACGATCGAGGGTCCGGCGACCTGGTATCCGGCCGAGGACTATCACCAGGAGTACTGGGAAGGCGAAGGCCAGCGGAATCCCTACTGCCTCGCGGTGATCCCGCCCAAGCTGGCCAAGCTGCGCAAGAGCTTTGCCGCAAAGGTAAAGGCGTAAGGCTAGCGCCGAAACCGCGCCGCAAAGAAGCCGTCGAGCCCGCCCGCGTCGGCGAGCATCCCCGGATCGGTGCGAAGCCACCCTTCCGGGGTCGGTTCGATGCCCTGAGGCAGCTCTTCGGTGCCGATCGGGTCGGGTTCGAGGCCGTTCGGGACGCCCGCCCGGTCCTCTCCTTCCTCGCGTTCCAGCGAACACACCGCGTAGACCAGCCGCCCGCCGGGTGCGAGCCAGCCGGCGGCCCGCTCAAGCATCCTGCCTTGCAGTTCGGCCAGTCCGGCGAGGTCGGGAATGCGGTGGAGCACGTCCGGGTGGCGGCGGCAGGTGCCGGTGGCGCTGCACGGCGCATCGAGCAGGACCGCGTCGAACGGCGCGTCGGGCTCCCAGGTCAAGGCATCGGCGGCGACGATTTCGGCGGAGAGCCCGGTGCGGACGAGGTTGGCCGAGAGCCGCTCGAGCCGGCGCGCGGACTTGTCGAGCGCGGTCACGGCCCACCCAGCGGCGGCGAGCTGCATCGTCTTGCCCCCCGGCGCGGCGCAGAGATCGAGCGCGCGGCGGCCCTCGCCCTGGCCGAGGAGTCGGGCCGGCAGGCTGGCGGCGAGATCCTGCACCCACCACGCGCCCTCGCCGAAGCCCGGCAGCGCCTCGACGGAGCCGGCGCGGGCCAACCGGACATGACCCGGCAGCAGCGAGCTTCCGCCCAGCCGCTCGGCCCACTCCGCCGTGGAGGCCGGGTCGCGCAGCGCGAGGTCGAGCGGCGGCGGCTCGGCGATCCCGGCGGCGATCATCGCGGTGCGCCCGGGCCAGGAGATGTCCCATCTGGCTGATACCGGGGCGGGCAGGGTGGGAATAGCAGGCAGCTCCGGCTGGCGCTTCAGGAGGGCCGAAAACACGCCGTGCGCCAGCCGCCGCGGTCCGCCCATCAGCAGCGGCAGGCCGGTCGCGATCACCGCGTGCGGCGGCAGGCCCAGCCGCAGCGCCTGGACCAGCATCAACCGCAGCACGCTGCGCGCCTTGGCGTCTGCCGGAAGCGGCTGGCGCGTTGCCGAGTCGATCAGCGTATCGAGATCGGGCAGGCGGCGCAGCACTTCGCTCGCGATCGCGACCGCCAGCGCGCGATCGTCGCCGCGCTCGAGCGCGCGCAGTTGCGGCGGGGCGACCTGGTCGAGCGGCTCGCCGCGGTTGAGCACGGCATCGATCAGGCGAAGCGCCACCTTGCGGGTGGCGTGGCCGGCGGTCTCTTCGGGAGCGGGCATTATCCGCCTATCGGGACTTGCAGCCCAGTTGGCAATTGCCAGAGCATTCTCGAACCACCATCATGTCGGGCATGACCAAGCCCTTCGAACGCGCGACCCGCCGCCCGGCTGAATTCCGCCGTCCTGATCACTGGACCAACGATCCGGCGCCGCAACCGGAACCGATCCGGACCGACGGCGATCCCGAGGAGGTCGATCCGACCCGGTTCGGCGACTGGACCCTCAAGGGTATCGCCATCGATTTCTAGAGGTCGATCACCCGCGTTTCCGGGTGATGCTTGTCGAGGTGCTGGCGGATAATCCTGAGGTTCCGCGTGTTCGAGCGGAACAGGAAGTCCGCTGCGTCGCCCACGAACGGGATGAAGCCCAAGAGCATGTCGAAGCCGACATTGCCGCCCATCCGCCACAGCTTCCACTTGGGCAAGCCGAGGTTCTTCGCCTCCCACACCAGCCAAGCGCCCAGGGCGGCGGTCATGACATCGCCGAACACCGGAACCAGCCCGCCGATGGCGTCTAGCCCGACCTGTCGGTTAATCCCCGGGATCGTGATGCTGCGCTCCAGGATCCGCTCCATGGCCTCGATCCGCTGGCGGACCGAGGCGGGATCGCGGCCGAAGCCAGGTATGTTCGTGCGGTCGAAACCGCTGCCGGTGCTGTCCATGCTCCCTTATCTGGGAAGCAGTGCCATCGGCGGCAAGGGATGCCAGCCCCACGGGCTGGGCGCGAACCCGGAAACCGAGCTGCGGACCAGCGACCAGCGCAGCGGCCGGGCGAACGGGATGAAGCTGTTGGTCGAGGTCAGTTCGGCCTCCGCCTCGGCCAGAAGGGCGGAGCGCTGTTCCGGATCGGTCGCGGCGCGCGCTTCGAGCAGGCGGGCATCCGCAATCTCGCTGCAGACGGCGCGCCCGGCGGCGCAGCTCAGCTGGTTGAGGAACCAGGTGGCGCGGCCGTAGCGGGCGACGACATCGACGAGCCGGAGTTCTGCCGGGGCATTCTCGCCCACCGCCCGCACGGTCACGCCGATCGCGGCGAAGTCGGCGGAAAGGTGATCGAGGATGATTCGGCTGCCGGGCCCCTGGGGCAGGGCGAGGCGCAGCACCGGACCGGCGTTGCCCCCAGCCTTCCACCGCGCAACCCGGGCCACGGCGTCGGACCTGCGCTCGTCGAGGCTCATTCCGGTCCACCGTTCGCCGACGGTGCCGAGGTCGTCCTCCACATCAGGCGAGACGATGCGGGTGGTCGGCTGCCAGCCGGAGATGTTGAACGCCCCGAGCAGGCCGTCACGGTCAATCGCCATGGCGAGCGCTTCACGGTTGGCCGGATTGGCGAGGAAGCCGTCGCCCCGTTCCACCGAGAGGCCGAACAGGCCGATCACCGGATCGAGCCTGACATTGCCGCGGATCAGGCCGCTCGCGCCGGCAAGCGGAAGCGAATCGATCCGGCCGCCGACCACCGCGTCGCTGTCGCCGTTGTTGAACCGCTCGACCGCACCGGCCGCGTCCTCCAGCCGCACGCGCACGACCAGCGAGCGGTCCTTGAAATCGCGGATCGCAGGCAGGCCCATCTGCTCGGGCGGGATCAGGCGGAGCGCCAGTTCCTGTCCCTCGCGCTGCATTGCCATCGGCCCGGTGCCCCGCTGCTTGAAGGCGATGCCCAGTTCGGGCTGGGCGAGCAGGGTGAGGAGGTCGGGCACGGGGCTGCGCAGCCTGACTTCGACGACGCGGCCCGCCATTGCGCGGATCTCGTCGATTTCGGCGAGGTCGAGCGCGAGCGCCGTGCCGCGCAGCCCCGCGATGGTGCGGCGGAGCGTGGCGGCGGCCACTTCGCCGGTGATCGGACTGCCGTCGGCCCAGTTCGCGTCGCGCAGGCGGAAGATGTAGCTGCGGCCGTCGTCGGTGACGATCCAGCGGTCGGCCAGTGCCGGGATCACGCGACCTTCTTCGTCGAAGCCGACCAGCCCCTCGACCGTCGCGGCGCGCAGCACCCGGGCTGCGGACGAGAGCCGCGCCCCGCTTTCACGGGTCGCGGATTCGCTGCCGACGATGGAAATGCGGACCGTGCCGTCGCTGCTGCTGCCGCACGCGGCGAGGCTGGCGGTCGCCGCTGCGGCCAGCAGGAATAGGCAGGCTTGGCGAAGCGCACGGGCCATTGGCCGAGCGCTAGCAGATCGCGAGCGCCGGGTCAGCGTTCACGCGGCGGAGAAATGTGGATCGCGGCTTCGCCGGGGATCAGATCTTGCGGACCTGGCGCGGCTCTTCCGGCGCGGCGATAGGCGGGCGGACGAAGCGCGGGGCCGATTCGCCGGCAATCTGCTGGGCGCGGGCTCCCTGGGGGTCGATGTCTTCGAGGAACGCGACCCCGAACCGGTTGTCCTGGATCCAGGCGACGACACCCTCGATCCAGCCGATGTTGCGGATATTGATCTTGAGCGGCGTCCCGCGCAGCACCCGCACCGGGCCTTCGGCCATCATCCCGCCGGCGGAGAGATTGCGGACCTTGACGCGGAACTCCTCGGCTGAGCCATCAAGGCGCACGTCGGCCATCAGGAAGAAGCTGTCCCGCCCCAGTTGCCGATGGTCGAGTTCGTTCACCTGTAGTTGTCCGCTGTCCTCGATTGGCCGGACCGGAAGCCCTCGCGCGCGGGGAACTCCGGATCGACCGCAAGATTCGCAAAAGTGTCTGGCCTTTCGCTAAACGCAATTGGCAAACAAACGCTTAAGGCAGGCGGCGATTAACGGTGTCGCGGCGCGCGCGGCATCCGGCGGGCGCTGGCCGGCGGACCCGGCCAAGCGCCTTACATGTCGCGGGAAATCTTCTCGCGGCGCTCGTGGGCCTGCTGTGCTTCGACCGTCATCGTCGCGATCGGGCGGGCAATGAGGCGGCCAAGGCCGATCGGTTCGCCCGTCACTTCGCAATAACCATACTCGCCCTCGTCGATCCGGCGGATGGCCGCGTCGATCTTGGCGATCAGCTTGCGCTGGCGGTCGCGGGTGCGAAGTTCGATGCCCCAGTCGGTCTCGCTCGAGGCGCGGTCGTTGAGGTCGGGCTCGCGGATCGGGCCATCCTGCAGCGAGGCGAGGGTGCCCGCCGCCGCAGAGAGAATCGACTTCTTCCACTCAAGCAGCAGGCGGCGGAAGTAATCCTGCTGTGCCTCTGACATGTAGGGTTCGTTGTCGCTGGGTTGGTAATCGCTGGCGATCGCGCGTTTCGCCTTCGCCAGAACGTCGATCTCGTCGCTCAACATCGTTGTCACCGGGCCCTCCACGTGGTCCGTTCCTCTGCGCTGGTCCGCCCTTGCCACCTGGCCGGGCGGAACTCGTTGGCCGCGCCTATAAGGGCGGGCCCTGAGAGGCACAAGCCGTCGCCGTGCCTCTTAGGTGGAGAAAGATGAAGCGCGGCAGAACGGGTGCACCGCACGATTCCTTGCATTGCGGACCGAATCCGGTTTCGCCGTTAACCATTTGTTGACCGTGATCGGTGACCTTCGCTTTACCAGGCCGCCACAGGGGGATGGCCTGACCGGGGGTAAGTCCGATGCAGCAGGGTTCCATCCACCTCGTTCCGAGCCAGCCCGCCACGTTCTCGATGATCGACGGCGATCACCTTTCGGGCGGCGACATGCTCGTCGCCACCTGCCTCGCCGCGGCGGCGCAGGGGGACCATTCCGCCTATTTCGACCTCGGCGTCGCCTATTCGACCGGCAGCCACGGAGTCGATTGCGACCTGGTCGAGGCGCACAAGTGGTTCAACCTCGCCGCCGTCGCCGGCCACGAAGACGCCGCGATGTGCCGCCACGACGTGGCCGAGGAAATGACCGCCCGCGAGATCGCCGAAGCCCAGCGCCGCGCCCGCGAATGGCTGCGCGCCGAAACCCGCCGGGCTGCTTGAGGGCGTGCAGCTACGAAGGCTTTCGAGCTAAAACAGCTTCGAAACGACCATGTACGCAACGCCAGTCAAGCCGATTAGCGGTACCGCTAAATCCCATGCACTGCCCACGTGAACCCAATCACCATCCTCAGCCACGAGGCCGGTATGCGGTTTGAGTTCAGAGCACGGAATTCCGGTGTCGCAGCTAATTGCTAGCCTGAACCGGTTCCAAATGTCTGGCGTGCCGAGATCGGCTTGCGGAAGTTGTCCTAGCAGGGCCTCGTAAACGTCACCTACTGTGGCCCAGTCTCCGGCTTCAGTGTAGTCGAGAGTTACCCCAAATTCCTTTTCTACGGCACGAAGGTGCCCGATCTGAGCTGCATCGTAGCTGGCTGGTCGGTCGACTGTCACCAAATCATCATTGCGCCCGATCGCCCGGAGTCAATTCCTTACTACTTCCTGAACGGCGCGCGCCCGGCCAGATAGAGCCGGTCCTGCGCGACTCCTGCCCGCTCACGCTCGAGGAAATCGGCGACGGCGGCGCGGAAGTTCGGGTCGGCGATGAAGTGGGCCGACCAGGTTTCGACGGGTTCATAGCCCCGCGCCAGCTTGTGCCCGCCCTGCGCCCCGGCTTCGACCCGCGGCAGCCCCAGTTCGATGGCCGCGTCGATCGCCTGGTAATAGCACAGCTCGAAGTGGAGGAAGGGCTTGTCCACCACCGAGCCCCAATATCGGCCGTAGAGCGCCTGCTCCCCGATGAAATTGAGCGCGCCGGCGATCGGCATGTCGCCGTCGAAGGCGAGGACCAGCAGGACCTTGTCCGCCATCCGCTCGCCGATCAGGTCGAACGCGGCGCGGGTCAGGTAAGGGCGGCCCCACTTGCGTGCGCCCGTGTCCTGGTAGAATTCCCAGAACGCGTCCCAGTGCTCGGGCTGGATGTCCGCGCCGGTCAGGCGGCGAATCTCGACACCGTCCTGCGCCCTGCTGCGCTCCTTGCGCAGGTTCTTGCGCTTTTCCGACGACAGCGCGGCGAGGAAATCATCGAAAGTGGCGTAACTGCGATTCTCCCAGTGGAACTGGATGTCGCTGCGCAGGAGCCAGCCAGCCTCCTCGAAGTAGGGGAGTTGCGCCGGCTCGATGAAGGTCGCGTGGGCGGATGACAGGCCGTTGCTTTCGCACAGCTGCTCGGCCGCGCGGAGCAGGGGCAGGGCCAGATCCTCGCGCCCGCCCAGCAGCAGGCGCGGTCCGGTGGCCGGGGTGAACGGCGCGCTGATCTGGAGCTTGGGATAGTAATTGCCGCCCGCGCGGTGCCATGCGTCGGCCCAGCTATGGTCGAACACGTATTCGCCCTGGCTGTGTGACTTGAGATAGGCGGGGAGCGCGGCGGCGGGAGCACCGGCTTCGTCCTCGATCACGATCGGCAGCGGGCTCCACCCGCTGCGCCCGCCGACGCTTCCCGAGTCTTCGAGCAAAGCGAGGAAATCGTGAGAGACGAACGGGTTGCCGCTGCCGGCGAGGCGGTCCCAGTCCGCCGGCGGGACCTCCTTCACCGCCTTGTGGATGCGCGCGACGAGGCTCACGCGATACCCGCGCCCTCGGCGATCGGCGCGTCGGCGTGGGCGGCGGCGCGGCTAGCCAGCTCGGCATCGCGGACGGTCCAGGTCAGCACCGGCAGCCCGCGCCTGCGCTGGGCGGAAGCGAACCGGCTCGGCAGGTCGCGGACGTCATAGGCGAGGAACTGCGGCTTCCCCAGCCACAGCGACCAGTGCCGCTTCGCCTGCGCCAGCACGGTCCGCTTGCCGTCCTCGGTGACCACCAGCCCGTGGACGATCCGCGGCGAATAGCGATGGAACCAGCGCGACACGCGGGGGTCGAAGCTCATCACCGCGACCGGCCCGCGATAGCCTTCAAGCACGCGCCGCACCGCGAGGCACAGCGGGGCCACCCGCAAGTCGCGCTTCGACTTGACCTCGACCAATAGCGGAACCCGCCCGGCGATCTGGTCGAGCAACTGGCGCAGCGTCGGGATCGTGTCGCTGCCGCCCTTGAGCACGATCTTGCCGAGCTGCGGCGCGCTGCGCTCGATCACCGCGCCGTCCTCGCCGGTCAGCCGCTCGAGCGTCCAGTCGTGGAACACCATCGCCTGCCCGTCGCTCGATCGCTGGACGTCGCATTCGATGCCGTAGCCGTGCTCGATCGCCGCGGCGAAGGCGGCCGGGGAATTCTCCGGCACGCCGGCTCCATGCAGTCCGCGGTGGGCATAGGTCACCCCGCGCAGCCAGCCGACCTCCGCCTCCTGCGGGGCCGGGCTCAGCCAGCGGTCAAGCAGCGCGAACGGCAACAATCGCGTCGACCTCCACCGCCGCGCCGAGCGGGAGCACGGGCACGCCGACCGCGCTGCGGGCGTGCTTGCCCGCTTCGCCCAGCACCGAAACCATCAGCTCGGACGCGCCGTTCGCAACCTTGGGCTGGTCGGTGAAATCGCCGGTCGAGCTGATAAACGCGCCGAGCTTGACGATCCGCTCGACCCTGTCGAGCGAGCCGCCGAGCGCGGCCTTGACCTGCGCCAGTATCATAAGCGCGCAGGCCTGCGCCGCCTTCTGCCCGTCCTCCAGCGAAACGTCCTCACCCAGCCGCCCGCGCACCAGCTTGCCGTCCACGAACGGGAGCTGTCCCGACACATGGAGCAGGCCGCCGACCTCGACCACCGGCACATAGGCGGCGACCGGCGCGGCAGCTTCAGGAAGGGTCAGGCCGAGTTCGGCAAGCTTGGCCGTGACGGCGTCAGTCATCGTTTTCTCCGTGTATCCGTTCGAGCAGCCACGGCAGCGCGGTGGCCCAGTCGTCGATCCGCGCATGGGCGTGGCCGGCCTTGTGCGCGCAGTCGATGTGCGGGGCAAGCATCGGCTCGCCGCAGAGGTGGAGGCGGGTGACATGGGGCGTCACCTCCGCGACCGAGCCGTGGTGCTGGGGCAGGTCGTCGATGAAGAACGTCCGCCGGCCGTGGCCGTACTCGTCGAGGATCGCCTTCAGCGCCGGGCCCTTCGGCCCCTGGTTGGTGAACACCCGCGCCTCAATCCCGACGTTGCGGAGCTGTTCCGCCCGATGCTCGGCGCGGTGGTCGGTGAGGTTGGTGAGGATCACCACGTCCGCGTGCCGGCCGAGCGTGTTGACCCCCTCGACCGCCCCGGCGATCGGCTTCTGCCGGTGCATCTCTGTGTCGAAGAACAGGTTGAGCAGGCGCCAGACGTCCGGGCCCGAAACCAGCTCTCCGTTCGATCGCCAGCGCAGCGCATTGCCGAAGTCCGCCCCGACCATCGAGAATTCGACGTCGTGCGCCTCGCTCAGGAAGTCGCGGAACGGCGCGACCATGTGCAGCAGCACTTCGTCGCAATCGCTGATGACGAGCGGGCGCTCGCTCATGAAAGGTCTCCTTGGACCGCGGCGAGCTGCTGCGGCGAGATGGCGAGGGCCTCCGCCGCGGCGACGAGATCGGCCTCGTTGGCGCAGAGGAATTCGATGACCGCCCCCAGCACCGCGGAATCGCCGAGCCCGGCGCGCAGGGCGTCCGGCGTGAGGCCGGTCAGCGCCAGCAGCCGGTCGGCCCGCTGGCCATCGGACAGCACCCAGCCGAGCGCGGAGAGCGCGATGGCGTGGGAATCTGCGGAAGGGGCAGGAGCGCGGATCAGGATGGGGGCCTTTTGCGGGTAGCGGGCGGCATGGGGCGGATGTAGGATGGCTCAGTGGCAAAGAGAATATTGGTTGTCGAGGACAACGACCTCAATCGCAAGCTGTTCTGTGACCTCCTGAAGGCGAACGGCTTCGTCGTGGATCCGCTGGCCGACGGCCGCGAGGCGCTGGACCGCGCCCGCGATTTCGTCCCCAACCTCGTCATCATGGACATCCAGATGCCCGAGGTTTCGGGGCTCGACCTGATCGAGGCGATGAAGAAGGACAAGGACCTGCGCGCGATTCCCGTGCTGGCGGTGACCGCCTATGCCGGCAAGGGCGACGAGGAGCGGATCCGCGATGCAGGCGCGGAGGGGTACCTCGCCAAGCCGGTGTCGATCGGGCCGTTCATGGCGGCGGTGAACCGGCTGGTTTGAGGATACATCCGTAGATCGGCGGTGTGCATCGGGGGCGCTGGATCAGTGCGCTTCACTTCCACCTGAAAAACTTAACCGACTTCACGTAACCGCAATATATAGAATAAATGAGCAGGGTCACTCCCAAGGCTACCGCCTGCGCTTCGTTTCCAATTACCGTCCCGTGAGACAGGAACAACAAAACGCCGTATAGTGGAAATATAAACGTATAGGTCCACAACGCTTCGTGAAGGATTTTTACTTTCGGAAGGTCGATCCCCGTCAAGTGCCGGTACTGGATGCGGGTTTGCGCCGGCATCACATATTCAACAACGATAATCTCAATGGCCGTTACAATCACAGAGACAAGGATATCGACCATCTGGTGATTGCACCTTTACGCGTCACCCCATCAACGGCAGCGCATGCTCCAGCACAAACGTCACCACCGTCAGGCACAGTCCCGTCATGAACAGCTTGTAGGCATAGGCGAGGTACTTGTATTTCTTGCGCTGGAGGACCTGGCCGTTCTGGTAGATGTCGTGGAGCATCGTGCGGAAAATGGTCTCGTCGGCCTTCAGCTCGTCGAGGATCGAGCCGACCCACTCGTTCTCGTCCATGTGCGTGAAATAGCCGAAGAAGAGCTTGTTCGGCGTGGAACCCGCGACGTTCTTCGCGCCGGGGCGGCTGACCGAGGGGAGCACCGCATAGACCGCGCTCATCGCCGAGAGGAATGCGAAGAGCGCGAGCACCGAGAGCGACCACGGCATCGAGCCGTTCTTGGCCTGGCCGATCGAGATGGTGAAGACGAGGAACGTCGCGCCCATCAGCAGCGAGGCTTTCGCATCGGCCATCTGGCTCAGCGTCAGGTTGATCTGCTGCGAGGTGCGGACGAGGTGGATCGCGTGGTTCGAATAGCCGCTGGGGCTGGGCATCGAGGGCGCCGCCACCGGCTTGGGTGCATCCGTGCCCGGGCCAGAGCCTGCATCCGCCATGATATTCCCCCGTTTTCCCGCTTTTCGCTTCGGGTCAAGGGGATGACACAGAACCGTAACGGTTGACAAGGACGCGCGCTGGCCGCTTTTCAGCCGCAATCGTCTGGCAGGGCGCGCTTCCACCCGCGCGTTCTGTCTAAAGGACCGCATGGAGAACACGATGGATCGCGCCGCTACCGCCGAAAAGATCGCCGAGCTGATCGGCCCCTTCAACAAGAAGGGCGTTGCCATCACCGACGCCACGACCTTTGCCGGCGACCTCGAATGGGACAGCCTGACCGTGATGGACTTCGTCGCGGCGATCGAGGACGAGTTCGACATCATCATCAGCATGAACCAGCAGGCCGAGATCGAGAACTATGGCCAGCTCGTCGACGCGGTGGTGAAGCTGCAGGGGTGAGCCCTGCCATGCCCCTCTTCAATCGTCATTGCGAGGTCCGCAGGGCCGCGGCAATCCAGCGCGCCGCTGTGGACTGCTTCGCTGCGCTCGCAATGATGGCGTAACGAAACAACCGGCAGGAAGACCATGACCGAAGGCATCGACGAAGCCGACCGCCCGCAGCCCGTGACCGGCGGCGCGCCTGATCTGTTCGCGAAGTTCGATCCCCTGATCGAGCAGCGCCGCGCGCTTCTCGCGACCGGGGTCGAGGATCCGTTCAACCTGGTGATGGAGCGCGTGCTCTCGCCGACCGTGGCAGTGTGCAACGGGCGCGAGACGATCCTGCTCGGCACCTACAACTACATGGGCATGACTTTCGACCCGGACGTGGTCGCTGCCGGCAAGCAGGCGCTCGAGGACTTCGGTTCGGGCACGACCGGCAGCCGCGTGCTCAACGGAACCTATGCTGGCCACCGCGCGGTCGAGGAGGCGCTCAAGGAGTTCTATGGCATGGATCATGCCATGGTGTTCTCCACCGGGTACCAGGCCAACCTCGGGATCATCTCGACGATGGCGGGCAAGGGCGACTACATCGTCCTCGACATCGACAGCCACGCCTCGATCTGGGACGGCTGCAAGCTGGGCGATGCCGAAGTCGTGCCGTTCAAGCATAACGACATCGAGGCCATGGAGAAGCGCCTGCGCCGCATTCCCGAGGGCGCGGGCAAGCTGGTGATCCTCGAAGGCGTCTACTCGATGCTGGGCGACATCGCCCCGCTCAAGGAGATGATCGCCGTCGCCAGGAAGCATGGCGCAATGGTGCTGGTCGACGAGGCGCACTCGATGGGCTTCATCGGCCCCAACGGGCGCGGCGTGGCGGAAGACCAGGGCGTGCTCGACCAGGTCGACTTCGTGATCGGCACGTTTTCCAAGTCTGTCGGCACGGTCGGCGGCTTCTGCGTTTCGAACCACCCGAAGTTCGAGATCCTGCGGCTGGTTTGTCGGCCCTATGTCTTCACCGCCTCGCTCCCGCCGAGCGTCGTCCACACTGCGGCGACCTCGATCCGCAAGCTGATGCACGGCCAGAACAAGCGCGCCCACCTGTGGGAGAATTCAAGGACCCTGCACAAGGGGCTCAAGGACCGCGGCTTCCAGCTCGGCACCGAAACCCCGCAGAGCGCGATCATCTCGGTCATCATGCCCGACCTCGAGCGCGGCGCAGGCATGTGGGAGGCGCTGCTCAAGGAGGGCCTCTACGTCAACCTCGCCCGGCCCCCGGCCACGCCGGCCAACATGACCCTGCTGCGCTGCTCGCTCTGCGCGGAGCATACGGCGGAGCAGGTCCAGACGATCATCGGCATGTTCGAGCGGGCGGGGAAGGCCGTGGGGATCATCTGATCCCGGCCGGTTGCGCGCTCAGCGCAATCTGTCATCCTCGCCCCGGAGTTTTTTGGTCGGGGGGTACCAGCGATGAACCTGCACCGTGTGCTGCCGTTACTGGCCGGCGCCGTCCTGCCATTCGCCGCGTTGGCGCAGGACGCGGCGCCGGTGCCGATGCCCGAGCATGTCGACCATGCCGCCGCGGGGCACGGCGACGACCATAACCATGGGGACATGATCGCGCCCAGGGTGGCGACGCTGCTCACCGGCTATGGTGACGGCGGGTTTGCGATCACCACGTCGGTGCCGCAGGCGCAGGCGTTCTTTTCCAACGGGTTGGAACTGGGCGCGGCCTTTGCCCACACCGCCGCCGGCGAGGCGATGGAAGAGGCGGTGCGGCTCGACCCGGCATGCGCCATGTGCCTGTGGGGCGAGGCGCTGGTGAAGGGGCCGACGATCAACTTCGGCAAGGACAAGGCCGAGCGCAAGCCGCTCGCTGCGCTGGTCAGGCGGGCGAAGAAGCTGGCGAAGAAATCCGGCACCCCTCGCGAGCGCGTTCTCATCGCCGCGCTGGACAAGCGCTACCACGGCGATCCGGTCAAAGCCGACCGCGCCTATGCGCTCGTGATGCGCGACCTCGCCGCGAAGTATCCGACCGACAACGAGATCGCGGTGCTGGCGGCGGACGCGCTGATGGTCGCATCATTCCAGTACCAGGGCGAGGGCTACGAGAAACCGCTGATGGCCGATGCCGAGCGACTGCTCGAGGCCGTGCTGGCCCGCGCCCCCGATCACACCCCGGCGATCCATTTCTACATCCACGCCGAGGAGGTCCTGGAAGCCAACGCCAAGGCCGAGCCCTATGCCGACAGGCTCGCCCGGCTCGCCCCCAACGCGAGCCACCTCGTCCACATGCCCTCGCACACCTGGTATTGGCTGGGACGGTACGAGGATGCGGCGCAGACCAACCGTGCCGCAGTCGAGATCGGCAAGGCCAATGCCCGGAGGCTCGGCTTGTCCGACCCGACCGGGGTGTGGGACCTGCCGTACCATGCGCACAACGTGATCTTCGGACTGGGCGGCGCCCTGATGGCAGGGAACGCCGACATCGCGCTCGAACTCGGCCGGCCGCTCGCCGAGCGCGCCGGGACAGACGAGGAAGGCGGACCGATCCGCCAACTCCTTGCTTCCGCGGGCTACTGGGCGCTTGGCCGCTTTGCCGGCGAAGCGGAGATCATGGCGCTCCCCGAGCCGAAGCTGCCCTATTACCGGGCGGCATGGCACTATGCCCGCGGCGAGGCTCTGGCGCGCAAGGGCGACGCGGCAGGGGTGAAAGCCGAACTGGCAGCAATTCCGGAAACTGCCGTGACTGGCGAACCGGACCGTGCCCACCGCGCGCCAGAGCAGATGATCGGCATCGTCCGCTCCGTCCTTTCGGGCCGGATCGCGATGATCGAAGGTCGCCCTGCGGATGCCGCAAAGGACTTCGCCAGGGGGGCCGAGATCGAGGAGACGCCGGACTTCTCGCAATTCTCCGACCCGCCCGCCTTCTGGTACCCGGTCCGGCGCGACGAGGCGGCGGCCCTGCTGGCGGCCGGGGACCGCGATGGCGCGAGGCGAGCGGTCGAAGCCTCGCTGAAGCTGCGGCCGAAGGATCCCGTGGCCCTGGAGCTTCAGTCCCGGCTCAATTGATCCGGATCACCCCGTCGACCGCGCGCCATTCCTGCGGGCCGATCAGGTGGTTGTGGGCGACGCGGACCGAATGGATCGCGGCCTCGATCTCGCGCCGCCAATGGTCGAGGAACCGCTCGAGCCGGGGGAAGCGCGGGGCCACGTCGTACTGCTGCCAGAGGAACATCTGCAGCAGGTTGGGGTGATCGGGCATGTAGTAGTGGATTTCCACGGTCGAGAGGCCGTAGCCCTTCATCTGCATCAGGAAATCGCCGTTCGCCATAGTCCTCCTCCGTTCGGGTGAAAGCCATGTCCGACCGGATGATTTGCCAAAGCGGACTCGCCGTCAAGGGGCGGCGTGGGCGACCGCCTCGCACTTGCTGCTGGTGCTGCTGCTTCCGCCCGACAGCATCGTCGCGGCGATGAACCCGCCGATCACCAGGACCACGAACGCGGCGGTGACGAGGCCGAGGTACTTGTCGATGAAGCGCTTGATCGGCGCCCCGAACAGGCGGAACAGCACGCCCACGATCATGAAGCTGATCGAGCGGGAGACGATGCTCGCGAGGATGAAGGTGCCCAGCGGCATCGCGATGAACCCGGCGGTGATCGTCAGCAGCTTGAACGGGATCGGGGTCGCACCCTTGATCATGATGATCTCGGCCCCGTACTCGCGCAGGTAGCAGGCCGCCTTGGGGAAGCTTTCGGTCAGGCCGAGCAGGGCGAGCAGCTGGGTGCCGATCGTGTCGTAGAGGAAATGCCCGATGGCGTAGCCGAGCAGGCCGCCGGCGACGGAGGCCAGCGTGGCGACCGCGGCAAAGCGGATCGCCTTCTTCGGTTCGGCCAGGCACATCAGGCCGAGCAGCGGATGCGGCGGTATCGGGAAGAAGCTCGCTTCCATGAAGCTGAACAGCGCCAGCCACCATTCGGCATGGGGGTGGGCGGCCTTGGCCATGGTCCAGTCGTAAAGGCGGCGCAGCATGGGAACTCCCGTCGTTTGCGCCAGTGACTAGCGGCGCTTCGGCAGTCTGTCAGCAACCCAATTGCTGCACCCGCGAAAAGTCGTTTAACCAAATAGGCACTTTATCATTGACATCGTCACGCTGTTTGGTTAGAGAAGCGGAACATCGCGATAGACCGAGTCGCCTTTGCGGCTCCGGCAGCGTTTCCCAGAACTAGGACAAACCTTGCATGGCCATGCCATCATCGACGCCCGGCAAGCGCCGGACGAAGATCAGCGCCAAACTTGCGAGCGAGGAGACCAAGAGCAACCGCCATTGGCGTAGCGAATTTATCTCGGCGCTGGCCGAGACATCGAACGTGACTGCGGCGGCGCAGGCGGCAGGCATTCACCCCAGTCGTGCCTACAAGGTCAAGCGGCTGGAGCCCGACTTCGCCCGCGATTGGCTGGGCGCGCTGATCGAAGGTTATGATAACCTTGAGATGGAGGTCCTTCATCGGCTGCGGTTCGGCGAGCCCAAGGATGCAGACCGCAAATTCGACAATGCCACGGCCATGCGCCTGCTTGCCCAGCACCGCGAGATCGTGGTCCGCGAGCGGGCGATGCGCGAACATGAGGACGTCGAGGCCGTCCGTGCCTCGATCGATCGCAAGATCGCGCAGATCAAGGCCCAGGTCATGGCCCGGCGCGCAGCCGAGGCGGCCTCACAGCAGGGCATTGCCAATGGCGGATGACCAGCACTGGGAGATCGAAGGCGATCCGCTCGGCTGGTTTGCCTTGATGAACGAGGGCGAAAAGGAAGATTTGCTCAAGCTGTTCGAGCCGGCCGAGAACCGCGAGTTTCACTTCAGCTGGAAGCTCTGGGGTCGTGATGCCCAGGTGCATCCGCCGGGCGATTGGCGCGTGTGGCTGCTTATGGCGGGTCGCGGGTTCGGCAAGACCCGGGCCGGAGCGCAGTGGGTGCAATGCATCGCGGAAGCGGATCCCGCAGCGCGGATCGCATTGGTGGCCGGAAACCTGGGCGAAGCCCGTGCGGTCATGGTCGAGGGTGAAAGCGGTATTCTGACCGCTTCGGCTCCCTGGCGGTGTCCCGACTTCGAACCGTCGCTGCGGCGACTGGTCTGGCCGAACGGGGCGCAGGCCTTCCTTTATTCGGCCGGCGAACCCGAAGCCCTGCGCGGACCGCAACACAGTCATGCCTGGTGCGACGAGATTGCCAAATGGGACAACTCCAACGGCAAGGCGCTCGCCGCATGGGACAATCTGCAGATGGGCCTGCGGCTTGGCGACGACCCGCGCGTGCTGGCGACAACGACGCCGCGCGCCGTAGCGCTGGTCGCGCGATTGCTCCGTGAGGCGAAGGACGGAAGCGTCGTGGTCACCCGGGGATCGACTTACGACAACGCCGCTCATCTGCCGGCGCGCTTTATCGCGGCCATGCGCAAGAATTTCGGGGCAACCACGCTTGGTCGGCAGGAGCTCGACGGCGAGATGATCGAGGACCTGCCCGGCGCGCTGTGGACGCGGGCATTGATCGAGCGATGCCGCGAACCGGCCCCGCCGCCGATGCGGCGGGTCGTGGTCGGGGTCGATCCGCCGGCCAGCGCGGCGGGTGACGCCTGCGGCATCGTGGTCTGCGGGCTGGGCGAAGACGGTCATGCCCGCGTGCTCGCGGACGCCTCGGTCGAGAAGCCGAGCCCGGAGCGCTGGGCCCGCGCCGTCGCCGAGGCGGCGCGGTGCTGGCAGGCCGACCGGGTCGTCGCCGAAGCCAACCAGGGCGGGGCAATGGTCGAGGCGGTGCTGCGTGCCGCCGACGCCGCGCTGCCGCTGCGGCTGGTCCATGCCAGCCGCGGCAAGGTCGCCCGGGCCGAGCCGGTCGCGGCGCTCTATGAAGCGGGCCGGGTGCGCCATTCGGGGTTGTTCGCGCGGCTCGAGGACGAGCTGTGCGGACTGCTCCCGGGCGGATCGTACCACGGCCCCGGCCGGTCGCCGGACCGGGCCGATGCCTGCGTCTGGGCCCTCACCGAGCTGATGCTCGGCCGCGCGGGCGAACCGCGCGTGTGGTTCGACTGATGTCATCCCGGACCTGATTCGGGACCGCTGGCCGCCGGCGCGACTTTGCTTTCGGTCCCGGGTCGAGCCCGGGACGACGATTTCACATCGAAAGGATGCACATGTCCTTCCTCCAATCGCTCGCCGCCGCGTTCAAGGGCGGCGAGGCGCCACAGCGTCCGCCGCTGGGACGCAGTTTCGTCTCGCCCTGGCTGTCCGCCGACTGGCGCTCCGGCCAAGCCCCCTTGCCGTTCAACTATGGCGCGGCGGTGCGCGAGGGGTATTTGCGCAACCCCGTGGCGCAGCGCGCGGTTCGGCTGGTGGCGGAAGGTGTCGGCGGCGCGCCGCTGGCATCGTCGGACGACAAGCTGCTCGCCCTGGTTTCGGCGACGAGCGCCGGGCAATCGCTGATCGAAACTCTCGCCGCGCAGCTTCTTCTGCACGGCAACGGCTATGTCCAGGTGCTGCGGGACGCGGACGGCAAGCCGGTCGAGCTGTTCGCGCTGCGACCCGAGCGGGTGACGATCCTTCCCGATGCCGACGGCTGGCCGGCCGCCTTCGCCTACAAGGTCGGTGAGAAGGGCCTGACGATCGACGCGGTGGATGAGATGGGCGAGCCCAACCTCATTCACATCAAGGGCTACCACCCATCGGACGACCACTACGGCGCGGGCTGCCTCGACGCCGCCGACGAGGCGGTGGCGATCCACAATGCGGCCTCGATGTGGAACCGCGCACTGCTGGAAAACGCGGCGCGGCCCTCCGGCGCGCTGGTCTATGACCCGGGCGACGCCGGGGCGACGCTGACGACCGAGCAATTCGAGCGGGTCAAGGGCGAGCTCACCGCCGCCTATGCCGGGCAGGCCAACGCCGGGCGGCCGATGCTGCTCGAGGGCGGGCTCAAGTGGCAGGCGATGGCGCTGACCCCGGCGGACATGGACTTCGCCACGCTCAAGGCCGCCGCCGCGCGCGACATCGCGCTCGCCTTCGGGGTGCCGCCAATGCTGCTGGGGCTGCCCGGGGACGCGACGTATGCCAACTACCGCGAGGCCAACCGCGCGCTCTGGCGGCTGACCCTGCTGCCGCTGTCGGGCAAGATCCTCTCGGCGCTTGCTGAGGGGCTCGCCCCATGGTTCCCGCAGGCTTCGCTGGCCGTGGACCTCGACCGGGTGCCGGCGCTGGCCGAAGACCGCGAAAGACTGTGGGCGCAGGTTTCTGCCGCCGACTTCCTCTCCGCCGATGAAAAGCGCGCGCTTCTTGGCATCGGCGAGGTGACGCCATGACCCGCGAGGACATGCTCGCCCGTCTGATCGCGCAGGCCCAGTCGGAAGGCGGCGATCTCGTTACGCTTCGGGCGGTCGTCGAGGAAGCCAGCGACCTCGGCGCGGCCCGCGTCCTTGCCCGGATGGGGCTGTCGGATGCGGGCGCCAAGGACGACCTCTCCGAACTGCGCGAACTGCTCCAGGCGTGGCGCGATGCCAAGGCGAGCGCGTGGAAGGCGGCGATCGAATGGGCGGTGCGGGGCATTCTCGCGCTGCTGCTGGTGACCATGGCCGTGCGCTTCGGCGCGGTGGAGATGCTGCGATGAACCCTGTCTTTACCCGAGTTTCCGACCAGCCGGTGGCCGGTCCCGATGCCGCGCCGGTGCGCTTTGCCGGCTATGCCGCGCTGTTCGACAAGCGCGACGCCGGCGGCGACGTGATCCGCCGCGGCGCCTTCGCCCATGCGCTTGCCCAGCGCGCGGCGAGCGGCGAGCCGTTCCCGCTGTTCTGGCAGCACCGCCCCGACCGCCGGATCGGCTGGGTCGACTACATCGCCGAAGACGAAAAGGGCCTGCGCGTGATCGGCCGGTTCGACAATCCCGAGCACCCCGCCGCCAAAGCGCTGAAGGACGGCGCGGTCAGCGGGATCAGCTTCGGCTACCGCGCCACCGAGGCCGTCCAGAACGGCCGGACCCGCGAGCTGCGCCAGGTCGACCTGTTCGAGGTCAGCCTGGTCACACACCCGATGCAGCCGCTCGCCCGGGTCCACCTGATCGCCTGAAGACCGCGCCCCCGCGAAAGCGGGGGCCTCACCTGCCCTGCCACCAGCGGGGCGCAAAGCCGACCGAGGCCCTCGTTCTGGCGGGGGCGCGGTGTGTCCGCATGCCCACTGAAAAGGACCAACCCACACATGGATAATTTCATCCCCGCCGAGCCGCTCGCGGCTTCGTTC
This sequence comes from Novosphingobium sp. FW305-C-111, assembly GCF_058783565.1. Classification (NCBI taxonomy): domain Bacteria; kingdom Pseudomonadati; phylum Pseudomonadota; class Alphaproteobacteria; order Sphingomonadales; family Sphingomonadaceae; genus Novosphingobium; species Novosphingobium sp. FW305-C-111. The sequence continues at coordinate 52,882 of NZ_JBYSYP010000003.1, forward strand.
GACATCGTCGCCCGCCAGGACGCGCAGGACAACGCGATCGCTGCGATCAAGTCCGACGTGGACGAGGTCAAGGGCCGGCTCGACCGCGTCAGCCGTGCCGCGGCCCGTCCGCCGCTTGCCGGGGCCGCCGGCCAGCCGAGCCCCGAACTCAAGGGCTTCGTCGACGGCTACCTTCGCACGGGCCGCGAGACCGAGCTGAAATCGCTGTCGGGCAGCGTCCCGGCCGACGGCGGCTATGCCGTGCCGCGCGAGATCGACGCGATGATTGGCCGCCGCCTGCTCGAAATCAGCCCGATCCGCTCGATCGCCCAGGTCGTCCAGGTCGGCTCGGCTGGCTATCGCAAGCTCGTCTCGACCGGCGGCACCGCCTCGGGCTGGGTCAGCGAAACCGCCGCGCGCCCGGAAACCGCCTCGCCCAAGTTCGCCGAGATCGCCCCGCCGACCGGTGAGCTCTATGCCAACCCGGCGGCCAGCCAGGCGATGCTCGACGACGCCGCGTTCGACCTCGAAGCGTGGCTCGCCGGCGAGATCGCGACCGAGTTCGCCCGCGCCGAAGGGGCCGCCTTCATCAGCGGCACCGGCGTCAACCAGCCCAAGGGCTTCCTCGGCGCGCCGGTCGCCAGCACCGGCGATAGCGTCCGTGCCTTCGGCACGCTGCAGTTCGTCGGCTCCGGCAATGCGACGGGCTTCGACGCCAACCCCGACGCCAAGCTGATCGACCTCGTCCACACCATGAACGCGGCGCATCGCCAGGGCGCGAGCTGGGTGATGAACTCGGCCACCCTCGCCCAGGTCCGCAAGTTCAAGACCGCCGACGGCGCGTTCATCTGGCAGCCGGGCCTGGTCGAAGGCCAGCCCGACCGGCTGCTCGGATACCCGGTGATCGAGGCTGAGGACATGCCGGACATCGCCGCGAACGCCTTCCCCATCGCGTTCGGCAACTTCCGCAACGGCTACCTGATCGCCGAGCGTTCCGCGACCACGATCCTGCGCGATCCGTTCACCAACAAGCCGTTCGTCCACTTCTACGCGACCAAGCGGATCGGCGGCCAGGTGCTCGACAGCGATGCGATCAAGCTCCTGAAAATCTCGACCTGATAGCCCGCTTTGCGCCCGGCGCGGTCCGCCGCCCCTCCCTGGGCGACCCCCGGGCGCGGCCCGCGGCAGGCTCCCCCTTTGCCTGCCGCGGGCACCCTTTCCCTTCCCTTTGACCGGAGATTGCCATGAAGCGGGCAATTGTCGTACCGCCAACGCTGTCCCCGGCGGCGCTGGCCGAACTCAAGGCGTGGCTTGGAATTTCGACGAGTCGCGACGACGCCGAACTGACCCGCCTGCTCGGCACTGCGCTGGAGCTGTGCGAGGGTTTCACCGGGACCCTGCCGCTGCAGGCCGGATGCGAGGAACTGCTCGCGCCGTCGAGCGAGTGGCAGGACCTCCAGGCGAGGCCCGTCCAGGCGATCACTTCGGTCGAGAGCGTCGGCCTCACCGGCGCGCGCGTGCTGCTCGCCGCTGCCGATTACGAGATCGACCTGCTGCGCGACGGGACCGGACGGGTCCGGCTGCTGCGCGGGGACCTGGCCGGCCGGATCGCGGTCCGGTTCACGGCCGGCCTTGCCACAGACTGGACCGACCTTCCCGAAGCCCTGCGGCATGGACTGATCCGGCTCGCCGCGTTCCAGCACCGCGCCCGCGAGAGCGAGGCCGCGACCGGCATGCCGGCTGCCGTCTCCGCGCTATGGCGGCCATGGCGGCGGATGCGCCTCGCATGATGATCGAGACCGCCGTCGATTTCGGGACGCTAGCGGCACGGCTGACGGCGAAGGCGGGCGAACTCGCCCGTGCCCGCGCCGTGCTGATGAGCCGTCGCCGCGATGCCCGCCGCTGGCGCTCACCCGGCCTGCTGTGGCCGCTGTTCGGACTGGAGTGACCGATGGAACTCGTCTTTCGGGCCGCGCTGCTGGCGTGGCTTGCCGCCGATCCTGCACTTTCGGGCTCGCTCAATGCCATCGTCGAGGAAGCGCCTTCGCGCACGGCCTTGCCGTGGCTGGCGCTGACCGCGAGCGCCAGTGCGGACTGGAGCGCCAAGGATATCGCGGGCCGCGAGGTCCGGGTCGCGCTCGAACTCAACTACCGCGGCGACGATCCCCTGTCGGAAGCGGCGCTCGTCGGTGCGGTCGAGCGGCGGGTCGAGAGCCTGCCGATGGCGCATGACGGCTTCCGCATCGCCAGCCTCACCTTCCTGCGCGCCCGCGCCGAGCAGCGCGGCGAAGCGCGCCGCGCGCTTGTCCTCGAATACCGGGCGCGCGTCCTCGCGGCCTGACCTTCCACAAAGGAGAATCACCTATGGCAGCCCAGAAAGGCAGCGCCTTCCTGCTCAAGATCAGTGACGGCGCGACCCCGCCGGTCTTTTCGACCGTGGCGGGGCTGCGCACCACCCAGATGTCGATCAACGGCGAGGCCGTGGTCATCACGACCAAGGATTCCGGCGGCTGGCGCGAGCTGCTGACGGGTGCAGGCACCCGCTCGGTCTCCGTGAGCGCGGCGGGAATTTTTCTTGGCAGTGCGGCAGAAGGGCAGATCCGGTCCAACGCGCTATCGGGTACCATCGACAATTACGAGCTGTCGTTCGAAGATGGCGAAAAGCTGCGCGGCCAGTTCCTGATCCAGCGGCTCGACTACTCCGGCGACTTCAACGGCGAGCGCAACTACGCGCTGACCCTCGAAAGCTCGGGCGTGGTGGCGCCGGCGTGAGCGGAGCCAACCCGCATCGCGGCGAGGCCGTGCTGGTCCTGGCCGGCACGAGCCACGTCCTGCGGCCGACTTTCGCGGCCCTTGTCGCCGCCGAGGAGGAACTGGGCCCGCTGTTCGCGCTCGTCGAACGGGCCAGCGCGGGCCAGCTCCGCCTTTCCGAACTGGTCGCCCTGTTCTGGCACTGCCTGCGCGACCGCGAGAACATGACCCGCGAGGCGTTTGCCGAGGCGGTGGCGGCCGCCGGGCTGGCCCGCTGCACCGCGCCGCTGCGTGCGGTGCTCGTCCAGATCCTCCAAGGCGGCGGATGAGCGAGCGGTTCGGCACGGCGGCGACGCGGCTGTCCGGCCAGGCGGCGATCCTGCTCGGCTGGACGCCGCCTCTGTTCTGGGCCGCGACGCCGGCAGAGCTCGCCGCCGTCCTCGCTGCCCTATCCCCGCCCGCCGGCGACGGTCTCGACCGGCGGACCCTCGATGCCCTGATGGAGCGCGAACGCGATGGATGACTTGTCCCAACTGGTGGTCGAGGTGCGGGCCAGCACGTCCGGCTTCACCAATGACATCGCGCAGATGCGCAGCAGCTTCGATTCGATCCTGGTCGACGGGTTTACCCGCGCAGGGGATACGCTCGAGCGCGGCCTTCTGGGTGCGATCCGGCGTGGCAGCCTCGGCTTCGACGACCTCAAGCGCATTGCCCTGAACACGCTCGACGAGATCGCGGCACAGGCGCTGCAGATCGGCCTCGGTTCGATCGGACTTGGCGGTGGAAGCGGCGGCGGCGGTCTTGGCGGGGTACTCAACCTTGGCGGCCTGATCGGCTCGATCTTCGGCTTGCCCGGCCGGGCCACCGGCGGGCCGGTTGCACCGGGCCGCGGCTACCTCGTCGGCGAGCGTGGACCGGAACTGTTTGTCCCGACGTCGTCCGGCCGGGTGGTGCCCAACGCGGGAACGGGCGGCGCGCGCGACGTCAACGTCTCGATCCGCGTGGTTTCGCCGCAAGGCAGTTCCGCGCCGGAAAGCCTCCGCCGATCGAGCCGCCAGGTCGCCCAGGCGGTCAAGCGCGCGCTCTCCGAATACTGAGGGAATCCGATGACCTACTGGCTCGCCAAGCGCCGCACGGTGCAGCAGGCGGACTTCATCCAGCGCTTCGACCCGCGCTTCTGGACGGTGAACTTCCCGCGTCCGGCCATTGCGGCGGTCACCACGCCGGCTCCGGACACCCTGCGGATCGACGCGGTATTCCAGAAGAGCGACGACCTCGTCGGGGTCATCTGGGAAAGCGAGGACAAGTGGGATCACCCGCTTCTCGCCTACGAAACGCGGAGCGACTATTCGCGCCTGACCCTGTCGTTTCGCTGGCGTTCGGCAGGCCTGATCCCGCTCGATTCCGTCAACGGCCCCACGCTGACGATCGAGGGACGCGACGCCGCCGGTGCGGCGCGGACGTGGTACGTGCGGCTGTGGAACTATGCCGAGGGCTCGCCGACCGACGCGCGGGTGACTTTGCCGTTCTCGGATCTCGCTGGCGGCTTCCTGCATCCTGGCGAAGCCGACCCGGTCCACCCTGCCGACATCGACCGGCTGTTCGTCTCTCTGGTTTCCCCGGGCTATGATCCGGCCAGTCCGACGCCGTTCGCCGTCGCCGCAGTGGGCTGGGCGGAACTCAGCGAGATGTCCTGCCAGGGACACGAGCCGATGCTTGCCATCGGCGACGTCATGGTCCCGCCGCACGGCCTGTCGATCTGCACCGGCTACGACGACGCCTATAACCAGACCCCGGCACGGCTGCTGCGGACGATCCGCGGGCTCGGCTATCGCGGGTCGATCAACCACTACATCGGCATGAGCCATTTCTACCGCCTGTCGCCGGACGGTGCGGGAGGGTTCGTCGTCGATCCCGCTCTACCGGCATTCAACGCGGCAGCCGAGGCCTGGCACGACGAGTTCTTCCGGCTCGCAAAGGCTCGTGGACATACGGTCATCGGCTCTCAGTCGTACGAGGTGCTGGCGCAGAACTGTCCGGCGGCGTGGCAGCAGCGCTACGTGGACGGAACGCCGGCGCGCACGGGCTGGGTGCCGCCTTCGGCCCTGCTTTCCCCGGCCAACAGCGCCGCGCAAGCATGGCTTGCCAAGGTGGCGGTCGCGCTGGCGGCCATGCTCAAGGCTGCGGGCTTGCCGGTACGATACCAGGTCGGCGAGCCGTGGTGGTGGACTGCATCCGACGGGCGGATCGCGCTCTATGACGACGCGGCAAAGTCCGCGTTCGGGGGATCGCCGCCTGCAATTGCAGACTTGCGCGATGCTTCGCTCTCCTCGGCGCAACTCGCGCTGCTCGATGAGGCCGGTTCGCTGCTTGCCCAATCGACGGCTGCGCTTGTCGCCGCGGTGCGCGCCGTACCGGCCCCGGCACCGGCCGAGGCCTTGCTGCTCGCTTACCTGCCGACCGTGCTGGATCCAGCCATGCCGGAGGCGCGGCGGGCGAACCTTCCGGCTGGCTGGGCTTCGCCCGCGTTCGACGTCCTCCAGATCGAGGACTACGACTGGGTGACCGGTCAGTTCGAGGCCTTGCACGAACAGGGCCGGGCGATCGCCGAGGCGCGGCTGGGGTATCCCCGAAACAGGCAGCACTACCTGTCCGGTTTTGTCCTCGATCCCGCCGACGAAGCGCAGTGGGCGGCGATCGACAGGGCCGCGAGCGAAGCCCGCGACCTCGGCGTGGTCGAGACGTTCGTCTGGGCGCTGCCACAGGTCTGCCGCGACGGCTTTACCCGCCTGCCCGACCTTCCCGAGGACGACGAGATGCAAGCTTTCGACGATCTTTCCTATCCCCTGCCGCTGGGTCGGGGAACGACCATCGCGCCCGAATTCTCCACCCAGGTCATGCTCACCGCGTCGGGCCATGAACGGCGCAACAGCCTGTGGTCGAATGCCCGCCTTCGCTTCGACGTCGGGCCGGGCATCCGCTCGGAATCCGAACTGGGTACGCTGGTCGCTTTCTTCCGCGCTCGCCGCGGCATGGCGCGGGGCTTCCGGCTCGCTGACCCTTCGGACTTCAGTTCAGCGGGCATGACCGGGACGCCGTCCGCGCTGGATCAGGTGCTGGGCACCGGAGACGGCGCACGGGCTTGGTTCGAGCTGGTGAAAGCCTACGGCGCGGGCGAGGATGCGCAGCCGCGGCGGATCACGAGGCCGCGGGCCGGGACGATCCGGGTCAGTGTGGACGGCGTCGAGACAACCGCCTTCTCGCTGGAGTCCCTCGGCACGATCCGGCTCGAAACCGCACCGCCCGCCGGCGCCATAGTCCGGGCCGGCTTCGAATTCGACGTACCTGTCCGCTTTGCCGACGATCGTCTCGACATTTCCAGCGCCGCATTCGCTGCCGGTGAAGCCCCCAGCGTTATGCTCGTCGAAATCAGGGAAGACGCATGACCCGCGCGTGGTTCGCCAGCTCGCTGGAGACGGTTGCGACATGGTGGCGGATCGAGCGGACCGATGGTGTCGCGATGGGCTTTGTCAGCCACGACCGTGATCTCGCCTTCGCCGGCGTGGTCCATCGCTCGGCACCGGGCATGGTTCCGTCGGCGATCCGGATGTCGGCCGATCTCGAGCCTGACAGCGCGGAAATCAGCGGCAGCCTGTCTCATGACGCGATCCGCGAGGACGAACTGTCGTGCGGCCGCTTCGATGGCGCGCGCGTGGCGACCGGACTGGTCGACTGGGAGACGCTCGAACACGAGACGATCTATTCCGGCACGATCGGCGCGGTCAGCCGCGACGGGAACGGCTTCTCGGCCGAGCTGGAATCGCTCAAGGCCCTGCTCGACCATGAACCGGTCGCCCGGACGGCTCCCACCTGCCGCGCCGAGTTCTGCGGGCCGGGATGCACGTTGTCGGCATCTCGCTTCAGCCATGAGGTCGAGGTTCTCGAGGTTTCCGATGATCGTGCGTCGCTCAGGCTTTCATCGCCGGTGGCGGCTTCGCAAGCCGTAGACGGGACCTTGCGTTGGCTCGACGGACCGGACGCTGGCGTCCCGCTGCGGATCGAAGGGGCCGCGGGCGAATGGCTGTCGATCGAGCGCGAGATCGATCTCGCGATCCAAGCCGGCGCCCGTGCGGAACTGCGCGAAGGTTGCGACCATACGCTGCAGACCTGCAGCGGGCGTTTCGGCAATGCCATCAACTTCCAGGGCGAGCCCTTCCTGCCGGGCAACGACCTGCTGACACGTTATCCGTCTCCGCAGCCATGAGCATGACCTTGGCCGAAGCGGCCGTGTCGCTCGTCGGCTCGCCGTTTCGGCTGCATGGGCGCGATCCGGAAAGCGGTATCGATTGCGTGGGATTGGTCGCGGCCGCGCTCGAAATGACCGGCAGGACGGTCCACCCGCCGCGCGGCTACTCGATGCGGACCACGCGGATCGAGCAATTCCTCGGTGCTGCAGCCGCCAGTGGTCTCGAGCCGGCCGTGAGCCACGGAGACATCGTGCTGGTCGCGGTCCACGCGCTCCAGCCGCACCTGCTCGTGCGCGTCACCGGTGGCTACGTCCACGCCCATGCCACCCTCGGCCGGGTGACGTTCCTGCCCGAACCGTTGCCTTGGCCGGTGCTGCGGCAATGGCGGCTGGCGACTTCCAAGGACTGATGCTTCATGGCTACGCTACTCCTTACCGCCGTCGGAACAGTTTTCGGTGGACCTTTGGGCGGCGCAATCGGCGCGCTTGTCGGCCGTCAGGTCGATGCGGCGATCTTTGGCGGACGCAACGTGGACGGGCCTCGGCTCAAGGAACTGGGCGTCCAGACCTCCAGCTATGGTTCGGCGCTTCCCCTTCACTTCGGCACCATGCGCACCGCCGGCTCGGTGATCTGGGCGACCGACCTGGTCGAGCACCGCAAGAAGCAGGGTGGCGGCAAGGGGAGGCCGTCGGTCACGAGCTACACCTATACGGCATCTTTCGCGGTTGCCTTGGGCAGCCGGCCGATCGGTGCGATCGGCCGGGTCTGGGCAGACGGCAACCTCCTGAGGGGGACGGCCGGCGACCTCAAGGTCGGCGGTGTGCTGCGTTTCCACTCCGGTTTTGGCGACCAGGCTGCCGATCCGATCATCGTCCAGGCAGAGGGGGCAACGCTTTGCCCGGCCTTTCGCGGGACGGCCTATGCCGTCTTCGAGGACCTCGAACTCGCCGAATTCGGCAATCGCATACCTTCGCTGACCTTCGAGGTTTTTGCGGATCCGGCCGGATCAAGCGTGGCCGACGTGATCCATGCGCTCGCACCCGAGGTTTCGGTGGACGGGCTCGAGATGGCGATGACGGGTTTCACGGTCGATCGCGGCACAGTCGGCGACAGTATTGCCACCTTGGCCCAGGCCTTCCCGCTGTCGTGCAATGCCTGGGGCGAAGACTTCGCCATCTCTGGCGGCGAGGTGCACCCTGCGGGGGTCTTGCCGATGCTGCCGGAGCCGGCGCGTTCACGCGACGATTCCGAACCCGGCCATTTTGCCGGGACCAGCGGCAAACGGGCCGCCCGCCCGAAGGCCCGGGTCTGTGCCCTGCGTTACTACGACACGGGCCGCGATTATCAGCCGAGCCTGCAGCGGGGCAGGGGGCGTGCTTCGCCCGGCGACATTGCGGTCACCGACTTGCCAGCCGCGCTGTCTTCCGAAGTCGCCCGTGAACTGGCCGACGGTGCGAGCCGCCGGACTGCGGATGCCCGTGAAGGGGCGCAGTACCGGATCGCGACGATCGACCGCCGGTTCGCGCCTGGGTCGATCGTGGCGATGCCCTCGAGACCGGGGGCCTGGCGGGTCGAACAGTGGGAGTGGCAAGCAGACGGGGTCGATCTGCGCCTGACCCGCCTACCGCCCCGGCCGGCATTCACCGCTGGAGCGGCGGACCCTGGCAGGGCCAATATGCCGCTGGATCTCGTGGCCGGGGCGACCCGCCTCGCGGCGTTCGAGTTGCCTTGGGACGGGAGCGGCAGCGGGAGCGAACCCGCGATCTTCGCAGCGGCTTCGTCGGCAAGCGCGGGCTGGAGCGGCGCGGCGCTTCTGGTCGAGCGTCCTGGCGGGGTCTTGGTATCTCTCGGCGGGACGGGAAGGCGCCGCGCCGTCATCGGCACTGCGGCGGCTCCCCTTGGAGCGGCCAGTTCGCATTTTCTCGACTTGCGCTCCGCCATCGATATCCAGCTGGTCGGCCAAGACCAGTCGCTTGGCGAAGCGGATATCGCCCAGCTCTTCGCGGGCAGCAACAAGGCGCTCGTCGGAGAGGAGATCGTGCAGTTCGGCCAGGCCGAACCAATGGGCGGCGGGCGCTGGATCCTGTCCGGACTTCTGCGCGGTCGCGGTGGAACTGAACATGCCATCGCGGCGCACCAACCGGGCGAGACGTTTGTCTTGCTCGACGATGCGCTCGTTCCGATTGAAGCCCAGGCAGTGGGTGACGCGGGTCACGCCACGGTGCTTGCGAGCGGTGTCGGAGACCCGACGCCGGCAATGGCGGCCATTACCTCGGCAGGCGCAACTCTTCGTCCGCTGTCGCCGGTCCATGGATCGCTGGTCGTTCGTTCCGATGGTGGACTCGAACTTAAATGGATCCGGCGAGCGCGGGGAGCGTGGACCTGGCCTGACCAGATCGAAGTGCCGCTCAACGAAGAAACGGAGCTTTGGGACGTCCGGCTGATCTCTTCCGGCCAGCTGCTTTCGTCCTGGCAGCCGACATCGCCGAACCTGACCCTGCCTGCAGCAGACGTCGCAGCCGCTGCAATCGGCGCCACCATCGAAGTGCGGCAAGTCGGGCGAAGTGCGCTTTCGCTTCCCCTCGTTTTTGGCCTGCCTGGCTAACCTGACTGGAACCTCTCATGCCTGATCCCTTGTCCTTCCCCGGTACCACCCCAAGACTTGCCTTGCCCCTGCTTTATGCCGGGCAGGCGCAGAAAGAGGTCACGGTCAACGAGGCGCTTCTGCGCGCAGACTTCCTGCTCCACGGGGCCATCGAGACAGAACTGGCGACACCGCCTGCCGACCCGGACGTGGGCGCGCTCTGGCTAGTGGCATCTTCGCCACAGGGTGCGTGGGCGGGTCAGGACGGAAAGCTTGCCGGCTGGAGCGAGGGAGGCTGGCGATTCATCGCTCCACAGTTCGGCATGAGGCTGCTGGACCGGGCGAGAGGTGCGTTTCTTCTCTACGACGGGGAGTGGCGAGTCATCGTCTCACCCACGGAAGCCAGCGGCGGAGCGGTCATCGACGTGGAGGCACGGGCATGCCTGTCTGGCCTGATCGCGGCGCTTCGCTCTGCCGGTATTTTCACATAGGACCGGGAACCGATCCCGCCACAAGGCATTTCCCCGGCACATGAGGGTAGTTTCCGCTTCATTTGTTGCAGATTTCCGGCCAAATTCCGTGGCTTTTCGGCAACACATGGCGATTTTGCCCGCTTGCACGTGACCAACTAAAAAGATAGACCTTCGCCACGAAGTGGCACCTATCGCAAAAAGGGGAAACTATAATGCGGAAATTGGTCATTGGGATGGCCCTGGCCTCGACGGCCTTGGCAGCCCCGGCTGTGGCCCGCGACGATTCGTGGTATGTCGAACTCGACGGCGGTGCCATGCTTGTCCAGGATCAGGATTTCGATGTGGGCGCGGTCAACGACGCCACCTCCATTGACTATGATGGCGGTTTCGACGTCGGTGGCATTGTCGGTTACGACTTCGGCGGCTTCCGCCTCGAAGCTGAAACCAGCTACCGTCGTGCTCGCAACGACTCGATCTACACCCGGAGCGCGATCGGCAATCTTGCGAATCCGACCTTCTTCAACCGCGACATCGATGCCGTGACTGGCCACGCCGACGCGCTCAGCTTCATGCTGAACGGCATGCTGGACTTCGGTCCTGACGATGGCGTCCAGGGCTTCGTCGGCGGCGGTGCGGGCGTTGCCCGCGTCAACATCGAAGGCGCTCTGAACCAGACCGTCCCGTTCCTCGACGATTCGGACACCGGTTTCGCCTGGCAGGCGATCGCCGGCATCCGCGCTCCGATCGACGATCACTGGGACGTGGGCCTGAAGTATCGCTTCTTCAACGCCGACAACGTCAACCTGATCGACAGCGCCGGCCGCGACGTGGAAACCCGTTTCCGCTCGCACTCGATCCTCGGCACGCTGACCTACAACTTCGGTGGCGCCGCCCCGGTCGAGGAAGCTCTGCCGCCGCCGCCGCCCCCGCCGCCGCCCCCGCCGCCCCCGCCGCCGGCTCCCAAGCCTGCGCCGGTCTGCAACAAGGGTCCGTACATCGTGTTCTTCGACTGGGATAAGTCGAACATCACGCCGGAAGCTGCGACGGTTCTCGACAACGCGGTTACCGCCTACGGCAACTGCGCCCGCGTGCCGATCATGCTCGCCGGTTACACTGACCGTTCGGGTACCGTGACGTACAACCAGGGCCTGTCGGAGCGCCGCAACGCTTCGGTCCGTTCGTACCTGACCACGCATGGCGTGCCGGATGGTGCGATCAGCAGCCAGGCGTTCGGCGAAAGCAACCCGCGCGTCCCGACCGCGGACGGCGTGCGCGAACCCCAGAACCGTCGTGTGGAAATCACCTACGGTCCGGGCTCGGGCATGTAAGCCAAGGCTCACGCCAATCAGAAAGAGGGGTCGGAGAAATCCGGCCCCTTTTTCTTTGTCGTGATGGCGTTACCATGCTCGCCGGACGGGGAGTGCCGGAGAGTAACGTGACACCCTTCAAGACAGCCTGCATCGCCGTTTCAGTTCTGATTTTCGTTTCTGGCTGCGCGATGACGTCAGCCGAACCGGCCAGGACCGCCGCCACAACCATCGTCGCGACAGCTACCCTGCGCGATGTGGCTGGCCATGAGGTCGGCAAGGCGGAACTCCGCCAGGCGGCTGGATGGTCGATTGCAATCGGCGTGTCGGGGCAGACCTCGGGTGCGCATGGCATCCATCTGCACACGGTTGGCGCATGCGATGCGCCGGACTTTGCGTCGGCGAAAGGCCACCTGAATCCCGATGGCCGCCAGCATGGCTCGGCCAATCCAGCCGGGATGCATCAGGGCGACATACCCAACCTTGAGGTCGGGGCGGACGGGACCGCCAGCGTGTCGCTGCCGCTGTCTTCCACCCTGGACATGGCACAACTCTTCGACGCTGACGGAACCGCCATCGTCATCCATGCCGGGGCCGACGATTACCGCACAGATCCGTCAGGCAACAGTGGCGGCCGGGTCGCCTGCGGCGTGCTTCGTCGTGCGGTCTAGCTGAAAACCGCTGCTTCTCCCGCAGCATGCGCTCGACCCGCAACGGTCGCGGCTGCTGCGGGAACGAGCTTGATCGCCAGGAGCAGCAGCACTGTTCCGATCGGAACAACTGCGAGGGTCGAGAGCACGCCAAGCCCGAGGTCGTCGTTGTTGCGGGCCGAGACATAGCCGGCCATGAATGGCCCCAGCGCCAAGGCGACGAGCGTCGTCGCCAGGAAGAACGAGGCCGTGGCGGTCCCGCGCATTCTCGGCAGGACGAGCGATTGGCTCGCTGCCGCCGCTGCGCCGAGCGCGGACGATGACAGGGCGATCCCTGCGAAGTTCAGGACGACGAACACCGCGAACGAGTCAGTGGTGTATGCGCCGAAGACCGCCGGTACTGGTGCCAGCAATCCGAAGAGCACAACCATGATCCGCCCGGCCGGATATCGTTCCTGCAACGCATCGGCGACTCTTCCCCCCAGAATCACGCCAAGGAATCCGGCCAATGCGCCCGGGGCGCCGATCAGCCATCCGAGATCCGCCTTGTCGATGTCGAATGTCCGCTCGGCATAGGGCGCGCCCCAGTAGGATCCTGCGTACGACACGAACGCCACCATTCCATAACCCAGCGTGGTGCACAGGAAGGCGGGCGAACCCCAGATCAGCCGGAACGTCGGCAGGTCACGAGAGCGAAGGGCAGCGGCCCAGCAGTACACGGCATAGACGCCCACTCCGACGAACAGCCATTGCTGCAAGGTCGATGCGCCCGCGAGCCAGGTCGCCAGCTTGACGGCCAATGCGATCAAGGCGGCCACGACAAGGTTGAGAACCAGCGCCATTGGGCCCCGACGCAGGGCACCGATCAGCGTGAAGGGCGGAATCACGTCGAGCAACTCGTTGAAGAAGCCCTTGAACGGCTGGGGATCTGGCGGAGTCGGGAAGCCGTCGATCGCGCCCCGTATCGGCTCCCGGATCGTCGCAACCCACAACGCGAGAAGGATGCCGGGAATGCCGACGGCCATGAAGGCTGCCTGCCACCCGGCCAGGCCGAGCGGTCCTCCACCGGGATAAGCCGCGTTCCATCGCTCAACGATCAGCCCGCCGATCAGCAGCGACAGACCACCGCCGAGATACAGGCCGGACGAGTAGATCGCCAGCGCGGTCGCGCGCAGCCGCTTGGGGAACAAGTCCGAAATCAGCGAGTAGGCCGCCGGACTGGCCGTCGCTTCACCCACGCCCACACCGATCCGCGCGCCGGTCAGCATCGCCCCGTTTCGGGCGAAGCCGGACGCGGCGGTCATGACCGACCACAAGGCAAGTCCTGCGCTCATCAGCTTCACCCGGTGCCAGCTGTCCGCGAGGCGTCCGAGGGGGATACCGAACAACGCGTAGAACACCGCGAACGCCGTGCCGTACAGGAACCCGAGATCCGCGTCGGTGAGGTCGAGGTCCGCCTTGATGTCATTGGCGAGGATCGAGAGGATCTGCCGGTCGATGAAATTGAGGATGTAGACCACGACCAGGACGCCGAGGACGTACCAGCTATACGGCGGAATCCGCTCCTCGGTGGGCTGATCGGGGGTCATTCAGGTCTCTCCGGTTATATCTGGTTGTCAGGCGTAGTTGCTGCCATCGGGCAGCCCGGCTTCCGCGAACCCCGCTTTTCGCAACCGGCAAGAGTCGCAAAGGCCGCAAGGTCGACCGTCCACCCGCGGATCGTAGCACGACCAGCTCTCCCCCGGATCAAGCCCCAGCCGGTGGGCTTCTCGGGCGATTTGAGCCTTCGTCAGGTTCTGCAAAGGCGCGTGAATGCGGACAGTGCCGCCTCCGCTCCCGAACTTGGTCGCGACCCTTGCAAGATGCTCAAACCCCGAAACGAATTCGGGCCGGCAGTCCGGATAACCCGAGTAGTCGAGCGCATTGACCCCGATGAACAGATCGCTGGCCCCGACTGCTTCGCCCCAAGCCAGTGCGAGCGAGAGAAATACGAGGTTTCGCGCCGGGACGTAGGTCACGGGGATATCCGGGCCAAGGCCGTCTTTTGGAACCGCGAGGTCCGAGGTCAGCGCGGAACCGCCGAACTGCCTGAGGTCGAGCGGGAGCACAACGTGGCGGTCCACCCCGATGCGCTCTGCAATTCGCCGCGCATGGTCGAGTTCCACCCGGTGGCGCTGGTTGTAATCGATGGTCAGCGCCAGGATGCGGAAACCCTGCTCGCGCGCCAGTCCGGCACAAACCATTGAATCGAGCCCGCCCGACAGGAGGACGACTGCGGCGGAGGAACTGTCGGTCGTATCGGGAGAAACCATCCTCCCAGAGCTAGCTTGCCGAGGTTGCCGAGGCAAACGAAAGCGGCGTCAACGCCCGCAGTCGCCGACGCGGCGGGCTTCTGCCACGAATTCGAATGGCAAGCCGCGAGCGATCCCTTGCGACTCGACCTGAGCGAGAGCCTGATTCTCGAACCGGATGCGGGTCCGGCCGTTTCCTGTACCAGGGCAGGTGTATTGCACCGTCACCTCGCCGGGCGTGTCCTGGACGATGAACGACTGACAGGTCTCCCCGAAGTGGCGGACCTGGATCAGCTTGCGGCCCGAGCTCACGCACAAGCGACGCACATCGCTTCCGCTCCGGTCACGCAGCTCCCACTGTCCGGGCTGGAGCCTGTCGAGCATCGCAAGGGCGGGGCCTTGGGCGAGCGTGGTACCTGCAGTAATTCCCGCCGCGAGGATGCCGGCGATCCACAGTACGCGCCTGACCATGCGCTTCGTCGGCAGGTTATCCGCTTTCACTTGCATATTCGCCACCTAGCGCCCGTCCGGGATGCTCGATGTGGTCGGGCGCATAGTTCATAGCAGATTTTCTGCTGCGACGAAACGCCCTATAGCGTAGATGAAGCGTTCGAAATTGGATCAGTCGTGGATCACGAACTCGTGCGAGCAGAAGGCGCAGTCGATCACGATTGCCCCTGAATCATCGCGCATTTCCGCTCGATCTTCTTCCGAAAACCGTCCCAGAAGCTCGCGGTAGTGGGCGATGCTGCAGCGGCAACCCTTGACCAGCGGCCTGCCGGGTTCGACGCGCACTTCCCGTTCCTCGTGAAACAGGCGCCAGACCAGCGCTTCGAGGCTCAAGGCCGGATCCACCAGTTCCTCGGGGCGCATGCTTCCAGCCAGTGCGGAGACGTGTTCCCACTCCGGATGATCGAGCCGCGCGTGGAGCCGCTCACGCCCTTCCTCGCCTTCGGGCAGATGCTGGACAAGCAATCCCCCAGCCACGCATTCGTCGCGGGTGCTGCTCACGCCGACCCGAATCAGCGTGGGCACCTGTTCGGACTGGAAGAAATAGCTTTCGCAGGCCTCCGCCAGCGAATTGCCCTCAAGCGGAACGATCCCCTGATACCGCTGGCCGGTCGTCGCGAGGTCGAAGGTGATCGCCAGATAGCCGTCGCCGAACAGTGAGAACAGCGACGGGACCGGACCAAGCTCGTCGAGGCGCGAACGGTTGTGGCGGACGTAGCCGCGCAGCTCGCCGCCACGGTAGTCGCAGACGAGGAGATCGATGACGCCGTCCTGCGTCTGCGCCTGGAGAGTCAACTGGCCGGCGTCGTCCTTGAGCAAGGTCCCGAGCAACGCGGTGATCGTCAGCGCCTCCGCCAGGATATGCTTGACCGGGACCGGGTAGTCGTGCGCCGAGAGGATTTCATCGAGGACGGGGCCAAGCCGCACCACCCGGCCGCGCGCATCGCGGTCGGGCAGCGTGAAGTAGAGCGGCTGGTCGAAGCCGTGCTCTCCGTCGGTTCTCTGCGCTTCGCTCACAGTTGACCGAACACCCAGCGAAGGACCGACTTTTGTGCATGGATGCGGTTTTCCGCCTCGTCCCATACAACGGAGTGCGGACCGTCGATCACCCCGTCCGTCACTTCCTCGTTACGGTGCGCGGGCAGGCAGTGGAGGAACAGTGCGTCGGGTTTCGCCTGCGCGATCAGGGCTTCGTTGACCTGATACGGCGCCATCGCGGCGAGCTTGGCCTCGGCATGGGTCTGGCCCATCGAGATCCACGTGTCCGTTACCACCACGTCCGCGCCGCGTACTGCTTCGGCTGCGTCGCGCGTGACCGAGATGCCGGCCCCGCCGGCGCGCGCCGCCTCGATGAACGAAGCGTCGCTCTCGTAGCCCTCAGGCACGCCGACGCGGACGTTGAACTTCATCAGCCCCGCCGCTTCGACGATCGAGTTGAGCACATTGTTGCCGTCTCCCAGCCACGCGACTTCCAGGCCGGGCAGCGCCTTGCCATGCTCGATCACGGTCAGGAGGTCGGCCATGATCTGGCACGGGTGGGAGAGGTCGGTAAGCCCATTGATCACCGGAACGTCGGCATAGTGTGCCAGTTCCTCGACCTTGGCATGGTCATCGGTGCGCAGCATGATGGCATCGGCCATGCGGCTGAGTACGCGCGCGGTATCGGCGATGGTTTCGCCCCGACCGAGCTGAGTCGTCCCCGCATCGAGGATCAGCGCCGACCCGCCGAGCTGGCGCATCGCCACGTCGAACGAGACGCGGGTGCGGGTCGAGTTCTTCTCGAACACCATGGCCAGGACATGCCCGGCGAGCGGAGCATCGCGATCGGCGCTGCCCTTGGGTAGGCCCTTCCGCGCCGCCTTCCGGTCGATCGCGTCATTGATCATCGCGGCGACGGCATTGCCGCCGGCATCGGACAGGTTCAGGAAGTGCCGGGTCATGAGGCCGCGGGCTCCTCGATCTTGTAGCTCGCGGCGGCGGCCGAAAGCTTCTCCATGAACTCCTCGATGTGGCTGTCGTCGATCACCAGCGGGGGGATGACCCGCACGGTGTTGTCGCCCGCCGCCACGGTGAGCAGGTGATGGTTATCGCGCAGGTGCGCGACGAACGGGCGGCTTTCCGACTTCATCTTGACGCCGATCATCAAGCCGCGACCCCGGACGAGTTCGAACAGGTCGGGGTAATTGCCGATGAACTGCTCGAGCCGTCCCCGCAGGCGTTCGCCCTTGTCGCGCACGTCGGCGAGGAACGCCGGGTCGGCGACCACGTCGAGCACCGCCATGCCTGCGGCCATCGCCAGCGGGTTGCCGCCATAGGTCGAGCCGTGGGTGCCGAAGCCCATTCCGCGCGCCGCCTTCTCCGTTGCGAGGCAGGCACCGACCGGGAAGCCGCCGCCGATGCCCTTGGCGGTGGCGAGGATGTCCGGCTCGATCCCGTACTGCTCATAGGCATAGAGCGTACCGGCGCGGGCGACGCCGCACTGGACCTCGTCGAGGATCAGCATCAGGTCGTTCTGGTCGCAAAGCTCGCGCAGGCCCTTCATGAACGCGTCCGAGGCGGGACGAATGCCGCCTTCGCCCTGGATCGGCTCGACGAGGAAGCCCGCGGTGTTCGGGCCCATTGCCGCCTTCGCGCCTTCGAGATCGTCGAATTCGACGTACTTGAAGCCGGGCAGGAGCGGGGCAAAGCCCTTGTGCATCTTCTCCTGGTTCGAGGCGCTGATCGTCGCCATCGTCCGGCCGTGGAACGCGTTCTTGAAGGTGATCAGCTCGAACTTGTGATCGTTGCCGGCGTGCTGGTGATAGGCACGAGCGGTCTTGATCGCGCACTCCACCGCTTCCGCGCCGGAGTTGGTGAAGAACACGGTGTCGGCAAAGGTCAGGTCGACCAGCCGCTGCGCCAGCGCCTCGCCCTGCGGGCTGCCATAGAGGTTGGAGACATGCATCAGCGTCTCCGCCTGCTTCTGGATCGCGCCGATCAGGCCGGGATGCGAGTGACCGAGCAGGTTCACGGCAATGCCGCTGGCAAAGTCGAGAAAGCGACGGCCGTCTTCGGAGATCAGGTGGCAATGCTCGCCTCGCACCGGACGCACGTCGCACCGGGGGTACACGGGCATCAGCGGGGTGATCGACATTGGCTTGCTCCTCTGCAGAAAAAATCCGGGGTATTTCGGAAAAGCGCGACGCAAACGAGAAATGGCGGCTCCCAAAGGAGCCGCCATCCGTGCGTCTTTAGACTGTGGCCGGCACCCGGTCAAACCGGGGGCCGAAGCGCTGAAGTCAACCCTGACGCGGAACGAGGTTGACCGCCGAGTACTTGCCTCGTCGATCGACTTCGAGGTCGAATTCCAGCTTGTCGCCTTCGTTCAGCTCACGCATGCCCGAACGCTCGACCGCGCTGATGTGGACGAACGCGTCCGGCTGGCCGTCGTCACGCGTGATGAAGCCGAAGCCCTTCATCGCGTTGAAGAACTTGACCGTGCCGGTCGCCTTCTCGCCGGTCAGCTCGCGCTGCGGGGCAGCGGGCTTGGCCGCCACGGGGATGACGTCGCCGACGACCTGGAGGTCGGCCGCCGAGATCTTCCCGCCGCGATCGACAAGGTTGAACTCGAGCTGCTGGCCCTCGGCCAGGCCTTCGAGGCCGGCACGCTCAACCGCGCTGATGTGGACGAACACGTCTTCGCCGCCGTCTTCGCGCTGGATGAAGCCGAAGCCCTTCTGGCCGTTGAAGAACTTGACGACGCCCTTGCCGGTGCCGACGACCTGGGCGGGCATGCCGCCGCCACCGCCGCCGCGGAAACCGCCGCCGCCGCCGCCGCCGCCGAAGCGGCCACCGCCGCCACCGCCGCCACCGAAGCCGCCACGGTCGCCGCCGCCGCCGAAGCCGCCGCGACCACCGCCGCCACCGCTGTAGCCGCCGCGATCACCGCCGCCAAACCCGCCACCGCCGTAGCCGCCGCGGTCACCACCGCCGAAACCACCGCCGCCGTACGGATCAAAACCGCCGCCTTCTTCGCCGAAACCGTCCCGCTTGTCGCGTCCGCGTCCCCGCCGCCCTCTGTCAAAACCCATAGAAACCAGTAAACCTTACATCCGCTCCACATCTTGTCCGCACCTTCGGCCGGACGCGGGAGACCGGAAGGCACGGCAAGGAATCATCCGGATCGAAGCCGGCTTTGTCCATTGCGCCGCGGGGTATAGACCATAAAAAGGGGCAAGGCGAACGGATTCCGGAAAAGCGGGGATAGCGCGCTTGCCGCTGTGACATTTCTGCCGCCTGGCCGAGTTGCGTCAGGCCAAGTCCTTGTGCAGAAACGCAGCGATCGACACATCGAGGACTCGTATCATGTTCCGCAAGATCACGCCTACGCTTTACGCCAGCCCGCAGATCACCGTGGACGAGGTGGCCGAGGCGAAGGCGCTCGGCGTCGCGCTGATCGTCAACAACCGGCCCGAGGGCGAGTCCGACGACCAGACCCCCGGGGACGCGATCGAGGCGGCCGCCCGCGCCGCCGGGATCGAATACGTCGCGATCCCCGTCACGCACGCAGGCTTTTCCGGTCCGCAGGTCGCGGCGATGCGCGCGGCGCTGGACAAGGCCGGCGACCGGCCGGTCCTCGCCTATTGCCGGTCAGGCACCCGCTCCACCTTGCTGTGGTCGCTGGCGGAGGCGCAGGCAGGGCGCAATCCCGATGATCTGGCCGCTGCGGCCGCGCAGGGCGGATACGATCTCTCGCCGATCCGCGCCCTGCTCGATTCGCTGAGCGCCGGGGCGCGGTGAACCTGCCGCTCCTGGTCGGCTCGCTGGTGGCAGTCCTGGCAACGGCCGGGATCGTCGCATGGCTCGGGCTTGGCCGCGCCGGGCGAATCGACGACGCGCTGGCCCTGGCCGAAGACCTGCTCCCGGATTTCGAGGCGGACGAAGCCTTCTCCGACGCCGAGGGCCGCAGCGCACTGGTGCGAGGGCGCGATGGCAGCTGGGCGGTGCTGCGCATCCAGGGCCTCCACCCGGTCGCGCGCCGTTTTGCGTCCCGGCCGGCGCTGGTCGTGGATGGAGACGTCGTCGTCGTCGATGCCGGAGAGCGCCGCTTCGGTTTGACGCGGATCGTCAATGACAGGCTGCTGACATTGCTGTAAGTCCATCGCCGAGATGGATGACCTGCCCAACCCCGTGGACTACGCGGTGCCCGCGTTCGTGCTGCTCATGCTGGCCGAGATCGTCGCCTATCGCATCCGCGGGCGGGCCGGGACGGCGGGTTACGAGGCGCGCGACACGCTGACCTCCCTGCTCCTCGGCCTCGGCAGCACCGTGGCGGGCGCGCTGTTCGGCGCGGCGACGGTCGCGCTGCTGGTCTGGGGCTATCAGTTCCACCTGTTCGAGATTGGCTATGCCTGGTGGGCCTTCGTGCTGGCCTTCGTTGCCGACGACCTGGCGTATTACTGGTACCACCGCATCGGCCATCGCAGCCGCTGGTTCTGGGCGGCGCATGTCATCCACCACTCGAGCCAGCACTATAACCTGTCGACTGCGCTGCGGCAGACCTGGACCGGGTTCTTCACCTTCGGCGTGCTGTTCCGCCTGCCGCTGGTGCTGATCGGCTTCCCCCCGGGACTCGTGCTGTTCGTCGGCGGGATCAACCTGATCTACCAGTTCTGGATCCACACCGAGCTGGTCCGGCGGATGCCCGGCTGGTTCGAGGCAGTGATGAACACGCCATCGCACCACCGCGTCCACCACGCTACCAACCCGCGCTACCTCGATTCCAACTATGCCGGGGTGTTCATCGTGTGGGACCGGATGTTCGGCACCTTCGTGCCGGAGGACGACCGCGACCCGATCCGCTATGGGATCGTCAAGCAGCTCGGCAGCTTCAACCTGCTGTGGGCGGCCTTCCACGAATGGATCGGCATCGCCCGCGACGTGTGGAGCGCGCCTTGGGGCTCGAAGAGCGGCTACCTGTGGCGCGAGCCCGGCTGGAGCCACGACAACAGCCGCGATTCCAGCGGCGCGATCAAACGAAAATGGGCGGAGCGCGAAGCGCGCCGCGTGGGGGAGCACCAGGTCAATGCGTGAGTTCGACGTCATCGTGATCGGCGGCGGCAGCGCCGGCAGCGCCGCGACAGCCGAAGTGGCGGCGAACCCCGGACTGTCGGTCTGCCTGCTCGAGGCCGGCGGCACCAACGACAACGTTTTCGTCAAGACCCCGGGGCTTCTGGCGATGCTCCCCAAGGCCACGAACTGGGCCTACGATACCGAGCCGATGGAGGCCCTGGGCGGGCGGGTCGGCTACCAGCCGCGCGGGCGCGGGCTCGGCGGGTCCAGCGCGATCAACGGCATGGTCTATATCCGCGGCAACCGCTGGGATTATGACAACTGGGCGGCGCTCGGCTGCACCGGATGGTCTTATGACGACGTCCTTCCCGTGTTCCGCAAGCAGGAGGGCAACCAGCGCGGGGGCGACGAATTCCACGGCGGCGATGGCCCGCTGACGGTCAGCGAGCAGATCGCGCCGAGCCCGGTCGCGCGCGCCTTCGTCGATGCCGCCAATGCCTTGCAGATCCCGCACAACGACGACTTCAACGGCGCGCGGCAGGAAGGCTTCGGGCTGTACCAGGTCACCCAGCGCGGCGGCGAGAGGTGGTCCGCGGCGCGCGCGTTCGTCGAGCCGCTTACGGGCAAGCCCAACGTCCATGTCGAAACCGGGGCGCTGGTCGAACGGATCGTCATCGAGAACGGCCGTGCCACCGGCGTCCAGATCCGCCGCGGCGGGCAGAGCGAAGCGCTCAAGGCGCGCGGCGGGGTGATCCTTTCCGCCGGCGCGTTCGGCTCGCCGCAGGTGATGATGCTGTCGGGCATCGGGCCGGGCGCGCATCTCGCCGAAATGGGCATCGACGTGGTGCGTGACTGCGCGGCGGTCGGCGGCGACCTGCAGGACCACTGCGACTTCCTCGCCGGCTACGAGCTCGACGACCTGACCCTGTTCGGCGGCTCGCTGCGGGGCATCTGGCAGGTGGCGAAGTCGTTTCTCGAACACCGCCGCAAGCGCACCGGGATGCTCACCACCAATTTTGCTGAAAGCGGCGGGTTCGTGACGATCCGCCCCGATGCGCCCGCACCGGACGTCCAGTACCATTTCATCCGCGCGATCATCCAGAACCACGGGCGCGACAAGCTCGCCGTGCACGGGTTCTCGCTCCATGTCTGCGTGCTGCGCCCGGAAAGCCGGGGCTGGGTCAGGCTCAAGAGCCCCGATCCGGCGATGGCACCCGCGATCAACCCGAACTTCCTGTCGGACCCGCGCGACCTCGAGCTGATGCGTGCCGGGGCGCGGCTGATGCACCGGATCGCGAGCACGCCGCCGCTGTCGGACATGGGTGCGAAGGAGCGTTTCGCCCCGAATTACGACGACGATGACGATCTCGACCGCCGCATCCGCGAGGTGTCGGACACGATCTATCACCCGGTCGGCACCTGCCGGATGGGGCCGGACGAAAGCGACGTGGTCGACCCCCGGCTGAAAGTTCGCGGGGTCGAGGGGCTGTGGGTCGCCGACGCCTCGATCATGCCGCGGCTGGTTTCGGGCAACACCAATGCGCCCAGCATCATGATCGGCGGGCGCTGCGGCGAGTGGGTCCGGCAGGCGCTGCAATAGGCTCCCGGACCGTTCCGTAAAACGCATGAGACCCCCGCCTGCGCGGGGGCGCTTCGCATAAAAAAAGGGCCGGAGCTCTAAAGCTCCGGCCTGAGTCTGTTCGCAGGAGGAACATCGGGTGGCGGACCGGGAGATGTGAGGGAGAGGATGAACCCCCGGCCCGCCAAACTTGTGAGACTTAGTAGTTGTAGGCGCGTTCGCCGTGCTCGGAGAGATCGAGACCCTCGCGCTCGGCTTCCTCGGTCGGACGGAGACCGATGGTCTTGTCGACGATGAAGTAGAGGATCGCGGAGCCGATACCCGAGAAGAGTAGGGTGAACAGGACAGCCTTGATCTGGATGAAGACCTGCTTGCCCATGTCGTAGCTCGCCGCGTCGAACCCGGCCGGGAACACGGTGTAGTCGAACACGCCCTGGCCGCCGAGCGAAGGAGCCGCGACAATGCCCGTCGCGATCGCGCCGACGATGCCGCCGATGCAGTGGACGCCGAAGACGTCGAGCGTGTCGTCGTACTTCAGCTTGTTCTTGATCGTGCTGACGAACAGGTAGCAGATCGGCGAGACGACGAGACCGAGGACGATCGAGGTCATCGGTGCACCGAAGCCCGAAGCCGGGGTGATCGCGACGAGACCCGCGACCGCACCGGTGGCGGCCCCCAGCATCGACGGCTTGCCGTGGTGGAACTGCTCGACGATCGCCCAGGAAACGGCGGCGGCGGCAGTGGCGACGAAGGTGTTGATGAAGGCGACCGCGGCGACGCCGTTGGCTTCAAGGTTGGAGCCGGCGTTGAAGCCGAACCAGCCCACCCACAGCAGCGAGGCGCCGATCATGGTCATGGTCAGCGAGTGCGGCGGGGTGGCTTCCTTGCCGAAGCCGACGCGCTTGCCGATCATGAGGCAGCCGACGAGGCCCGCGATACCGGCGTTGATGTGGACGACGGTGCCGCCGGCGAAGTCCAGCGCGCCCCAGCCCCACAGCAGGCCATAGTCGGTGGGAGCATCGACCAGGAAGTCCGGGCCGGCCCAGTACCAGACCATGTGCGCCATCGGGAAGTAGATCACCGTCAGCCACAGGACCATGAAGATCATCAGCGGAGTGAACCTCACGCGCTCTGCGAACGCACCGACGATGAGGGCCGGGGTGATGCAGGCGAAGGTCATCTGGAACACCACGAAGGTGAATTCCGGGATGTAGACGTTGTTCGAGAACGTCGCGGCGTAGGTCGACGCGCTGACCCCCTCGAGGAACAGCTTCGAGAAGCCGCCGAAGAAGGCGTTCCCGCTGGTGAAGGCCATCGTATAGCCCCAGCTGACCCACACGAGTGCGGCGATCGAGACGATCATGAAGACCTGCATCAGCACCGACAGCATGTTCTTGGTGCGGACGAGGCCGCCGTAGAACAATGCGAGCGCAGGCACGCTCATCATCAGGACGAGGGTGCTGGAGAGCAGCATCCACACGGTGTCGCCCTTGTTGACCATCGTGGCCTGGGCGGCGGCATCGGGCGCCTTGACCATCGCGGTCTGGGCAAAGGCGGCGGTGGTGGCGAAGAGCGAGGCTCCCACGCCGGCCATGCCGCCGATCAGCTTACGGATCATGGTGTTTCCCCCTGTCTCAAGCTTGGAAGGGTTGTGGCTGGGACCGCTCACAGCGCGGTGTCTCCGGCTTCGCCGGTGCGGATGCGGACCGCTTCGGCGAGGTCGAGGACGAAGACCTTGCCGTCACCGATGGCCTCGGTGCTGGCGGTTTGCTGGATCGTCTCGACGATCTGCGGTGCAAGATCGTCGCTCGCGGCGATCTCGATCTTCACCTTCGGCAGCATGTTGGTCGAATATTCGGCCCCGCGGTAAATCTCGGTCTGGCCCTTCTGGCGTCCGAAACCCTTGACCTCGGAAACCGTCATCCCGGCAACGCCCAGCCCCGAGAGCGCCTCGCGCACCTCGTCGAGCTTGAACGGCTTGATGATGGCGATGATGAATTTCATTCATGCCCCCTTTGCGGCTTTGGCCGGAACGACCCGGCTAAACCAAGGAGGCAAGAGGCGTGCCAAACGGCAGAATCTTGCCGGATCAGTCGTTTCTGCGGAACCAGCCTTCCGGATGCGCGTTTAGGTGCGCCCGATTCTTGTGCAGTGCGGTATGACTGCCTAAAATTTGGGCAGGTTATCCGCGAACTTGCAGCCGCGCCCAGACCGGCAGGTGGTCCGAACCGACCGCGGCGAGGGCGCTGTGATGGACCCCCGTCGCCTCGACCGACCAGTGGTCGCTGACCACGATCCGGTCGAGCTGGGCGAGCGGCCGGCGCGAGGGGAAGCTGCGGCCTGGCGACAGCACCGAAAAGCATGCATCGAACGCGCGCAGGGCTCCGCCTTGCACCGACCATTCGTTGAGGTCGCCCATCAGGACGGCGGGTCCGTCGCCGCCGGCGAGGTGATCGCACACCGCGCGGACCTGATGGCGGCGGCGCAGGCCCGACAGGTCGAGGTGCATCCCGACGACGCGGAAGCGCCGGCCGGCGATCGCCAGGTCTGCCGCCACCGCGCCGCGCGGTTCGATCGTCGGCAGCGGCACCGCACGGGCATCGAGCACCTCGATCTCCCGCCGCACCAGCAGCGCGTTGCCGTGCCAGCCCATGCTCAGGGGACGCATGCCGACAGGCACGACCTTCCATGGGCTGTGATCGTCGATCGCCTGCCGCGGTAGGACAGAGTGACGCTCCCCGAAGCGCTGGTCGGCTTCCTGCAGGGCGATCACGTCGGCGTCGATCTCGCGAAGCACGCTGAGGATGCGGTCGGGATCGCGGCGCCGGTCGAGACCGACTCCCTTGTGGATGTTGTAGCTGGCGAAGGTCAGCTGCATCGTCGCCGGTCCAAGCGCTGCCGGGCCGCTTCAGTTCCCGCGGATATAGCGGTCGGTCGGGCGCGTCGGCAGGCCGTCGATACTGCGGTCACGACCGGCCGTCTTGACCATCCAAGCCTCCGGATCGGCCTGCCGGTGGTATTTGATCAGCGTTTCCCGCTCCTTCTCGACGGTCATCAGCGGGACCCCCCAGCCGCAGCTGGTCTGGACGCTGTCGACCGTGACGTCGAAGATCTGGCGGGTGCCGGGTAGCAGGGTGAAGTGCGCGGCGAGCTCCGCCCATTCGGGATCTGCGGGCAGCACCGGGCGGCCACGGCCATAAAGGCGCAGGATCAGCGCGGGCTGCTGGAAATTGGTCATCATCACGGTGATCCGCCCGTCGGCGACGAGGTGCGCGTGAGTCTCGTTGCCCGACCCGGCCAGATCGAGCCACGCGACCCGGTTCGGCCCGAGCACGCGGAAGCAGTCATAGCCCTTGGGCGAAAGGTTGATCCGCCCCTCGGCCGCCGCCGTCGCCACGAAGAACACCGACTGCCGCCCGATCGTTTCCTCGTGCTCGGGCAGGATGCGGTCGTGGAACGTGGCCATCAGAGGAAGTCCTTCAAGGTCGCGATGAAGCGGTCGAACTGGTCGTGGTGGAGCCAGTGGCCGGCATTCTCGAACTCCATGACGCTAGCAGTCCTGAACGGCGCGATCCGCCCGTCCTTTTCCGGATTGGAAGCCCAGCTGTCGGCGCCATAGAGCATCAGCACCGGGCACTCGATCGCGCCCCACAGCTCCTCGACCTTGGCCATTTCGCCGTCGTGCGGCTTCCAGTTGTTCAGGTGCGGGTCGAACTTCCAGGAATAGGTGCCGTCCTCGTTCCGGTTGACGCCGTGGATCGTCAGATGGTGGGCCTGCTCTTCGGTCAGGTAGCTGTTTTCCTCGCGCATCCGAGCCAGTGCATCCTCGATGCTGGCGTAGCGCCGAGGCATCCGGCCCGACGAGCGGTGCTTCTGGTCCATCCATTCGCGCAGGCGCTGGGGATAGGGCGTTGCCTCAACCTCCGCCTGGACCTGGGGCGAAGGGCCCAGGCCCTCGATCGCCACGAGCTTGCGGACGAGGTCCGGGTAAGTCGCGGCGAGCCGCAGGCAGACCTGCCCGCCCATCGAGTGCGAGACGATGGTCACCGGCTTCTCGTCGAACTGGCGGATCAGCTGGACCACGTCGTAGATCATGTCGGTCGCGACATAGTTGCCGTCCGACACCCATTCGCTGTCACCGTGTCCGCGGTGATCCATGGCTACGACATGCCAGTCGTCCCGCAGCGCCTCGGCGGTCCAGTCCCAGCTGCGGCAATGATCGCGCCCGCCGTGGATCAGCAGGAGCAGCGGTTTGTCCGCATTGCCCCAGTCGACATAGTGCAGGCGCATGCGCTGGGAGATGAAGCTGCGGGACGTGGGGCCGAGAAGGGTCATGGCCCGACCCTTGCGCGGCAGCCCCGGCGATGCAAGCCCTGTCGGTGTCAACGCTCCTTGGTGGCGCTGAATACGAGGTCGGGGTTCTTGTCCTGCTGGTAGCCGACGTCCCACGACGAGCGGGCCATGAACACCGGGTCGCCGTCACGGTCCTTGGCGAGGTTCGACAGGTTGAAGTCGGCAAACGCCTTCAGCGCGGCGTCGCTGCCCTTGAGCCAGCGGGCGGTGTCGAAGGGCGAGGCTTCGAGCACCGCGGCGACCTTGTACTCGGCCTCGAGCCGCGAGATCAGCACGTCGAGCTGGAGCTGGCCGACCACGCCGACGATCCACTGCCCGCCGATCTCCGGGTAGAAAACCTGGATCACGCCCTCTTCGGACAGGTCGTCGAGCGCCTTCCTCAGCTGCTTGGTCTTGGTCGGGTCCTTGAGCGCGACCCGGCGCAGGATTTCCGGCGCGAAGTTGGGCAGGCCGGTGAAGCGGACCTTGTTGGTTTCCGACAGGGTATCGCCGACCCGAAGGGTGCCGTGGTTGGGGATGCCGATGATGTCGCCGGCCTCGGCGGTGTCGGCGATCTCGCGGTCCTGCGCGAAGAACAGGATCGGCGAATGGATCGCCACCGGCTTGCCGAGGCCCGAGGGCGTCAGCTTCATGCCGCGCTTGAAGGTGCCTGAGACCATCCGCATGAAGGCGATCCGGTCGCGGTGCTGCGGGTCCATGTTGGCCTGGACCTTGAACACGAAGCCGGTGACCTCGCTGTTGCCGGGTTCGATCGTGCCCTGCTCGCTCGGCTGGGGGCGCGGCGGCGGTGCGAACCTGGCGATCGCGTCGATCAGTTCGGCCACCCCGAAGTTCTTCAGCGCCGAGCCGAAATAGACCGGGGTCAGGTCGCCGTGGCGATAGGCCTCGATGTCGAATTCGGGATAGCCGCCCTGCGCCAGTTCGACTTCGTCGGCGATGTCGTCGGGGAGTTCCATCTCCTCGACGAGGCCGAGGAACTCGCGGCTGTCGCCCTGCGGCTTGCTGACCATGCCGCTGGCGAAATCGAGCACGCCCTGGAACTGGCCGCCAAGTCCGACCGGCCAGCTCATCGGCACGACGTCGAGCGCCAGCGCATCGGCGACCTCGTCCAATGTCTCGAACGGCGAGCGGCCCTCGCGGTCGACCTTGTTGACGAAGGTGATAATCGGGACCGAGCGCAGGCGGCAAACCTCGAACAGCTTGCGGGTCTGCGGCTCGATGCCCTTGGCGGCGTCGATCACCATGATCGCGGAATCGACCGCGGTGAGCGTGCGGTAGGTGTCTTCCGAGAAGTCCTCGTGGCCCGGGGTGTCGAGCAGGTTGAAGACGATCCCGTCCTTCTGGAAGGTCATCACCGACGAGGTGACCGAGATCCCGCGCTGCTGCTCGATCTTCATCCAGTCCGACCGCGCCCGCCGCGCCTGGCCGCGCGCCTTGACCTCGCCGGCAAGGTGGATCGCCCCGCCCTGCAGGAGGAGCTTCTCGGTCAACGTGGTCTTGCCCGCGTCGGGGTGGGAAATGATCGCGAAGGTGCGGCGGGTGGAGGAAACGGCGGTCATGCGGGCGCGGTTAGCTGCCTTAAGCATCTGCGTCCAGCCGTCGGCGGACAGGCCGGTTTACGGCAAATTCACGAAATGCTGCCACGCTGCATCCGAGGAGGTCGGCAATGCGTCACACTTGCGCAAAGAATTTGGTTGGCAGTGCCGGGAAGGTTTTTGGCAGAGCAACCCCGAACCGTGCTCTGATCGTCGTTCCCGTTCTGCTGGTGCTGGCAGGTTGCGACGGCATGTTGCCTTCGGATGAAGAGGTCGAGGAAACGGTTCGCACTTTCGAGGACAGCCAGGCGGAAAAGATCAGGCAAGATACCGTAAGAGATACGGGCGACGGCTTCTCCTCGGAAGCCGAGGTGAATCCGAACCACGACAGCGAGCGATACGAGAAGCAGCGAGAGGAAAGTCGCGAGAGGTGGCAATGACCTTTCGCTTCGGCGAGGTTGGAGCTCAGCCTCTGGCCACCTGAAAGCCGGCGAAGCTCTGGCTGACCGGCATCAATTCCAGGGTGTTGATGTTGAGGTGCGGCGGCAGTGTGGCGATCCACAGCACGGTCGCGGCGATGTCTTCCGCCGTCATCGGGGTCGCACCGCCATAGAGCGCATCGTGCGCCTGCCGGTTGCCGCCGGTGCGGACGAGGGTGAACTCGGTCTCGACCATGCCCGGTTCGATCGAGGTGACCCGCACCCCGGTCCCGGCGAGGTCCGAGCGCAGGCCCAGGCTGAACTGGTGCACGAACGCCTTGGTCCCGCCATAGACGTTGCCGCCGGTATAGGGATACGTCGCCGCGACCGAGGAGATGTTGACGATCCCCGCCTTGCGCTCGATCAGCGCGGGCAGGAGCTTGTGCGTCAGGCTGATCAGCGCGGTGATGTTGGTGTCGACCATTGTCTTCCACTGCGCGAGATCGGCCGTCTGCGCGGGCGCGGTGCCGAGCGCGAGGCCGGCGTTGTTCACGAGACAGTCGATCCCGGCGAAGGCGTCGGGCAAGGCGGCGAGCGCGGCGTCACGGGCGGCCTCGTCACGGACATCGAAGACCGCGCCGTGGAAGCCATCGCCCAGTTCGGCCGAGAGCGCGTCGAGCCGCTCCTGACGCCGCCCGGTCCCCACCACCCGCCAGCCAGCGGCGACGAAGGCGCGGGCGCAGGCCTCGCCGATACCCGAGGTCGCGCCGGTGACGAGGGCGGTCTTCATGCGGAGGCTCCTTGTGCGGGGCGGAGGGTGACGGAGAGGCGGAAAGCGCGGCTTTCGCCGGGCGGAAGCAGGACCACGCCGGGCTTGTCGCGGAAATCGCCGGTGAAGCCTTGCGGATCGGCATGGCCCTGCCACGGCTCGATGCAGATGTAGCGCGCGCCGGGGACCTGCCACAGGCCCAGCATAGGGGTGTCGGGGAAGGCGAGGTCGATCCAGCCGCCGCCGGGCGCGCCGTAGGACACCGCGCGGCTGGCCAGATGGTCCCAGATCACCGCGTCGGCGCGGAACAAGTCTTCTGTCAGGGCCAGTTCGTGGTCCTTGACCGGCGTCGGCTCGCCTTGCGCCAGCAGCAGCCCGCTCGCCTTGTCGACGCGGCGGATCGGCTGCGGCTCGCCCTGTTCGAACACCAGCCGGTGCGCGGCCTTGTCCGCGCCGCCGGGCAGCGGCCAGGCGAAGGCAGGGTGATAGCCCAGCGAGAACGGCAGCGCTTCGGCTCCCGGATTGCGGACCTTGGCGGTCATCGCCAGCGTCAGGCCGTCGACCCGGAACGCCATGTCGAGTTCGAACGCGAAGGGATAGACCGCCCACGTCTCGGCACTGTCGGCCAGCCGGAACAGCGCGATGTCGGTGCCCTGCTCGACCAGCGTGAACGGGCTGCGCCGGGCGAAGCCGTGGCGGGGAAGGGGATAGCCCGTGCCGTCCACCCGCAGTGCGTCACCCGCCAGCGAGCCGACGATCGGGAACAGCAGCGGCGCATGACCGCCCCAGAACGCCGGGTCGGCATCGGTCATCCACTCCGCCCCGCCGGCATCGACGAGCGACCACAATTCGGCCCCGAGGGGATTGATCCGCGCCGTCAGCGCATCGCCGCCGATGACGACGAGCGCGCTCACCCGCGCAGTGTTCCGCCGAGCTTCGCTGCCGCTGCCACGACCTTGTCCAAAATCGCCTTGAGCGCGGCCTCGTCATAGCTCTTGTCGGTCGGCTGGAGCGTGACCTCCACCGCGAGCGACTTCTGCCCTTCCGGCACGCCGGCCCCGCGGAAGTCGTCGAACAGCCGCACTGCGACGATGTTGGCCTTGTCCGCGCCCTTGACCGCGCGGACAAGGTCGCCCGCTGGTGTCGCCAGCGGCACGAGGAACGCGAAGTCGCGCGTCACCGCCTGCAGCGCGGGCGGAGCGAACGCCGCACGGGCGAAGCCGCTGGCCTTGCGTGCCGGGATCGCGTCGAGGTGGATCCCCGCGACCGCCACCGGAACGTCGATGTCGAATGCCTTCAGCGTCCGGGGATGCAGCATCCCGAAGCTCGCGAGCTGGTTCTTGGGCCCGAGCCGCAAGGTGGCCGACTGGCCAGGATGGAACACCCATCCGGCATCGCCCATGACCTGCAGGTTCTCAACCGGCGCACCCGCCGCGGCGAGCAGTTCGAGGCACAGTGCCTTGGCGTTGAACGCGTCGAACGGCTGCGCCTTGCCCGACTGCCAGCCGCGCGGTGTGCGTTCGCCGGCGAGGACGAGGACCAGGGTCGGGTGCTCGCCGTCCTCGAGGTAGCGCCGCCCGATCTCGAACAGGCGCACCGAAGTCGCCCCGCGATCGAGGTTGCGGCGCACCGCCGAGAGCAGCCCCGGCAGCAGCGATGGACGCATGACCTTGAGGTCTTCGCTGATCGGGTTGGCGAGGCTCCAGTGCCCGCCGCCGACCGCTGCCGCTTCCGCCTCGGAGATGAACGACCAGGTCACCGCCTCGTTCAGCCCCAGCGCCGCGGCGGTGCGACGGACCTTGCGTTCCTGAGCCTGCGCCGCGGTTGCCGTCGGCTTGGCCACGCCGTCTGCGCGGGGCAGCGGGGTGGAGGGCACCTTGTCCAGCCCGTGGACGCGGATCACTTCCTCGACGATGTCGGGCGCGGCGTCGATGTCGGGCCGCCAGGTCGGGACAGAGACGGCCCAGTGCTCGCCGGTATCGACCGCCGAGAAGCCGAGCGCGGCGAGGATGCGCTGCTGCTCGCCGTGGCTCACGTCGACGCCGCCAAGCTGACCGGCCAGCGCGGGGTCGTAGGCTACGACTTTCTGGGCCGAAGGCGGCGTGCCGGCGCGGATGACCTCGCTCGCCTCGCCGCCGCAGATCTCGAGGATCAGGCGGGTGAGCAGGTCGAGCCCGGTATCGAGGAACGCCGGGTCGACCCCGCGCTCGAACCGGGTGCGCGCGTCGGAGCTCAGGGCCAGCGCCTGTCCTGTCCGGGCGATCGACGCCGGATTGAAGTACGCGACCTCGAGCAGGACGTCGGTGGTTGTCTCCGAGCAGCCCGAATGCTCGCCGCCCATGATCCCGGCGATGTCGTGAACGCCGTTGTCGTCGGCGATCACGGTCATCCCGCTGTCGAGCACATAGTGCTTGCCGTTGAGCGCAGTCACGCCTTCGCCATCGACGGCCTTGCGGGCGACCACCGCGCCGGTCAGCCTGGCAACGTCATAGGCGTGCGCCGGGCGGCCATAGGCGAGCATCACGTAGTTGGTGATGTCGACCAGCGCTGAGATCGGCCGCTGGCCCGCGCTCTTCAGCCGGGCCTGCATCCAGTCGGGCGAGGCGCCGTTGCGCACCCCGCGGATGACCCGGCCATGGAACGCCGGGCAGCCTTCCGGGTCATCGGTGCGGATTTCGACCGGGCAGGGGAAACTGCCCGCGGTGCCGCCGGTGGCAATGTCCTTGAGCGTTCCGAGTCCCGCCGCCGCGAGGTCGCGGGCGATGCCGTAAACCCCCATGCAGTCAGGCCGGTTCGGGGTGATCGCCACGTCGAACACCGGGTCGGAACCAATGTAGTCGGCATAGCTCGTGCCGACCGGCGCGCCCTCGGGCAGCTCGATGATGCCTTCGTGATCCTCGCCGAGGCCGAGTTCGCGGGTCGAGCACATCATGCCGTTGGATTCGACGCCGCGGATCGCGCTCTTGCGCAGCTCCATGCCGTTGGCCGGCACCACCGCACCCGGCAGGCCGAGCACGCCGACAAGCCCGGCCCGCGCGTTGGGCGCGCCGCACACGACCTGCAAGGGCGCGCCGTCGCCGGTATCGACCGACAGCACCTGCAGCTTGTCCGCCTGCGGATGGCGTTCGGCGGTGAGGACGCGGGCGATGCGGAACTTGCCGAGCGCCGCCGAGGCGTCTTCCACGCCCTCGATCTCGAGCCCGAGCGAGGTCAGCTTCGCCGCGATCGTCGCCGCGTCAGCGTCGGTATCCAGGTGGTCCTTCAGCCACGACAAAGAGAACTTCATGCGCGTGCTCCCACGCCGCCGGAGAGGGTGGGCACATCGAGCGCCGCGAAGCCGTAATGCTGCAGCCAGCGGATATCGCCGTCGAAGAACGCCCGCAGGTCGTCCATCCCGTATTTCAGCATGGCGAGCCGGTCGACGCCGGTGCCGAAGGCGAAGCCCGACCACTGGTCGGGGTCGAGCCCGCCGAACTCGATGACCTTGCGGTTGACCATGCCCGAACCGAGCACCTCCATCCAGCCGCCACCCTCGACGTCTCCGCCGCCGCCGATCACCCGTTTGCCGTTCACCAGCGTGTAGCCGACATCGACCTCGACCGACGGCTCGGTGAACGGGAAGTAGCTCGGGCGCAGGCGCAGGACGATGTCGTCGCGCTCGAAGAACGCCTTGAGGAAGGTCTCCAGCGTCCACTTGAGGTGGCCGAGATGGATGCCCTTGTCGATGACGAGGCCCTCGATCTGATGGAACATCGGGGTGTGCGTGGCGTCGCTGTCGGAGCGATAGACGCGCCCCGGCGCGATGATCCGCAGCGGCGCACCTTGTTCCAGCATCGAGCGGATCTGCACCGGCGAGGTGTGCGTGCGCAGCAGCATCTCGCGGCCCTCGGCATTGCGCTCGGGGAAATAGAAGGTGTCATGCATCGCCCGCGCCGGATGGGTTTCCGGCATGTTGAGCGCGGTGAAGTTGTGCCAGTCGTCCTCGATCTCCGGGCCGCTCGCGACCGCGAAGCCCATGTCGGCGAAGATCTCCGCAAGTTCGTCCATGACCTGGCTGACCGGGTGGACGGTGCCGCGCGGGATGGCGGCGGCGGGCAGCGAGAGGTCGATCGTTTCGACGGCGAGGCGGGCTTCGAGCGCGGCGTTCTCCAGCGCGCTCTTGCGCTCGGCCAGCGCGGCGGTGACCTGCTCGCGCGCGGCGTGGATGCGCGGGCCTTCGCTCTGCCGCTGCTCGGGCGTCATCGTGCCGAGCGTCTTGAGCAGCGCCGAGACCCAGCCCTGCTTGCCGAGTGCCGCGACGCGGATCGCTTCCACGGCATCGGCGGTCTTCGCCGCGACGATGGCGGCCAGCGTCTCGTCCTGTTTGGTGTCGAGGTTGTTCATGGCCCGCCCGCTAGCGGGATTCGCCCCGCGATGAAAGTGTCACGCTGCGGCCGTCGGCGGATGCAGGGCCTGCACCGCCGCGCCCGCGGCTGCGGCCCGGGCGTGCATGACGGCATCGAGGATCGGATGAGGCCTCGCCGCATATTCCGACGGGCTCATCCCCATGAAGCGGTGGAAGTCGCGCACGAACTGCGCCTGGTCGTGGTAATGCGCGTCGATTGCTCCGATCCAGCGGAGCGAGGGGTCCAGCATGTATTCGGCGAGGCTGCGCATGAACCGCTGGCGCCGCAGCAGCAGGCTGGGTGCGAAACCGAAGTGGCGGCGGCAGAGCCGTTCAAGGGTGTGGGGCTTGATCCGGCAGGCGTCGACCATGTCGTGGACGGTGCCGACGTCGGGATCGATCAGCGCCGAATGGATCGCGACGATGCGTTCCTCGTCGGGCGAGGGTTCGCCCAGGAGGTCAAGAAAGAACCGGTCGATCCGGGCAAGCTCTGCCGCCTCGTCGCTCTCGCCGGCATAGGTGGCCGCGACCAGCCCGCGCACCCGGGCATAGGCGGGATGGGTGGTCATGTCGTGGACCTCCCCGACCAGGCGGTTGGCCGGCATGCCGACGAACTTGGCCCAACCTGCGGGAAGCAGGCCGATGCCCCAGATCCGGCTGCTGCCGATCGTGAAGCGCACCGAATTGGCGGTGGGAGCCATGGCGACATTGGCGATGCCCGACACGACCTCGCGGCCAAGCTGCTGGGTTTCGGAGGTGGCACCGCGAATCATGCGGATCCCGGCCCATTCGGGATGGAGGAGATCCTCCACCCGGCCCCCGCCGGCGACGTCGATCCGGGTCAGGTAGAATGAGGTGAAATAGCGCGAGAGTGCCGGGGACGGCTTATGGAAACGGACTTGGACCGTGCATTCGCCCGACAACGTGCGCCCCTGATTCTGCTTTTTTTGCCTGCGGCAAAGCAATTGCGGAGAACTAGCCATGAACGAGCGGGCGCTGCAATCGTTTCCTCGTTCCGGGGCGCAGAAAGCCAAAAAGGCGCCGGGTGGACCCGGCGCCTTTTCGTGTTCGGCCATGCAGCGATCGGCTTACGCCGGGAGCGCGGCCTTCGCCTGGGCGATGACCGCCGAGAACGCAGCACCTTCGTTCATCGCGAGGTCGGCCATGACCTTGCGGTCGAGGCTGATCCCGGCGAGCTTGGCACCGTGGATGAACTGCGAATAGGTCATGCCGGCTTCGCGCACGGCGGCATTGATGCGCTGGATCCACAGGGCGCGGAAGGTCCGCTTCTTCACCTTGCGGTCGCGGTAGGCGTACTGGCCGGCCTTTTCGACGGCCTGGCGCGCAACGCGAATCGTGTTCTTGCGGCGGCCGCGGTAGCCCTTGGCCTGTTCCAGAATGCGCTTGTGCTTGGCGCGGGTGGTTACACCCCTTTTGACACGGGACATGCTTCAGTACTCCTCAGTTCAGCCCGTAGGGCGCCCACTTCTTGATCACCTTCGCATCAGCGTCGGAGATCACGTCGGTGCCGCGGTTCTGGCGGATGTACTTGGCATTGTGGCTGATGAGGCGGTGGCGCTTGCCGACCACACCATGCTTGACCTTGCCGGTGGCGGTGAGCTTGAAGCGCTTCTTGACGCCGCTCTTGGTCTTCATCTTGGGCATTTTCGTCTCCTGTTTGAGACACGTCCGATCTGCCGTGGCAGCCCTAGTTGGCCAGGCCGATCCTCGAATCCGTGTCGATGGAAGTGCGCGCCCCTAGTCGCAAACGCCCGGGAAGGCAAGGGTACGCACAGCAAGGGTTGCACCGACCGACATGGCCGTGCAGCTTCGGCAAGCGAAAGGGAGTGCCAATGTTCGGTCGATCGCTGGCGAATGGCTTTGGTGGGCTTCTGCGCTTCTCCGGGCGAGACCGGCCGGGCCTGTTCTGGCCATACGCCGGTGTGCTGCTCGGCGGGAGCATGCTGGCATGGATGGTGGTGTTCGCATCGGCCATCGTCGGCATGTCCGGACGAATAGAGCGCATCGCTGCCGAGCATCCGGAAGACGTGATCATATCTCAGGGCCCTGGCCATTACTCCGTTGAAGTACGCGGCTCTCACCCGGAGCTGTTGCCGGACTTCACCTTTCTGCTGCAGGCCATGACGCTTATCGTCCTTGTCCTCGCCCTTTTGTTGGCCGCGGCGGTGACCCGCCGGTTGCACGACAGCAACGTGCGAGGCTGGGTGGCCCTGGTTCCGCTAACCTTGCTGCTCATGGGCCTGCACTTGATGAGCGGGCTCTTTGCGGCGGTTACCGCTTCCGGAGCGACCGAGCCCGATTTCTCCGAATTCATCCGGATTTTCGCTGTCAACCTAGCCTATCTCGCGAGCCTCGGCGCGCTGATCTACTTGCTCGTTCGTCGCGGGACACCAGGTGAAAACCGGTATGGTCCTGAATCGATTGGCCCTTAAGCCGGCCTATACGGCAACAGTCCTGTCTCCGCGATAAACCGGCCGAAGCTTCCCGAGACGATCTCCTGCGATGCGTGTCTGGGATGGCGGTTCCAAACGTACACTTGCGCTCGCACGGTTCCGCCACTTGCGAGGGTGACCGGCATCGTGCGGCGCAGGTACTCCGACCGCCGCATCTGGTGCGGGTTGAAGTCTTCGTACTCGTCCAGCGCCCTGAGCGTCGCCCGATCGAAGCTCTCATTGCACCGATAGAGCCAGCCTTCGACCCGGCCGTTTCCGGGGATGAGACCAGGATACCACCCTTCGTTCGTGCCAATGGCCAGCAGTCGGCCTTTCACGAAGCCCTGTCGCCCCGGCCCTACTTTAGATTCAAGCGCGCTGAACAACGGACCGCCAAGCTCGGGCGCAAGCGTGCCGTAAAAGAACAGATGACCCATTGCTAATGCAACCCATTCGCAATAAGAAGGTGAGGCAACAGCGAGTCGTGTGCCTCATGTACATCTGCATCTGCAACGCCATCCGCGAAAGCGACCTGCGCAGCGCCGCGCGCTGCGGTGCCGGCTCGGCCGAGGCGCTCTACCGGGCGATGGGCAAGGAGCCGCAGTGCCGCCAGTGCCTCGACGAGGCCGAGGACATCGTCAGC
Source organism: Novosphingobium sp. FW305-C-111 (assembly GCF_058783565.1). Lineage (NCBI taxonomy): Bacteria > Pseudomonadati > Pseudomonadota > Alphaproteobacteria > Sphingomonadales > Sphingomonadaceae > Novosphingobium > Novosphingobium sp. FW305-C-111. Next base: position 89,860 of record NZ_JBYSYP010000003.1, read on the forward strand.
GAGGAACGCGCCGCTCTGGTGCACTAGCGCGTCCGCAACGCTTGCCCGGTCCGCGCGGCGGGTCCATGATCAGGGCCCCAGCCGGCAAGGAGCAGCGACATGAAGGGCGATCCGCAAGTCATCGATTTCCTCAACAAGGCGCTGTCCAACGAACTGACGGCGGTGAACCAGTACTGGCTCCACTACCGGATGCTCGACAACTGGGGCGTCAAGAAGCTGGCCGAATTCGAGCGCCACGAATCGATCGACGAGATGAAACACGCCGACGTGCTGGCGGAACGCATCCTGTTCCTCGACGGGTTGCCCAACTTCCAGGCGCTCGGGCGGCTGCGGATTGGCGAGAACGTCGAGGAAATCCTCAAGGCCGACCTGGCGCTGGAACACGAAGCGATCCCCCTGCTGCGCGACGCGATCGCCCATTGCGAGACCGCGCGCGACTATGTCAGCCGGGAGATCTTCGAGCGCATTCTCGAGAACGAGGAGGAACATGTCGACGTGCTCGAGAAGCAGTTCGACATGATCGCCCGGATGGGGCTGCAGAACTACATCCAGCTCAACAGCGAGGCGGTGAAGGACTGACGCAATGGGCCTTGTTCACAGCTATGTCCTGACCGCACGCGACGGCAGCGGGGCCGACCTGGAGCAGGCCCTGCGCGATCTCGGCGCGGCCGTGAAAGGGATCGCCGGCTCGGAAGGGACCATGGTCCTGCGCGACCGCAAGGACTCCGCCAAATTCCAGTTCCTCGAGTTCTGGACCGACGAGGCCGCGCGGAATGCCGCCGGCTCGCAGCTTCCCAAGGACGTCATGGGCCGGCTGATGGCGAGCGTCGGCGGGCCGATTCAGATGGCGGGTTACGACCGGCTGGCGGAATAGCGCGCCCGGGCGCGCGTTCGCTCAGTGCCCGCAGGCCAGCGCCTCGACCACGTCGTCGAGCCGCGCCGGGTCACCCAGCGCAATTACATGTCCGTCGGAGCCGGCATGGAGCGGGTCGCCGTTCCAGTCCGCCATCGTTCCCCCGGCGCCCTCGACCACCGGCACCAGCGCCGCCCAGTCGTGGAGCTTGAGCCCCGCTTCGCAGACCACGTCGAGCTGGCCGGTGGCGAGCATCGCGTAGTTGTAGCAATCGCCGCCCATGACCATGCGCCTGTGGTCGGTCTTCGCGGCGAGGGACATGAAGTGGGCGCCCTGGTGGTCGTCGAAATAGTGCGGGCCGGTGGTGGCCAGCGTCGCGTCGGACAGTTCCCGGCACGCCCGTGTCCGCACTTCGGCACCATTGAGCGTCGTCCTGCGCCCGCTCGCGCCGACCCAGCGTTCGCCGCTGATCGGCTGGTCGATGATCCCCAGCACCGGCCAGCCTTCGACGACCAGCGCGATCAGCGTCCCGAACATCGCCCGCCCGGCGAGGAACCCGGCCGTCCCGTCGATCGGATCGAGCACCCACGACCGGCCCGAGGACCCTGCGGCCGTGCCGAATTCCTCCCCGATCACCGTGTCGCGCGGCACCTCTGCCGCAAGGATCCGGCGCATCGCTTCCTCCGCCGCGCGGTCCGCCAGGGTGACCGGCGTCGCATCGCCCTTGCGCTCGGCAGTCACGGTGCGGAAATGCGGGCGGATCGCGGCGCCGGCAGCGTCGGCGAGGCGTAGGGCGAGGGCAATGTCGTTATCGAGGTTCATCCGTCGCCCTCTGCCCGCGCTGTGGTGGACGGGTCAACCGGATTGCTCCGTGGTCGACGGAACTGCCCCCGTAACATTTTGAATTCGCGCCTTCGCCATGATACTGCCGACGTGACATAGCGCACATGCACGGTAACTGGTGAGGGCTAGGGACCGGCACAATGATGCCGAACGGGGAGCATAGATGAGCCGGCCGATCCGCCCGGGCAGGGACCCGACAATCGCTTCGATGGCCGGGGCAACGCGCGACGGCCAGCCGCTCTCTTATAACCGCGCTCCCGCAGCCGACCTCGCGCCGTGGGTGGGGCGGATCTACGTGACCAAGGTCGCCGCGCCCGACGACCACGTCCTCCAGTGCGGACTGCTCAACGATACCGCCTTGCTGCGCGTACAGCTCCGGGGCGAGTGGGTTGCTGACACCGCCAGCGGCAGGATCACCAAGGGGAACAGCGCTCTGTTCTTCGGACCCCAGTCTCGCCGCATGCCGATCACAGTGACCGGACCGTTCATCAGTGCCGGGCTCGCCTTCAATCCCGGGGCATGCCACGCCCTTCGCGGACCGAAGATCGGCGAGTGGCTGGACCGGCTGACCCCGCTCGACACCTTTGGCGGAGACAGCGCCCGGTGGCTCTCCCGCTTCGATCCTGACGCCTCGCCCGAAGAATGGTGCCTCGCCATCGAGGACGGAGTGCGCCAGATGGTCGAGCAGGCCGGGGGCGGAGAGCCCGATCCGGTCTCGCGCCGGTTCGAGGCGGTCGCCCATGTCGATCCGACGATCAGCGTGGCCCGCTTCGCCGACGATTGCGGGATCGAGCAGCGCCGGCTCGAACGGATCGTCCGCCGCGACTTCGGCTTGCCGCCCAAGCAGGTCCTGCGCCGTGCCCGCGCGCTCGACATGGCGAGCCACCTGCGCGGGGTCGCCGACCAGGACGAGGCGGAGGAGCTGGCGCTGCGCTATTACGACCAGAGCCACCTGATCCGCGACTTTGCCCACTACTTCGGGATGAGTCCGCGCCAGTTCGTGGAGATGCCGCAGCCGCTGATGACCCTGTCGCTGGAGACCCGCCAGGCCCGCCGGCTCGAGATGATCGAACGGCTGGCGCCCGGTGAAGTCCGGCCGTGGGAATGAAGGCTCGACCGACAGCAGTCGCAATGGCGATGCTGTTGGTCGTGTTCCTCGCCCCTGCCACCGCCGCCGACCCGCCGCCAGCGCTCGATCCGCGCGCCATTGCGGTCATCGAGCGGACGGCGACCACGCGCCAGACGTACGCCGTCTACACCCGCATCGTCCTGCACCTGCCGTCGGACAAACGGACGTTCGTGACCGCCGAGTTCCACGAGGGCGACAAGCACCGCGTCGACACGCCGGACATGCGCATGGTTGCCGACTGCAAGGGCGGGGCCGGCTTCCGCTGGCTGGCGACGACCGGCGAAGTCCGGGCAGAGGCGAACGCCGCCGCCAGCGCTTGCGGGATTGACCGCACGGCGCGCCTGATCTGGGCGCGCTACCTCGGGCAGGCGACCGGCTCCTTCGGTAAGGTCGACCGGATCGAACTGGTCGATGCGAGCAACCGCCGGACGTACGAGGTCACCGCGGCCGGGGTCATCGTCGGCCAGACCATCGCCCCCGCCGCAGCCGGCGCCCCGCCGTTGCTGGAACTGACCACCATCGCACTCGAAAAGACCCTGCCCCCGGGCGACATCTTCGCCCCCGAAAGCCTCTCCGCCAGCGTCATCCCCCAAAACAAGGCCCGCGCCGGCGGGATGTGAGCACCGCTGCGAGGCAATCCCTCCGCAGCGGTCCATGTTCCGCTTTGCAGCCTGCCCCGGCTGCGCCAACCTGGCCAGCGGGGACAAAGGGGGGCACGCCATGGGACAGATCAGGACAACCACCGCGCGGCTGGGAATGGCGCTGGCCGCCGCCAGTCTTTCGCTCGCCGGCGCTGCCGACGCGAAAAGCCGGGCGCCGGCGAAGACGCGCGAGGACTATCGCCAGATCGCCGAGGCGGCGTGCCTCGCGCTCCCCGGCAACACGATGGAGCCTTCGCCCCAACAGCCGGACGAACTGCGTCCGCTCGCCGTCTACATTGTCACCGCCGACCGGCTGAAACTGCTCCACGCCTTCATCTGCGTCGACACCCAGCAGGGCCCGCGGCGCAAGGTCCAGGTATCCTACACGGCATTCAACGCGGGCGTGCGCCCGGTGATCTATGGCGACAATTCGGAGCAATGCCGCGACCGCGTGCCCGACGACACCCGCGCCCTGTGCAAGGGCCACCGCGCGCTGACCGAGGATACGACGATCGGCGTGGTCAAAGTGCCGGTCGCGGCGACGAGCAAGGACCTCGAATTCGGCACTATGGCGCTAGGGCGGACCGACTACACCCCGGGCCTCGACCCCGGCCCGGCGCACGGGCCAAGGTTCTATCCGACGCCGATCGTGCAGATTATGCCGTAGGGCTCGTACGTAAGCCGATCGTGTGGCTGGCAGGGCGAGGAGCATAAGCGCGCCGAAACCCTACCCCCTCCTGCAATCGATTACTCTCCCAGGCCGCGACGAATCCTTCGGCTGTTCCTCCGCAAAATCGCGACATTTCTCAGGATACAGTTGACGTAGATATATGATTATGATCCTTCTACCGGACGATAAGCCGGGAGGGTTGGATGTCTGTACGGATAATTTTGCTCGCGAGCATGGGGAGCCTGCTATCAACTCCGGTCTTCGCGCAAGCGGAGGACGGAGTAGCACCGGATGCCGCACCGGCGTCGGGCGAGATCGTCGTGACGGCGCAGCGTCGTTCCGAGCGTCTTGCCGACGTTCCGATCTCGATCACCGCGCTTTCGGGCGACGCGCTCGAGAAGAGCGGCATCCGCTCGACCGAGGATCTCACCGCGTCGGTTCCCGGCCTGAACTTCGCCACCAACGGGGCGTTCGCCCAGCCGACCATCCGCGGCATCGGCACGACCGTCACCGCGGCAGGTGCCGACGCCAACGTCGCGATCTATGTCGATGGGGTGTACCAGCCCAACCAGGTCGGCAACTTCACCGATCTCGCCGACATCCAGCAGGTCGAAGTGCTTAAGGGCCCGCAGGGCACACTCTTCGGCCGGAACGCGACCGGCGGCGCGATACGGGTCACGACGAAGGCACCGTCCTGGACACCATCCGCGCGACTCTCGGCCTCCTATGGCCGATTCGACGAGGTTCGCCTGTCCGCTTATGGGACCAGCCCGATCTCCGACAAGCTCGCGGTGAGCTTTGCCTTCCTCTACGCCGACGACAACGGCTATGTCCGCAACCTCGGCACCGGCAACAAGGTGGCGGATGCCAACCTGGTTTCTGTCCGCGGCAAGGCGCTGTGGCAGGCGAGCGACGCGATCGAGTTCACTCTTGCCGCGAGCCACAGCGAGCGGACCAGCAACCCGGCATTCACGCTCGGCGTGCTGAACGGCAACAGCACCTCGCTGCGCCTGCCGGGATCGATCCCGGCCACCGGTCCGCGCGAGGTTTCCCTGACCTTCGACCCCTATATCACCATTAACACCGACCAGGTGAGCCTGACCGGCAAGGCCGACCTCGGGTTCGCCGAGTTGTCCTCGATCACCAGTTTTTCCGACATCAAGACCTTCTTGTTGACCGACACGGACAGGACCAACCTTGCACTTGGCCGTGCCGACATTCCCGGCAAGGAGCGGACCTGGACACAGGAACTGAACCTCGTTTCGCAAGGCAACAATCAGTTCAAGTGGTTCCTTGGCGGGTTCTACTACCATGACGATTCATCGAACTTCACACAGGTCAACCTCGGCCCGGTGTTCAACGTCATCACCCTCAGGACCGAGGCCTTTGCTCCGTTTGGCGAAGTGAACTACAGCATCGGCGACCTGACCTTGATCGCCGGCGCGCGCTACAACATCGAGAAGAAGGACTACTCGATCGTTCGCGGCGCGGCCTCGGTGGTTCGCGACATTACCTATAAGACCTTCACGCCGCGGCTGGGCCTTCGCTACAAGCTCTCGCCCGCGTCGATGGTGTATGCAACGTACAGCAAGGGCTTCAAGAGCGGCGGGTTCGACGGAATACTCGCGTCGGGCGCGCTCGTGGTCAGCCCGATCTTCCCGGAAAAGGTCGACGCCTGGGAGGTCGGCTACAAGTATGGTCGCGGCGGTACCAGCCTGTCTGTATCCGGCTATTACTATGACTACTCGAACATCCAGTTTCAGGCTTTCAACCCGAACGCCGGAGGGCTGACCCAAGTGTTCAACGCCGCCGCCGCGGAAATCTATGGCGGCGAAATCGAAGGCTCGATCGAGCCGGTGCAGGGCCTCACCCTGCGTGCGACGGCGGCTTACACCCACAGCAAGTACAAGGACTTCCCCGGCGCATCCGTGTTCTGTCCGAAGGGGCCGCCGGCCTATGGAAACGCCAACATCGGGCTGGGTGTCCTCAACCCCTGCCGCGGGACAATCAATACCGACGGTGCGACCGGCAACGAGTTGATCCGGACACCGGAGTTCACCGCGTCGCTGGCCGCCAGTTACCGTCACGAACTGGCCAGTGGCGGAGCGATCGAGCTTTCAGGCAACGGCTACTACTCGGCCGCGTTCTACTGGGATCCGAACAATCGCCTGCGCGAGGAGCCCTATATCCTGCTCAACGCAGAAATTGCCTATGAATTTCCCGGCAAGCAGCTGCGCGTCGCGGTCTGGGGCCGGAATCTCGCGGACGAACTTTACGCGATCTACAAGACGGAATCGGCTGCGGGCGACTCCGTCGCCTATGCCCGTCCGGCAACTTACGGGGTCAGCGCGCAGGTCAGCTTCTGAGCCGGACGCATCCCGTGCAGAATGATCCGGCGCTTCCCCGTGCCCTCGGGCCGGAGCGCCGGATGATTTTCGTCTTGCTGGCGCTTTATGCGCTGGCATACCTCGACCGGCAGGTCATCACCCTACTGATCGACCCGATCGGTCGCGATCTTGGTGCCTCTGACGTCGATATGGGTTTCCTGCAGGGACTGGGCTTTGTCCTGTTCTTCGCGTTGTGTGGTCCGCTGCTGGGGTGGATGGTCGATCGCTATCCGCGGCGTCTCATCATCTGGGGCGGCGTATCGGTCTGGTCGCTGTTTACCGCGGCGGGAGGACTGGCGGACACGTACCACGAACTCCTGTTCGCACGTTTCGGAGTCGGCGCGGGGGAAGCTGCGCTGCTGCCGGCAGCTTATTCCATGATCAGCGACACGGTCGAGAAATCGCGGCTGGGCAAGGCCATGGCCGTATTTTCGCTCGGCGCGATCATCGGCAGCTCGCTATCCTACGGGCTTGGCGGAGCAATCGTCGCGCTCGCCAGTCAGTTCGACGGAATCGCCCTTCCCGTCATTGGCGCGGTCCGTGCCTGGCAGCTGGTGTTTCTCTGCGTCGGCGCAGTCGGCCTACCGCTGGCGCTCGTCGTATTTACCTTGCCCGAACCGCCGCGCCGCCGCAGTCAGCCGGTCGCGGGGGTCCCCTCGGAGGATGCCGGGCATTTTCTGCGACACTGGCGTTTCTACCTGTTTCACATCGCCGGGTTCAGCATGCTCTGCCTCGTCTCGGCGGCGAGTCAGGCGTGGTCTGCAACGTACATCGGCCGCGCCTACGGCTGGAAGGTTCAGGAGATCGGCGGGGTCCTTGCCCTGTTCAGCCTCGTCGGTGGCGGCCTGGGAATGCTGGGAAGCGGGGCACTCGCAGACTGGTTGTTCAAGCGCGGTTATCATGACGCCCATTTGCGGCTTTATGTCTTCGCCGCCCCGGTGATGGCCGGAGCTGGTATTCTGGCCTATTCGTCGCTCGGGATCGTCCCGACGCTGGCCGGCTTGGCCCTCCTCGGTCTTGGCTCTCCGTTCATCGCCGTCGCCGCCGCGGCCCTGCAACTTGGCACGCCGGCCGAGCGTCGCGGTCTCGTATCCGCAACATTCCTGATGGTGTACAATCTCGTCGGGTTCGGCCTGGGGCCTGCCGTCGTCGCGCTGGTATCGCGCGAGCTGTTCGCCGGGCAGGACATCGGCAGAGCCATGGCGCTGACATTTGCCGTCGTGGTGCCGATTCTGATGCTCTTCCTTCGGGCGGGCTTTGCACCGATGCGCAGTGCGGTACACGCCACGTCCGGTTCGACCTGACGGGCGCTCCCCTCAAATCGCATTCACCGGCAGCCGCAGATAGACGTGCCCGCCCTCGCTCGGCGGGGGTAGTGCGCCGGCGCGGATGTTGACCTGCAGCGAAGGCAGGATCAGCACCGGGGCCTCGAGCTTCGCGTCGCGCGCCTGCCGCAGCGCGACGAATTCGGCCTCGCTGACGCCGTCATGGATGTGGACGTTGCCCGCGCGCTGGGCGGCGACGCTGGTTTCCCAGGCATAGCTGGTCCGGCCATCGGGCAGGTAGTCGTGGCCGACGAACATCCGGGTTTCGTCCGGCAGGCTCAGGATCCTGCGGATCGAGCGGTAGAGGCTCGACGCGCTGCCGCCGGGGAAGTCGCTGCGGGCGGTGCCGTAGTCCGGCATGAACAGGGTATCGCCGACGAACGCGGCGTCGCCGATCACATAGGTCACGCAGGCCGGGGTGTGGCCGGGGGTGTGGAGCACCGCGATCTCCAGTTCGCCGAGCGGCAGCCGGTCGTCCTCCGCAACCAGCCGGTCGAACTGGCTGCCGTCGGGGATCACGTCGTCCGCTTCGAAAAGCGCGGCGAAGTGCTGCTGCACCGCCACGATGTCGCCGCCGATCACCACCGGCGCGCCGGTCTTCTCGCGCATATAGTGCGCGGCGGAAAGGTGATCGGCATGGGCGTGCGTTTCCAGCAGCCAGGCAAGGGTAAGCCCCTCGCGCGCGACGTATTCGAGCACCGCGTCGGCAGAGCGCGTGGAGGTGCGGGCGTTGCGCGGGGTGAAGTCGAGCACCGGGTCGATCACCGCCGCCTGCTTCGTTGCGGGATCGTGGACGACATAGGTTACGGTGAACGTGGCCGGATCGAAGAACGACTGGACGTGGGGCCGGGTCGGCATGGGGGAATCTCCTCTGCTCACTATATTAGGCATTGCTAAATTAGAATCAATGAATATATTGACCTCATGTTCGATCTCTCCCGTTTCGACCTCGCCCTGTTCGAGGACAGTGCTGGCCGCGCCGCCGCGCTCCTGCGGCTGCTCGGCAACGAAAAGCGGCTGATGGTGCTGTGCCAGCTCGCCGATGGCGAGCTTTCTGTCAGCGCGATCCAGTCGCGGATCGGCCTGTCGCAGTCCGCTCTGTCGCAGCACCTCGCGCTGCTGCGCGAACACGGCATCGTCGCCACCCGGCGGGAGGGGCAGACCATCCACTACCGCATCGCCGATCCCGCGGCGCTGCGTGTGATCCAGACCCTGGCGGAGCTGTTCTGCCCGCCCGAACAAGGACTGAACCGATGACTGCCACGCTCACCAAGCTGCCCCCGGCCGAAGTCGCGGCGCGCCTGAAAGCCCGCCAGGCCGTGCTCGTCGACATCCGCGAGGCGGACGAATTCGCCCGCGCCCACGTCCCCGGCGCGCTGTCGATGCCGCTCTCGAAGTTCGAGGCGGCGCACCTTGCGGTCGATCCCGACACCGCCGTGGTGTTCACCTGCCGTTCCGGCATGCGCACCGCCGGGGCCTGCGACCGGCTCGCCGCGCGGGTGAACGGAGAGGGGTTCGTCCTCGATGGCGGGCTCGATGGCTGGACCAAGGCGGGCCTGCCCGTCACGGAGGACCGCAAGGCGCCGATGGAGCTCAACCGCCAGGTCCAGATCACCGCCGGCCTGATGATCCTGGCCGGGGTGATCCTCGGCTTCGCGGTTGCCCCGGCGTGGTTCGTTCTCTCCGCCTTCGTCGGCGCGGGGCTGACTTTCGCCGGCGTGTCCGGGACCTGCGCGATGGCGCGGCTGCTGATGCTGGCCCCGTGGAACCGGCAAGCGGCCTGAGGGCGTGGCCACCTCGGCGCTCCTGCTCGCGCTGCTTGGCGGCGCCATTGTCGGCCTGCTGCTCACCCTGTTCGGCGGCGGCGGATCGGTGCTGGCGACGCCGTGGCTGATCTATGTCGTGGGCGTTGCCGACACCCACGTCGCTATCGCTACCTCCGCCGCCGCGGTCGCGGTCAACGCCGCGACCGGGCTGGCGGCGCAGGCCCGGGCGGGGCAGGTCAAGTGGCCCTGCGCGGTCGTTTTCGCACTCTCCGGCCTCGCCGGCGCGCTCACAGGCGCGCACTTCGCCAAGCAGATCGACGGCCACGCGCTATTGAGCTGGTTCGCCTTTGCGATGATCGCGATCGCGGTGTCGATGCTGCTCCCCCGGCGCAGCGAGGGCGATCCGGCGGTGCACCTTCAGCCCGGCATGGTGCTCAAGCTTGCGCCGGTGGGGCTGATTACCGGGCTCGCCGCCGGGTTCTTCGGGATCGGCGGCGGCTTCCTGATCGCGCCGGGGCTGATGGCTGCGACCGGCATGACGCTGGCCAATGCGAGCGCTTCGTCACTCGTCTCGGTCGCCCTGTTCGGCTCGGCGACGAGCGCGTCCTACGCGCTGTCGGGCCAGGTGCTGTGGCCGCTGTTCGCCGCGCTGGTGGCAGGGGGTGCGATCGGCACGCTGGTCGCCCGCCCGCTCTCGCCGCGCCTCGCCGCCAACCCGCGCGCTGCCCGCAGCGGCTTCGCGGTCATGGTGATCGCAGTGGCGCTTTATATCCTGCTCGCGAAGGCCTGAGCCCCGCCTCAGTCGAACAGCGATGAGACCGAACTCTCATCCGCGATCCGGCGCACCGCCTCGCCGATCAGCGGGGCGATCGTCAGCACGCGGATGCGGTCGCAGGTGGCGGTCGCCTCGTTTGGCATGATCGTGTCGGTGATCACCAGCTCCTTGAGCGCCGAGCTCGCCACGCGGGCGACCGCGCCGCCCGAGAGGACGCCGTGGGTGATATAGGCGGAAACCCCTGCCGCACCGGCGTCGAGCAGGGCCTGCGCGGCGTTGCACAAGGTGCCGCCCGAATCGATGATGTCGTCGATCAGGATGCACATCCGGCCCTTCACGTCGCCGATGATGTTCATGACCTCGCTCTGCCCCGGCTTGTCGCGGCGCTTGTCAACGATGGCGAGCGGGGCGTTGTTAAGCCGCTTGGCGAGCGCGCGGGCGCGGACCACGCCGCCGACGTCGGGGGACACGACCATCAGCTCCTGCGTGCCGTACCGGGTCTGGATGTCCGCGGCCATAACCGGCGCGGCAAACAGGTTGTCGGTCGGGATGTCGAAGAAGCCCTGGATCTGCCCGGCGTGGAGATCGACCGAAAGCACCCGGTCGGCCCCGGCTTCGGTGATCAGGTTGGCGACCAGCTTGGCCGAGATCGGGGTGCGCGGCCCGGGCTTGCGGTCTTGTCGGGCGTAGCCGAAGTAGGGCACCACCGCGGTGATCCGCTTGGCCGAGGCGCGGCGCAGCGCGTCGATGCAGATCAGCAGTTCCATCAGGTTGTCGTTGGCCGGGAAGGCGGTCGACTGCATGACGAACACGTCCTCGCCGCGGACGTTCTCGTGGATTTCGACGAAGACCTCCTCGTCGGCGAAGCGGCGGACGCTGGCGTCAGTCAGCGGCTGTTCGAGATAGGCGGCGATCGCCCGTGCAAGCGGCAGGTTGCTGTTGCCGGCCATGATCTTCATCGGAATCGCCCTTCCCTCGAAAGCTCCGAATTGCGCCTCTAGTGCGCTTGTCCGCGATTGCAACGCTTGCGGCACGGTCCGTCCCCAGCCTAGACCGGGTCCATGGCCGACAAACTCATCATCACCCTCGCCCAGCTCAACCAGAACGTCGGCAACCTCGCCGCCAATGCCGAAGCGATGCTGGCGGTGCGCATTGCCCGGATGCACGCGGATCTGATCGTCTTTCCGGAAATGCAGCTGATCGGCTATCCGCCCGAAGACCTGATCCAGAAGCCGGCGCTGGTCGAGCGCGCGCAGGCCGAGCTGGAACGGATGGCGGCGGTAACGGCGGACGGCGGTCCGGCGATGCTGGTCGGCTCGGTGTTCGTCCGCGACGGCGCGCTGCACAACGGGGTGGCGCTGCTCGAGGGCGGGCGGATCGCCGCGACCCGCTTCAAGTTCGAGCTGCCCAACTACGGCACCTTCGACGAGAAGCGCTATTTCCTCCCCGGCCCGCTGCCCGAACCGGTTCTGTTCAAGGGCGCGATGATCGGCCTGCCGATCTGCGAGGACATCTGGCAGCCCGACGTCTGCCGCCACCTCGCCGAAATGGGCGCGGAAATCTTCATCTGCGTGAACGGCAGCCCCTACGAGATCGACAAGGACCAGCTGCGCATCGACGGTGTCGCCAAGCGCCGGGCGATCGATACCGGGATCCCGCTCGCCTACCTCAACCGCGTCGGCGGGCAGGACGAGATCGTGTTCGACGGAGCCAGCTTCGTCGTTGGCCGCGAGGGCGCGCTGTGGGTCCAGCTGCCCGACTGGGAAGAGGCGGTGATCGATACCGTGTGGACCCATGCCAACGGGATGTGGCGCTGCAATCCCGGCGATGTGGCGGACCTCGCCGAGCATCCCGAGGACATCTACTGCGCGATGGTCATGGCGCTGCGCGATTACGTGAACAAGAACCGCTTCCCCGGCGTGGTGCTGGGCCTGTCGGGCGGGATCGACTCGGCGATCTGCGCGGCGATCGCGGTCGATGCGCTGGGGCCGGAGCGGGTGTGGTGCGTGATGATGCCCAGCCGCTTCACCAGCCAGGAAAGCCTCGACGACGCCGCCGAATGCGCGCGGATGTTGGGGGTTCGGCTCGATACGATCCCTATCAATCCGGCGGTCGAAGGCTTCGATGCGATGCTCTCGGGCACCTTTGCCGACCGCGAGGTCGACATCACCGAGGAGAACCTCCAGTCGCGCATCCGCGGGACCACGCTGATGGCGCTGTCGAACAAGTTCGGGCCGATGCTGGTCACCACCGGCAACAAGAGCGAGATGAGCGTCGGCTACGCGACGATCTATGGCGACATGAACGGCGGCTACAACCCGCTCAAGGATGCCTACAAGACGACTGTCTTCGCGGTATCGAAGTGGCGCAACCTCAAGCGCCCGAAGATCGGGCTGGGGCCGGACGGGCCGGTCATGCCCGAACGGATCATCACCAAGCCGCCCAGCGCCGAACTGCGCCCGGACCAGAAGGATTCGGACTCGCTGCCGCCCTACGAGGTGCTCGATGCGATCCTGATGGGGCTGGTCGAACACGAGCAGAGCGTCGACCAGATCGTCGCGCAGGGGTTCGAGCGGGAGACGGTGATGCGGATCGAACGGCTGCTCCACATTGCCGAGTACAAGCGCCGCCAGGCCCCGCCGGGGGTCAAGCTCGGCATGCGCAACTTCGGCCGAGACCGGCGTTATCCGATTACCCACGGCTTCCGCACGGCGTGAGCGCGAGCGGGCCTGTCGCCCGGGCGGGGTGAAATCACGGCTTATTGCGAATCATTCGCATTGACTCCTTTGTCCGCCGCGCTACTCCTTGTTGCGAATAATTCGCAACAAGGAGCGATCATGTCCTCTATCGCCAATCCCGTCTTTGCCGCGACGATCGCCGGTCTCGCCCGCCGGCCGGACCTGCGCGCGCTCAACCTGGCGACATTGCACGGGGTCATGGCGGTGCGGCTGTGCGCGCTGTTCGACCATGCCCAGCGCGAGCCGCTGGCCGAACTCGCCCAGCGGTTCCGCTCGTTCGAGGCGGCGGAGGCGGTGCTCGACCTTGTCCGCGCGGTGACCCGGGCCTGGCCAGAACCGTTCGTCACCAGCCGGCCCTGCTGCCTCGCGCTCAGCCCGGACGAGGCGACGCTGGCCGCGATGCTGCGCACCGCAGGGCGGGGCGACCGCGATGGCTTCGGTTCGGCGCTCGCTGGCTTCGTCCGCGCGGAGCGGCATGAAGGGCTCTACGACGCCAGCGTTCGCGCCGTGGCCTTGCTCGAGGCGGCGAACGCCTAGCGCACCGCGCCGCAGCCGCTATAGGGCGCGCATGACCGTCGTGACCCGCTTTGCCCCGTCGCCCACCGGGCGGCTCCATATCGGCAACGTCCGCACCGCCCTGCATAACTGGTTGCTGGCGAAGCAGCAGGGCGGGCGCTTCCTGCTGCGGATCGACGATACCGATGCGGCGCGCAGCCGCGAGGAGTACGTGGACGCGATCCGCGCCGATCTTGCCTGGCTCGGTTTGCATCCCGACGGCGAGGAGCGGCAGTCGGCGCGCTTCGATCTGTACGAGCGGGAGTTCCAGCGGCTGGTCGCGGCGGGCAGGGTCTATCGCTGCTATGAAACGCCGCAGGAACTGGAGCTGAAGCGCAAGGTCCTGCTCGGGCGCGGCTTGCCGCCGATCTACGACCGCGCCGCGGTCTCGCTGACCGAGGCCGACCATGCCGCGAACGCGGCGGCCGGGGACAAGCCGCACTGGCGCTTCCTGCTGGACCGCGACGAGGCGATCGAGTGGCAAGACGCCATCCGCGGCCGCCAGCACTTCGACCCGGCGCAGCTCTCCGACCCCGTCATCCGCCGCGCCGACGGCTCGTGGCTCTACATGCTGCCGAGCGCGATCGACGATATCGCGATGGGCGTGACCGACGTGCTGCGCGGCGAGGACCATGTCTCGAACACGGCATCGCAGCTGCAGATGTTCACCGCGCTCGGCAGCCAGCCGCCGCGCTTTGCGCACGAGGCGCTGCTGACGGGGAGCGAGGGCAAGCTGTCGAAGCGGCTCGGCTCGCTCGGCATGGCGGAGCTGCGCGAGGCAGGGATCGAGCCCGAGGCGGTGGTCGCGCTGCTGGCGCGGCTGGGCACGTCGCAGCCGGTCGACCCGGCGCTGGATGCCAAAGCGCTGGCGGCGGCCTTCGACCTGTCCCACTTCGGCCGCGCGCCGGCCCGCTTCGACGAGGCGGAGCTGCACCGGGTTAACGCCGCCATTGTCCACCGCCTGCCGTTCGCGCGGGTTTCGCACCTCCTGCCGGAAGGCATGGGCGAGGCCGCGTGGGAAGCGATCCGCCCGAACCTCGCTCATATCGACGAAGTGCAGGCGTGGTGGCGGGTGGTCACCGGCCCTGTCGAGGCGCCGGCGTTCGATGCCGAAACGACCCCTTACCTCGCCGAAGCGGTTACGGCCGCCGCGGCGATCGACTGGGCGGAGGAACCGTGGCGGGCGCTGACCGGCGCGCTCAAGGAGCGGACCGGGCGCAAGGGCAAGGCTCTGTTCCTGCCGCTGCGGCAGGCGCTGACCGGCAAGGACCACGGGCCCGACATGGCCGCGCTCTTGCCGCTGATCGGGCGGGACGAGGCGCTGCGGCGGCTAGAGGCGGCGGCCGGCTCCCACTAAGAATTTAACTCATAATTGCGAGCGTAGCGAAGCAATCCAGGGTGGCGCGCCGTGCACTGGATTGCCGCGCGACTTCGTCGCTCGCAATGACGACCCCCGAAGAGTCCGGTCTCGCTCAAACCTCGAACCGGTAGGCTCCGCCCTCACGCCTGATCCGCCCCGCCGTCGGCCCGGCATAGTGCGTGCCGATCACCAGCAGTCCGTCGTCGGCCCATTCGCCGAACATGCGGGCGCGGGTGGCGGAGGCGGCGACCGGGTCGCTGTCGAAGCTGGGCGACCATTCGGGGTGCGCCATCTGGCAGGGGTGGTGGCTCATGTCGCCGGTGATCACCGCGCGCTGGCCTTCCGATTCGATCGCGACGCTGACGTGGCCCGGAGTGTGGCCGGTAGTCGGCACCAGTCGCACCTCGGGGCAAATCACGTGGTCGAGCTCGACCAGCTCGGCGAGGCCGGCATCGAACACCGGCTGGACCGAATCGGCGAGGATCTGCTGCTGGCCCTCGTCCTCCTCGGCCGACCAATGGGCGTGCTCGATCCGTCCGATCAGGTAGCGGGCATTGGGGAAGGTCGGGACCCAGCGGTCGCCGTCCTTCATCGTGTTCCAGCCGACGTGGTCGACGTGGAGGTGGGTGCAGACTACGGCATCAACGCTCTCGCGGCTCCAGCCCGCCTGCGCCATGTGCGCGAGGAACGGGGTGGCGAGCGCCACGCCGCGGGTGAATGCGCGCGGCTTGTCGTTGCCGACGCAGGTGTCGACGACAAGCCGGCAACTCGGCGTTTCCACCAGCAGCGCGTGGATCGACAGGACCAGCTCGTCCGCCTCGGTGACGAAGTGCGGGTAGAGCCACGGGTGGCGGCGCAATTCCTCGGCCGTCGCCTGGGGCAGGAAGCCCCTCTCCGCGTCGAGCTTCAGCGGCAGCGCCATCTCGACGATGCGGGTTACTTTGACCGCACCGACTTGCCACGACAGGAACTGCTGATCTTCCGCCATCCATCTCTCCCCTGTTTTGCCGCATAGAAGCAGCAAGCGCGGACGAGGGAAAGGGGATTTCCCCTGGCCTGGCATTGCCTCGCCCGGTCGATGCCCTGTAGGCTCCTCGCGATGATCCGCCCCGCAACGCCGAACCGCTCGCCGGCGGACAGTTTCCATCCGCTCCAGCGGCGTTCGGCGCTCTCGGTGTGGCAATCGCTGCTGCTGCGCGCGGGGCTGGTGGCGGCACTGGTCGGTGTGGCGCTGGCGGGGCACTGGCTCGACCGCGATGGCCTGCGCGACAACGTCGACGGCGCGATCTCGTTCAGCGATGTCGTCTATTTTACCGCGATCACGGTCACCACCGTCGGCTATGGCGATATCATTCCGGTGTCCGACCATGCGCGAATGTTCGATACGTTCGTTGTTACTCCCATCCGCATCTTTGTCTGGCTGCTGTTCCTTGGCACCGCCTATGACTTCCTTCTCAAGCGAACCTTCCAACGGATCCGCACCGCCATGATCGGAAACAGACTGTCTGGCCACACCGTCATCTGCGGCTATGGGGCCAAGGGCGAATTTGCCGCGCGCGAACTGGTCGACGGCGGCGCGAGCCCCGGATCGATCGTCGTGATCGACCCCGACCAGGCGCGGATCGATTGCGCGGTGGCATCGGGAATGCTCGGGATCGCGGGAGACGCGACCCAGAACGAGGTGCTCAAGGCGGCGCGAATCGAAACGGCCGGGGCGGTGCTGATTTCGACGAACCGCGACGATACCGCGGCGCTGGTCGTACTCTCGGCGCGCCAGCTCAACCATGCGGTCCCGATCAGCGTGACGGCGCGGGCGCAGGAGAACGAGGACCTGCTGACCCAGGCGGGGGCCAGCTTCGTGCTCAATCCCGTGCGGATCGGCGGGCACCTGCTGGCGCGCGCCGGGCAGCAGCACTACGCGGTGGAATACATCGCCGACCTGAGCTCCGCCGGGGGTGACGTGCTGCTGCGCCAGCGGGAGGCGCGGGCGGAGGACATAGGCCAGCCGCTCGGCAGGATCGCCAGCGGCAACGCGGTGCGCCTGCTCCGCGCAGGCGCCCCCGTCCTCCATGGCGACGGGCAGGACGAGCGAGTGCAGCCGGGCGACATCATTCTCGAGATCGTGCCGCCCGGCGCGCCCTGAGCCTCAGTCTCCGTCGAGGAGGTTGCCGAGCCCGCCGAGGAGCGAGCCCTCGCCGCGGTTCTGGCCGCCGACGCTGCCCGCGGTGGCCACCACCCGGCCGGCGAGGCGGGCGAACGGCAGCGACTGGATCCACACCTTGCCGGGCCCGCGCAGCCGGGCGAAGAACACGCCCTCGCCGCCGAACAGCATCGATTTCACCCCGCCAGCGGTGACGAGATCGAAATCGACCGAGGGGGTGTATGCGGCAAGGCAGCCCGTATCGACGTGAAGCTCTTCGCCGGGGCGCAGATCCTTCTCGACGATGGTGCCGCCCATCTGGACGAAGACCCAGCCGTCGCCGTCGAGCTTCTGCATGATGAAGCCCTCGCCGCCGAACAGCCCGGTCATCACCCGCCGCTGGAAGGCGATGCCGATCGCCACGCCCTTGGCCGCGGCGAGGAAGCTGTCCTTCTGGCAGATCAGCGTGCCGCCGACGCTGTCGAGCTTGATCGGCAGGATCGCGCCGGGGACGGGGGCGGAGAAGGCTACGCGGGCCTTGCCCTGGCCGTTGTGGGTGAACACGGTGGTGAACAGGCTCTCGCCGGTGACCAGCCGCTTGCCTGCGCCGAGCAGCTTGCCCATGAACCCGCCGCCGGAATCGCCGCTGCCGTCGCCGAACACGGTGGTCATGCCGACCGCTGCATCCTTCCACACCATCGCGCCGGCTTCGGCAACGGCGCTCTCGCCGGGGTCGAGCTCGATTTCGAGGAACTGGAGTTCCTGGCCCTTGATATCGAAGTCGATGTCGTCGGCAAGGCCGCTGCTGCGCTGGTGGCTCCATGGGCTGGGCATCGGAATCAGGCTCCTTTCAAGAATTCAACGTCATTGCGAGCGTAGCGAAGCAATCCCTGTGCCCGCGTGCAAGACTGGATTGCTTCGCTTCGCTCGCAATGACGAGATTTGGGGTGGTGGTAAGCTCCACATTTGCTTCGTCATTGCGACCGACGAAAGTCGCGCGGTAATCCGGAGCGCTCGTTACGTTCGTCCGTTCATCACGCCCGCCCGGTCTGGCCGACGAGCTGGGCGGGGTCGATCCCTTCCGCCTGCCACGCCGCAGTCCAGCGCTTTTCGGCGGGGATGTCGAAGAGGATCGACGAACGGCCGGTTGCGGCAAACCAGCCGTGGTGGCGCATCTCGCCGTCGAGCTGGCCGGGGCCCCATCCGGCATAGCCGAGCGCGATCAGGAAGCGGCTCGGCCCTCGGCCGTCGGCAATGGCTTTGAGAATGTCGAGCGAGGCCGACAGCGCGCCGAGCGGTTCGACCGCAATGGTCCCGGTGCCGCCCCAGTCATTGGAGTGAAGCACGAACCCGCGCGACGGTTCGACCGGACCGCCGTTGTGGATCGGGCAGTCGGGCGCCTGGCCCGGGTCGATCCCCAGTTCCTCCAGCATCGGGTGGAGCGTGATGCCATCGCGCAAGTGCCCGATCCCGATGCCGAGCGCGCCGTTCTCGTCATGCACGCACATCGCGATGGTCGCGTGATCGAAGCGGGGATCGCCCATGCCCGGCATGGCGAGCAGCAGGCGGCCGGACAGGTACTGGGCGTCGGTCATCGCCTCAGAGATAGGGGCTGGGGCGCTCTGCGCAATCCGCTCGACGCGCTCTTACGCCGCGGCCTTCTTCGTCCCGCGATCCTCTGCCGCGTCAAGCAGGCGCTTCTCGATCGCGCGCATCCGGCTTTCGGTCTGGATCTTCTCGCCCAGCACGTCGGTGACATAGAACGTGTCGACCGCGCGCTCGCCATACGTGGCGATGTGAGCGGAATGGACGATCAGCTGGGCCTCGAACAGCGCTCGCGCGAGCCGGTTGAGCAGCGCCGGGCGGTCGCGCGCGCCGACCTCGATCACGGTGAAGCGGTTCGAGGCCTTGTTGTCGAAGATCACGATCGGGCGCACGTCGAACGCGTCGGCGCGCGGGCGAGCGAGCGGGCGGGCGGCGAGCTGGGGCACCAGTTTGACCCGGTTGGCCAGCGCGTCGCCGATCGCGGCCTTGAGCCGTGCGATCTGGCTCGCTTCGTTGAGGGGGCGGCCCAAGGGGTCCTGCACCAGGAAGTTGTCGACCGCCATGCCGTTGCGCGCGGTGTGGATGCGGGCATCGATGATGTTGCCGCCGGCCAGGTGAATGCCCCCGGCGATGCGGTAGAACAGCCCCGGATGGTCGGCGGCGAGCACCGTCACCAGCGTCGCCCCGCGCGCCGGGTACCATTGCGCGTCCACGGTCAGCGGCTCGCCCAGCGCCCGGTCCATCTGCTGGAGGTTCAGCGCGATGATGTCCTCGGGCTCGGCGATCCAGTAGGCGTCGCCAAGCTGGCGGCCGACCGTGCCGATCAGGACGTCGCGTTCCTGCAGGATCTCCGCGACCGCCTTCTTCTTGGCGGCAATGCGTTCGGGCCGGCCGCGCGCCTTGTGGCCGAGCCGCAGCATTTCCTCGGTGGCGATGAACAGGTCGCCCAGCAGCTGGCGCTTCCACGAGTTCCACACGCCCGGACCGACCGCGCGGATATCGACGATGGTCAGGACCAGCAGCAGCCGCAGCCGCTCGACCGACTGCACCTGCGCGGCGAAGTCGGCGATGGTCTTGTAGTCGGCGAGGTCGCGCTTGAACGCGGTCGCGCTCATCAGCAGGTGGTAGCGGACCAGCCAGGCGACCAGCTCGGTCTCCGCCGGTGACAGGCCCAGCCTCGGACACAGCTTGATCGCCACTTCCGCGCCGAGCACGGAATGGTCTCCGCCGCGGCCCTTGGCGATGTCGTGGAGCATCGTCGCGACGTAGAGCACCCGGCGCGAGGCGACCTTGGGCATGACCTCGCTGGCGAGCGGGTGATCCTCCTTCTTCTCGCCGCGGTCGATCTGGGAGAGCAGGCCGATCGCGCGGATGGTGTGCTCGTCGACCGTGTAGTGGTGGTACATGTCGAACTGCATCTGCGCGACGACGCGGGCGAAGTCGGGTACGAAGCGGCCGAACACGCCGGCCTCGCCCATCCAGCGCAGGACCGGCTCGGGATCGCGCCTGTCGGTGAGCACCTCGAGGAACAGTGCGTTGGCGCGCGGGTCCTTGCGCACCGCGCCGTCGATCAGGGCGGCGTCGCGGCGGGCGAGGCGAAGCGCCTCGGGGTGGATCTCCAGCCCTTCGCGCCCGGCAACGGCGAACAGCTCGACCAGCCGCACCGGGTCCTTCGCGAAGAAATCGTCGCCGGCGACCGTCAGCTTGCCCGAATCGACGATGAAGTCCCCCACCTTGCGCTTGCGGTTGCGGAAGGTCGCGAGGAAGCCGCGCTTCTGCTTGGCCATCTGCTCGTCGAGCCCGGCGAGGAACACGCCGGTGAGTGAGCCGACCTGCTTCGCCTGGAGGAAGAAGTACTGCATGAACCGCTCGACCGCGCTGCGGCCGGGGCGGTCGGAGAAGTTCATCCGCGCCGCGACCTCGCGCTGGAGGTCGAAGGTCAGGCGGTCTTCCGCCCGCCGGGTGATGGTGTGGAGGTGGCAGCGCACCGCCCAGAAGAAGTTCTCGGCGCGGCGGAAGGCGCGGTACTCGACCGGCGTCAGCAGGCCGACATCGACCAGCTCGGCGGGGGTGCGGACCTTGTGGATGTACTTGCCGATCCAGTAGAGCGTGTGGAGGTCGCGAAGGCCCCCCTTGCCCTCCTTGACGTTGGGCTCGACGACATAGCGGCTGTCGCCCAGCCGCTTGTGCCGTTCGTTGCGCTCCTCGAGCTTTTCGGCCACGAACTGGCGCTCGGTCCCGGCGACGACTTCGGCGAAGAAACGGCGGCTGGCCTCGTCATAAAGATCGCGGTCGCCCCATACATAGCGCCCTTCGAGCAGCGCGGTGCGGATCGTCAGGTCGCTCTTCGCCATGCGCACGACCTCGTCGAGCGAACGGCTCGACTGCCCGACCTTCAGGCTGAGGTCCCACAGGAAATAGAGCATCGCCTCAATGACCTGTTCGCACCACGGGGTCTGCTTGATCGGGGTGATGAAGGCGATATCGACGTCTGAATGCGGCGCCATCTCGCCTCGGCCGTAGCCTCCGACCGCCATGACCGCGAGGCGTTCGCCGGTCGAGCGGTTGGACGAGCGATAGACGTCGCCGACGACATGGTCGTGGATCACTCTGACGAGCTGGTCGACAAGAAAGGCCTGTGCCTCGGCGCAGTCGTGCCCTGCCGCGGGCCTGGCTTCGAGCCGGCGGGCGATCTCGGCGCGGCCTTCGGCGAGCGCGGTGCGCAGCAGGTCGACCACGACCGGGCGCGCGGCCGCCGCGCCCTTGTCGGCAACGGCGGCGGCAACGGCGTCGGCGAGCGCGCGGCGGTCGATGATGGCGCGCTGGTTGGTGATCCGGTTGATCGTCATCGCCCGGCCCTTAACCGAAAAGGGTTACGCCGTCGCGGCCCATTCCTTCGTATATTTCTCGCGCAGCGATCGCTTGTCGACCTTCTCGGTGCCGAGCCTGGGCAGCGCTTCGTGAACCTCGAAATAGGCGACGGGAATCTTGAACGGGGCGAGGTGCTCCGACAGGAAGGCGCGCAGCTCGGCCGGCGACAGGGTTTCGCCCTCATTCACCAGGAACACCGCTGCCGGGACTTCGCCGAACTTTTCGTCTGGCAGGCCGAACACGCTCGCTTCGGCGATCTTGGGGTTGGCGTAGATCGCGCCCTCGACCTCGATGCAGCTGATGTTCTCGCCGCCGCGGATGATGATGTCCTTCTTGCGGTCGACGATGAACAGGTAGCCCTCGTCGTCGAGGTAGCCGAGGTCGCCGCTGCGGAAGTACCCGTCGGGCATGATCGCCTCGCGGGTCGCCTTGTCATTGTCCCAGTAGCCGAGGAAGTTGGCGATCGAGCGGATCGAGACCTCGCCGACAGTATTTGCGGGGAGCGGCTTGCCGTCGTCGTCGAGGATCGCGAGGTCGACCAGGGGGCGGCTGCCGGGTCCGGTGCTGTTCGGCTTGGCGATGTAGTTTTCGTTGAAGTTGCCGCAGCCGACGCCGTTGGTTTCGGTCAGGCCATAGCCGATGATCGGAAAGCCTTGGGGCAGCGCCTCGTGGATGCGGTCGACATGCTCGACCGGGCGGGGCGCGCCGCCGGCCGCAAACGTCACGCAGCTCGACAGGTCGTATTTGTCACGGTTCGGGTGCGTGGCGATCTCGAAGCTCATCAGCGGCACGCCGACGAAATACGTGACCTTCTCGCGCTCGATCAGGCGCATCGCCTCTTCCGCGTCCCACTTGGGCATCAGCACCAGCTTGCGCCCCAGCGCAAAGCTCTGGAGCAGCACCGGGACCTCGCCGGTCACGTGGAACAGCGGCACGTTGACGATGGTCGTCGGCTGCATCCCGGTCAGCTCGCCCTTCTCGGTGGCAAGGCCCAGCGCCATCAGGCTCTGCGCGAGGTAGTTGAAGGTGCCCTGGACGACCCCGCGGTGGTCCGAATAGGCGCCCTTTGAGCGGCCCGTAGAGCCCGAGGTGTAGAGGATCGTCGCAAGATCCTCGCCGGCGAGCTGCGGCAGCGGCGTGTCCGCGCCGCCGCCCTTCGCGGTCAGCGCAGCCAGCCCTTGCAGCGGCGGGCAGTCGTGCAGCATCGGCAGGATCTCGGCACACTGCTCGTGGCCTTCGAGCCGCGCGGCGCGGGCGGCGTCGGCAATGACCAGCTTGCAGCCGACGAGGCAGATCCCCTCGGCCATCTCCTCGCCCTGCCACCAGCCGTTGATGAGCGTGGCGCAGCCGCCGGCCATCAGCACCGCCATGTAGGCGACGACCCAGCTCGCCGAATTGCGCGCGGCGATGCCGACGCGGTCGCCCTTCTGCACGCCGTGTCCTTCGACCAGCCCGCCGGCGACGACTCGGGCGGCAGCGTAGATGTCCTTGAACGACAGGCGCTGGTCGCCGTCGACGATGAAAGTCGCGTCGCCCTGCTGCGCGCAGAATGCGGCGAAGTAGTCGGCAAGGTTGGTCGGCGCGGCCTTGATCATCGGCAGGTCGCGGCCGAAGCGGTCGACGCGGACGGGCACGGTTTCCATCATCCCGCCGGGCGAGGTGAGGGCATCCATGATCCGTTTCATGTCGCGGTCGAGCTGGGTCAGCATGTCTTTCGTCTCTCCCGAAAGGGTCTTGGCGCGGCCCGGTTTGCCGGGCTCGATAGGGTACGGACGCCGCCGGGGCATTTCGGGTTTGCTTGCGCGGCGGGCTATGCCAAAAGCCGCCGCGCAGGGGACAAGCAGAACCCGCACCGTCCGTTTCGACGGATACTAGGGAGTAAGCGCGTTGCTGTCACTATTGCCCGATGTCCTTGCCGCTGCCGCTGCAGACGTTTCGCGGCCGCTCTACTTTACGGACCTCGGCCTCTCGCCGATCGCGCTCGATCTCGGGTTCTTCACGCTCAAGTGGTATTCGCTGGCCTACCTCGCCGGGATCCTGCTCGGCTACTGGCACCTGAGCCGGATGATCAAGGCGCCCGGCAGCCCGCTCGCCCAGCGCCATGCCGACGACCTGTTCTTCTATGCGACGCTGGGAATCATCCTCGGCGGGCGGATCGGCTACGTCCTGTTCTACAATCCCGCGCAGTTCGCCTCGCATCCGCTCGAGATCTTCAAGCTGTGGGAAGGGGGCATGAGCTTCCATGGCGGGCTCATCGGCACCGTGCTCGCCATCGCCTGGGTGGCTTGGCGCGGGCAGGTCTCGTTCCTCAGGACCTGCGACTACATCGCGGTTTGCGTGCCCTTCGGGCTGCTGTTCGGCCGCCTCGCCAACTTCGTGAACGGCGAGCTGTGGGGCCGCGTGGCGGAAGGCAACGTGCCGTGGGCCATGGTTTTCCCGGGCGGCGGACCCGCGCCGCGCCACCCCAGCCAGCTCTATGAAGCGCTGCTCGAAGGGCTGGTGCTGCTGATCGTGCTGCTGGTGACCTTCTGGAAGACGAAGGCGCGCTGGCGGCCGGGCCTGCTCGTCGGGCTGTTCACGCTCGGCTATGGCCTGTCGCGCTTCACCGTCGAGTATTTCCGCGAGCCCGACGAACAGCTCAAGGAGTTCGCCGCGGCGACCGGGTTCTCGATGGGCCAGTGGCTGACGATGCCGCTGATCGCGATCGGCCTGTTCTTCTTCCTGCGTGCGCTGATGCGCCCCGGCCTGTTCGCGGGTCGCCCCGCTCCGGCATGAGCGAAGAGGCGAACGCGGACGGGGCCTTCTCGGCGCATTACAAAGTCTTCGAACGGCTGATCCGCAACACCGGGCCGATCAGCCTCGCCCATTATTTCGCCGAATCGAACGCGCGTTATTACGACAGCCGCGATCCGCTGGGCACGGACGGGGACTTCGTCACCGCGCCCGAGATCAGCCAGATGTTCGGCGAGCTGATCGGGCTGTGGCTGACCGACATGTGGATCCGCGCCGGGCGCAGCGACCGGGTCCACTATGTCGAACTGGGGCCCGGGCGGGGGACGCTCGCGCACGACGCGCTCACCGCGGCGCGGCGCTATGGCCTCGACCTGCGCCCGCACTTCGTCGAGACCAGTACGGCGCTGAAGGCGGTCCAGCTCGACCGTCACCCCACCGCGATGTGGCACGCCGACCTGTCGACGCTGCCGCAGGACGGGGCGCTGCTGATCGTCGCCAACGAATTTCTCGATGCGCTGCCGGTGCGCCAGCTGGTGCGCACCGCGGCAGGCTGGCGCGAACGGATGGTGGGGCTGGTGGAGGGCCGGCTCGCCCCGGTCGCCGGATCGCACCCGATGGACGCGGCGGTCCCGGCCGGCTTCGCCGCCGCACCCGAAGGCGCGATCGTCGAGACCAGCCCGGCGCAGGCGGCGGTGCTGTTCGAGGTCGCCGGGCGGCTCGCCGCGCAGGGCGGGGCGGCGCTGTTCTTCGATTACGGCCACGCCGAGCCGCGGCTCGGCAGCACGCTCCAGGCGGTGCGCGGCCACCGCAAGGTCGATCCTTTCGCGATGCCGGGCGAGGCCGACCTCACCGCCCACGTCGATTTTGCTGCGCTCGCCCAGATCGCCCGCTCGCGCGAGGCGAGGGTGTTGGGGATCACCGAGCAGGGTCGCTGGCTGCGCGCGCTGGGGATCGAGGCACGGGCCGAGGCGCTTTCCGCCTATTCACCCGCCCATGCCGAGGCGATCCACGCCGCGAAGGACCGCCTGATCGGCGAGGGGCAGATGGGCGCGCTGTTCAAGGTGATGGGACTCGCCGGACCGTCGTGGCCCGACGGCGCAGGATTCTGAAAGCGGCGCGCCGCTCCCCCGATTCCCCGCCGAAAGCCCCGCAATTCCGGCGAAAAATTGCCGCCAAATTGCCTGTTGGCAAAGCGGCGGGTTTGCGTCTATCAGGCGCGCCAAGTGGGGTCCGGCACCATGCGTTTCGGCGCGCGCCGCTCCCCGGTTACAGGGGCCGTGCGGGGGCGCTTCTCGAGCAAGCGGTCCCGACATGGGCGGGGCAGGTCTAAATTTCCATGGGGGCGCGGTTTTCCCGGCCTCCTGCGGCAGCAAGCAGGGACTTCACATGGCTGACGAACCGAGCATCGACACTCCGACGGACGAATCCGGGGAGGGCGTGCGGCGGCGTGACTTTATCAACATCGCGGCGGTAAGCTTTGCCGGCATCGGCGGCCTCGCCACGCTGTACCCGCTGATCTCGCAGATGAGCGCGTCGGCCGACGTTCTCGCCGAAAGCTCGACCGAGGTCGATGTCAGCGCGATCCAGCCGGGCCAGGCGATCAAGGCGGTGTTCCGCAAGCAGCCGCTGTTCATCCGCAACCTGACCCCGGCGGAAATCGCCGCGGCGGACAAGGTCGACGTGAACTCGCTGCGCGATCCGCAGACGCTCGCGGAACGGACCAAGGAAGGCAAGAAGAACTGGCTCATCACCATGGGCGTCTGCACCCACCTCGGCTGCGTGCCGCTGGGCGCGGGCGAGGGCGAGGTGAAGGGCGAGTTCGGCGGCTATTTCTGCCCGTGCCACGGCTCTTCCTATGATACCGCCGCGCGCATCCGCAAAGGCCCGGCGCCCAAGAACCTGGAAGTGCCGGAATACGCGTTCACTTCCGACACTGTCGTCAAGATCGGCTGAGGGCAAAACCGATGAGCTTCCCCTGGGCGAATGAATACAAGCCGACCCACCCGCTGATGCAGTGGGTCGACGAGAAGCTGCCTCTGCCGCGCTTCGTCTACAACGCGGTCGGTGCCGGCTATCCGGTGCCGCGCAACCTCAGCTACATGTGGAACTTCGGCGTCCTCGCCGGCTTCTGCCTCGTGCTGCAGATCGTTACCGGCGTGGTCCTGGCGATGCATTATGCCGCCAACGCGCAGGTCGCCTTCGATTCGACCGAGCACATCATGCGCGACGTCAACTGGGGCTGGCTGTTGCGCTATGCGCACGCCAACGGCGCCAGCGCGTTCTTCGTGGTGGTCTACACCCACATCTTCCGCGGCTTCTTCTACGGTTCGTACAAGGCCCCGCGCGAGATGATCTGGCTGCTCGGCGTGGTCATCTTCCTGCTGATGATGGCGACCGCGTTCATGGGCTACGTGCTCCCCTGGGGGCAGATGAGCTTCTGGGGCGCCAAGGTCATCACCGGCCTGTTCGGCGCGATCCCGCTGGTCGGCGAGCCGATCCAGCAGTGGCTGCTCGGCGGCTTCTCGCCCGACAATGCCGCGCTCAACCGCTTCTTCAGCCTGCACTTCCTGCTGCCGTTCGTGATCGCGGCGGTCGTGATCCTGCACATCTGGGCGCTGCACATCCCGGGCTCCTCGAACCCGACCGGCGTCGAGGTCAAGGCTGAGAGCGACACCGTGCCGTTCCACCCGTACTACACGGCGAAGGACGGCTTCGGGCTGGGCGTGTTCCTGTTCCTCTACTGCGCGGTGCTGTTCTTCTTCCCGAACAGCCTCGGTCACCCGGACAACTACATCCCGGCGAACCCGCTTTCGACCCCGGCGCACATCGTCCCCGAATGGTACTTCTGGCCGTTCTACGCGATCCTGCGCGCCTTCACCTTCGACTTCCTGTTCATTCCGGCGAAGCTGATGGGCGTCCTCGCGATGTTCAGCGCGATCCTGTGCTGGTTCTTCCTGCCCTGGCTCGACACCTCGCCGGTCCGTTCGGGCCACTACCGTCCGCTGTTCCGGAAGTTCTTCTGGTTCGGCCTGATCCCCTGCACCCTGATCCTCGGGTACTGCGGCGGGGCGCCGGCGGCGGAGCCGTTCGTGATGATCAGCCAGCTGGCTTCGGCCTACTACTTCCTCCACTTCCTTGTCATTCTCCCGATCGTCTCGTCGATCGAGAAGCCGGAACCGCTTCCGTTCTCGATCACCGAAGCCGTGCTGGGCGCGGACGACAAGGCCGCGGCTCCGGCCAACTAAGCGCAACCGGATAGAACGAGAGAACCCATGGTCCGTCTTTTTGGTCCCCTAGTCGGCCTCTTCTTCGCGGTCGCGCTGCTGTGGTCGTTCGCCAACGGCGCCTACCAGCAGATCACCGAACCCGCGCCGGTCACCGCCGAGCACGAGTTCCACCTGCTGCCCAAGGAGCCGGCGCACGAATTCAGCTTCCAGGGTCCGTTCGGGAAGTTCGACAAGCAGCAGCTGCAGCGCGGCTTCCAGGTCTACAAGGAAGTCTGCTCGGCCTGCCACTCGCTGCGCCTCGTCGCCTTCCGCGACCTTGCCCAGCTCGGCTACTCGGAAGCCGAAGTGAAGGCGATCGCCAAGGGCTTCCAGGTCCCCGGCGTCGATCCGAACACCGGTGAGTCGAACACCCGCCCGGGTCTGCCGACCGACTACTTCCCCAAGCCCTACGCCAACGACATCGCCGCGCGCGCCGCGAACAACAACGCGATCCCGCCGGACCTGTCGCTGATGACCAAGGCGCGCCACGAAGGGCCGGAGTACGTGTACTCGCTGCTCACCGGCTTCCGCGACCAGCCGGCCGAGCTGGTCCAGAAGTTCCCGGATGCGAAGACGCCGAAGGGCCTTCACTACAACCCGTACTTCGCCAACCTGAACCTCGCGATGGCCCCGCCGCTGACCAGCGAAGGCCAGGTGACCTATGGCGACGGCACCAAGGCGACCGTCGACCAGATGGCCACCGACGTCGCCGCGTTCCTGACCTGGACCGCCGAGCCGAAGCTCGAGAAGCGCAAGCAGACGGGCTGGCCGGTGCTCGGCTTCCTGCTCTTCGCCACGGTACTCGCGTACCTTGCGAAGCAGACGGTCTGGGCCGGCAAGAAGGACAAGGGCGAAAAGTCGGCGCTGTAAGGCGAAGGCTTCCGCTCTCGGACAAGATCAAGGTCGCCGGTGACGGCGGCCTTTTTCTTTTGCTTTTGAAACAGGCCCACCCCCAACCCCTCCCGCATGCGGGAGGGGAGTCTGGCGCAGCACTGTCATTCCCCTCCCGCAAGCGGGAGGGGGCAGGGGTGGGCTGTTCCTTCTTGGCCTGAAAATGCTTCCCCCGCGCCCCGCGTCACGGCACAACCAAGGGCATGACCCCCGACGACCTCAAGGCGCTCGTCCGCACCGTGCCGGACTTTCCCTCGCCCGGCATCCTGTTCCGCGACATCACCACGCTGATCAGCCACGGCGAAGGCCTCGCCGCGAGCGTCCGCCACTTGGCCGACCGCGCCCGCACCGCCGGGGCAGAGGCGATCGCGGGAATGGAGGCGCGCGGGTTCATCTTCGGTGCGGCGGTCGCGGCGCAGATGGAGCTCGGCTTCGTCCCTGTGCGCAAGCCCGGCAAGCTGCCGGTGCCGACCATCGGCATCGACTACGCGCTCGAATACGGGCGCGACCGGCTGGAGATCGATCCGCAAGCGGTCCACCCCGGCCAGCGCGTGGTGATCATCGACGATCTCATCGCCACCGGAGGCACCGCGCTGGCCGCTGCGGAACTGCTCCGCCAGGCCGGAGCCCGGGTCGAGCATGCGCTGTTCGTCATCGACCTGCCCGACCTCCACGGGGCCGAACGGCTGCGCGGGGCGGGGCTGACCGTGGAAGCGCTGATGGACTTTCCGGGGCACTGACGGTCCGCGCCACCGCCTTGCCCTCGGCCACGCTCCATGCTGACATGGGGACCGGGAGAGCCGCACGATGATCGAACTGCATACCGCGCCCACGCCGAACGGCTGGAAGGTCTCGATCATGCTCGAGGAGTGCGGCCTGCCGTACGAGGTGCGCTGGGTAAACATCGGCGCGGGCGAGCAGTTCGCGGACCATTTCCTCGCGATCAGTCCCAACAACCGCATCCCGGCGATCGTCGACACCCAACCCGCAGGCGGCGGCGCGCCGGTCTCGGTGTTCGAGACCGCCGCGATCCTGATGTACCTCGGCGACAAGGCCGGGCGGTTCTACCCCGCCGACCTGCGCGGGCGGACCGAGGTGAACGAGTGGCTCGCCTGGCAGGTCGCCGGGCTCGGGCCGATGCTCGGCCAGCACGGGCACTTCGCGCTCTATGCGCCCGAGCGGCTCGAGTACCCCACGGAGCGCTACCGGCGCGAGACGCTGCGGCTCTACGGCGTGCTCGACCGCCGGCTGGAGGGGCGGGAGTTCATCGCGGCGGGCGAATACACCATCGCCGACATGGCCTGCTGGCCGTGGATCCGCACGTGGAAGGCGCAAGGAATCCCGCTCGAAGACTTTCCGAATGTCCGCCGCTGGTACGACGCGCTGAAGGCGCGCGACGGGCTGCGGCGCGGGGTGTCACTCGGCGCGGAGCGCGTCAACCGCCGCCCGCAGGACGATGCGGACACGGCGAGGACCCTGTTCGGCATCTCGGGAAAGGGCCTCGCATGAGCGTGACCGTCGACTTCTTTTTCGACCTGTCCTCGCCTTGGACACGGCTCGCGTTCCACAATGTCCAGCCAATCCTGGCAGAGACGGGGGCCGGGGTGCGGTGGCGGCCGTTCCTCGTCGGCGGGGTTTTCAACGCAGTCAACCCGCGGGTCTACGAATTGCGTGCGGACCCGGAGCAGAGGGCGATGAAGCGCAGCTTTGAATGGCTGAAGGAATGGGCGCGGCTCGCCGGGGTGGCGATGAACTTTCCCAGCGAATTCCACCCGGTGAAGTCGGTGGCGGCGATGCGCTGCTGCTGCGCCCTCGAGGACGACCAGGGCGCACTGTTCCGCTTCGCCGAGGCGGCGTTCGAAGCCTATTTCGGCGCGGCGCGCAACATCGACGATCCGGCGGTGCTCGCCGCCATCGCGGACGAGATCGGCATGGACGGGGCGGCCCTCGTTGCCCGCTCGATGACGCCGGAGGTCAAGGACCGGCTGCGCACCAACACCGACGAGGCGATCGCGCGGGGCGCGTTCGGCTCGCCCACGCTGTTCGTGGGCGACCGGATGTACTTCGGCAACGACCAGCTTCCGCTGGTTCGCCAGAAGCTGATGGAGATGATCCCCGGTTGACGGCAGCGCCCCGTCCGTGGCAAGCGCCGCTCCGCGCTCAGGCACGCTTGGGCGGGTATAGCATAGTGGTAATGCTCTAGCCTTCCAAGCTAGCTAGAGGGGTTCGATTCCCCTTACCCGCTCCAATCCCCAACCTTCCCAAGCCCTCGTCGTTGCGAGGAGCGCAGCGACGAAGCAATCCAGCAGCGCGCGGTTGCCCCGGATTGCCGCGGCCTTCGGCCTCGCAATGACGATCGGTGGGGTGTTGTGCTTACTTCTGGCACTTCGGGCAGAACCACGTCGAGCGGCCGCCCTGGACGATGCGCTGCACGGTGCCGCCGCATTTGCAGGGCTCGCCCTCGCGGCCGTAGACGTCGAAGTCCTTGGCGAAATAGCCGAGTTCGCCATCGGGCCGGGCGTAGTCGCGCAAGGTCGAACCGCCCGCCAGGATCGATTCGCACAGGACATCGCGGATTGCCGGAACCAGACGCCTGATTGCCGCCTGGGAAACCTTGCCGCCGTCCTTGCGCGGATCGATCCGGGCGCGGAAGAGCGCCTCGCAGACGTAGATATTGCCGAGGCCCGCGACGATCCGCTGGTCGAGCAGCAGCAGCTTGACCGCGGCGATGCGGTCCCTGAACGCGGCGGCAAGGTGGGCGGGGGTGAGCGCGTCGCCGAGCGGTTCCGGCCCGAGCGCGGCGAAGGCGGGCCACGCTTCCAGCTTGTCCGTCTCGACGAGGTCGACCGAGCCGAACCGCCGCGCGTCGTTGAGCGCGAGGACGTGGCCGGCCGTCTCCAGCACCAGGTGGTCGTGCTTTTCGATTTGCCCGGGATCGATCCGCCAGCGCCCCGACATGCCGAGGTGAAACACCATCGTCTGCCCGCGGTCCGTATGGACGAGGCCGTACTTGGCCCGCCGCCCGAGTCCCGTCACCTGCGCCCCGGTGAGCGCCTGGCCGAGCCCCTCGGGAAAGGGCCGGCGCAGGTCGGCGCGGTTGATCTTCACGCGCTCGATCCGCTCTCCGTCGAGGACGGTGGCGAGGCCGCGGACGGTGGTTTCGACTTCGGGAAGCTCGGGCATGGCCCGCCACCCCTATCAGCCTTTGCGCCGCCCGCAATTCCCCACTAAAGCCGCGGCCATGAGCCAAGAAACCGTCTCCTTCGGGTACGAGGACATTCCGGCCGAGGAAAAGACCGCGCGCGTCGGCGCGGTGTTCTCCAGCGTCGCGAAAAAGTACGACGTGATGAACGACGCGATGAGCGGCGGGCTGCACCGGGTGTGGAAGGATCACTTCGTCCGCAAGGTCCGCCCCCAGCCCGGCGAGGCGATCCTCGACATGGCCGGCGGGACCGGCGACATCGCCTTCCGCATGGCCCCGTCGGGCGCAGAGATCACGGTGTCCGACATCAACCAGGACATGCTCGACGTCGGCGTCGAGCGGGCGATGGAGCGCGGGATCGACGGCCTCGTCTGGTCGCGCCAGAACGCCGAGGAACTGGCGTTCCCCGACCGCACCTTCGACGCCTATACAATCGCCTTCGGCATCCGCAACGTGACCGACATCCCCAGGGCGCTGCGCGAGGCGCACCGGGTGCTCAAGTTCGGCGGGCGGTTCTTCTGCCTCGAATTCTCGACCACCGAGTGGCCGGGGTTCAGCCAGGCCTATGACTTCTATTCGCACAAGCTGGTCCCGCGAATTGGCCAGGCGATTGCCGGGGACGCGGAATCGTACCGCTACCTGATCGAATCGATCCGCCGCTTCCCGCCCATGAAGCAGTTCGAGGGCATGATTCGCGACGCCGGCTTCGCCAACACCCGGGTCGAGCCGATCCTCGGCGGGCTGGTCGCGATCCATTCGGGGTGGAAGGTGTGAGAACCCTTTCGTCCCCCCTCCCGCATGCGGGAGGGGCCGGGGGTGGGCCTGTCATGTCAAAGGCTGCTCCCGCATTCATGCCCACCCCTAACCCCTCCCGCCTGCAGGAGGGGAACTGGTGACCACCAACGCCACCCACATCCTGCGCCTGCTGCGCTGGGGGCGCACGCTCGCCCGGCACGGCGCGCTCCGCGGGATCGAGCGCGATCTCAACACCCCGCCGCCGGTGCGCCGGCTGGTGCGGATCGCGCGGTTCGGAACAAGCCAGCCGCGCGTTCCCGACTATGCTGGCGCGTTCACCGCGATCGGCCCGGCGGCGATCAAGCTCGGCCAGACGCTGGCGACGCGGCCCGACCTCGTCGGGCCGGAGGCGGCGAACAACCTGCTGACCCTGCAGGACAGTCTGCCCCCCGTTCCTTTCGCCGCGATTCGCGAGCAGATCGAGTCAACCTTCGAACGCCCGCTCTCCGCGCTCTACGCCTCGTTCGAGGAAGAGCCGGTCGGCGCCGCCTCGATCGCGCAGGTCCACCGTGCGGTGACAGCCGAGGGCCGCAAGGTCGCGGTCAAGGTGCTGCGCCCCGGGGTGCGCGAGAAGTTCGCCCGCGACATCGAGACCTACGAATGGGCCGCCGCCCACGTCGAGGCGATGGGCGGGGAGGCGGCGCGGCTGCGGCCGCGCCTGATCATCGCCAACTTCAAGCGCTGGACCGCGCGCGAGCTCGACCTACGGCGCGAGGCGGCCTCTGCCAGCGAGCTGTCCGAGGCGATGCATGCGTTTGCCGGGTACCGCGTGCCCGGGATCGACTGGGACCGCACCAACGGCAAGGTGATGACGCTCGACTGGATCGACGGCGTCAAGATCAGCGACACCGCCGCGCTTGAGGCGGCCGGGCACGACCGCAAGAAGCTGGCCGAGCGGCTTGTCATCGCCTTCCTCACCCAGGCGATCAGCCACGGGTACTTCCACGCCGACATGCATCAGGGCAACCTGTTCGTGGAAGCGGACGGGACGATTGCAGCAATCGACTTCGGAATCATGGGGCGGATCGACCGGCGGGCGCGGCTGTGGCTGGCCGAGATCCTCTATGGCCTGACCACCGGCAATTACCGCCGCGTCGCCGAGATCCATTTCGAGGCGCAGTACGTGCCCAGCTACCACTCGGTCGATGAATTCGCGACGGCACTGCGCGCGGTGGGCGAGCCGATGCGCGGCAAGCCGGTGAGCGAGCTGTCCGTTGGGCAGATGCTCGATGGGCTGTTCGCGATCACCCGCGATTTCGACATGCAGACCCAGCCGCACCTGCTGCTGCTGCAGAAGACCATGGTGATGGTCGAGGGCATCGCCCAGGCGCTCGATCCCGAGATCAACATGTGGGACACCGCCGCGCCGTTCGTGCGCGGGTGGATCCGCGACGAGCTGGGGCCGGAGGCGGCGATCGCCGACCGGATCAAGCGCGACACCGACACGCTGCTGCGCCTGCCCGAACTCATCCGCCGGATCGAGGACCGCTTCCCCCCCAAGGGCGGCGCCCCCGAACCGCCGCCGCTCGAGGACGTGCGGCTGGTGTGGGAGCGCAAGGAGCGCAAAGGCGCGCCCTGGTGGGGCCATGCGCTGACCCTGGCACTCGGCGGCGCGCTCGCGGTGGCGAGCCACGCGGCGGGGTGGTGGTAGGCTAACCGCCTGCGCGCCAGTTACTCGTCATGCTGAACTTGTTTCAGCATCCACTTTATCCTCAGCTCCGGAGCATTCCGGTGAGGGCCGAGGCAACCGAGGGGGGACCCTGAAACAAGTTCAGGGTGACGAGTGTGGATTGGCGACGGTCGGTTACCCCATCTCTTGCAGCTTGTGGTGCGGGAGCAGCTTCCACGCCGCCATCAGCAGCACGAAGTGGATCGCCTCGACCACGATCGGCATGAGGAAGTCGGGCCCGTGGCCCACGGTCAGCGCGGTAAAGCTGCGGATGACCATCGCGGTGCCGAACAGCGCGGCGGGGACGATCAGCAGGTCGGCGTTGCGCCGCCACGCCCCCCACATCATCGCGAGGCCCGAGACCACGAAGAACGCGGTCATGTCGGCGCGGATCGTGGCGAGTCCGGTAAGGTTGATCGGCTCGATCGAGAAGCCCGCCCCGGCGGCAGCGGTCTGCGGGTCGATGAAGAAGCTCAGGCCCATGAACAGGTCGAACAGCCCCGTCAGGAAGATCAGCGCAGTCAGGATCAGTCGCAGCATCGGTTTTCCCCTCCGTTTGGCAGGAGTGTAGCGCAAAGCTGGAGGATGAACAGGCCCGCCCCCGACCCCTCCCGCATGCGGGAGGGGAGAATGAGTCACGATTTGCCCTCCCGCATGCGGCAGGGCCGCGAGACTTGTCCGAGCGCAGCGAGGCTAGTCGCAGCGGGGTGGGCCACCCCGCACCCCTTGCGCCGCGCCCCCGCCCGTTGCACAAGCCTCCGGCATGGCCGGGCCCAGAATCCTCCTGATCGTCGGCGGCGGGATCGCGGCCTACAAGGCGTGCGAACTTGTGCGCCTGATCCGCAAGAACGGCGGCGAGGTTACCTGCGTGCTGACCGAGGGCGGCAGCCATTTCGTCACCGCGATGACGCTCGCCGCGCTCAGCGAGAACCCCGTCCATACCACGCTCTGGGACCTCAAGAACGAGGTCGAGATGGGCCATATCCAGCTCTCGCGGCAGGCCGACCTCGTGGTGGTCTGCCCGGCGACGGCCGACCTCATGGCGCGGATGGCAGCAGGGATCGCCGATGACCTCGCGGCGACGCTGCTGCTCGCCACCGACAAGCCGGTCCTGGCCGTGCCGGCGATGAACGTGCGGATGTGGCAGCACGCCGCGACCCGGCGCAACGTCGCCACTTTGCGCGCATCGGGCGTGACGGTGCTCGATCCCGACGAAGGCGCGATGGCCTGCGGCGAGTACGGCCCGGGCCGGCTGCCTGAACCGGAGGCGGTGTGGGCAGCGATTGCGCGGATGACCGGCGGCAATCCGCTCGCCGCGCAGCCGGACTTTGCCGAGCCGCAGCACCGCCGGCTCTATGGCAGGCACGTGCTGGTCACCGCCGGGCCGACGCACGAGCCGATCGACCCGGTCCGCTACATCGCGAACCGCTCGAGCGGGAAGCAGGGTTTCGCTATCGCTGGGGCGCTCGCCGAGCTCGGCGCGCGGGTGACGCTGGTCGCGGGGCCGGTCCAGCTGCCGACGCCCGCCGGGGTCGAGCGCGTCGACGTCGAGACCGCGCGCGAGATGGCGGCGGCGGTCGATGCCGCGCTGCCGGCCGATGCGGCGGTGATGGTCGCGGCGGTGGCCGACTGGCGCACCGAGGATGCGGCCGGGCAGAAGATGAAGAAGGACGGTTCGGGCCGCCCGCCTGCGCTGGCCCTTACCGAGAATCCCGACATCCTCGCCACGCTCGGCCATTCCGCGAACAGGCCGCGCCTGCTGGTCGGGTTTGCGGCCGAGACCGAAAAGGTCGTCGACCATGCCCGCGCCAAGCTGGCGCGCAAGGGGGCGGACTGGATCGTCGCCAACGACGTCTCGGGTGACGTGATGGGGGGCACGATGAACGCGGTGCACATCGTCACCGCCGCGGGCGTCGAAAGCCTCCCCGAAATGCCCAAGGGCGCGGTTGCGCGGGCGCTAGCCACAAGGATTGCCGATGCACTCGCCTGAACCCGTTCCGGTCCTCGTCAAGCGGCTGGAAGGGAACGACGACCTGCCGCTGCCCGCCTATGCGACCGACGGCGCGGCAGGGATGGACGTGGTCTCGGCCGAGGACGTGACGCTGGCTCCCGGTGCGCGCCATGCGGTGGCGACGGGCCTTGCGCTGGCGATCCCCGCGGGATTCGAAATCCAGGTCCGCCCCCGCTCGGGCCTTGCCCTGAAGCACGGCATCACTGTGCCCAACACGCCGGGGACGATCGATTCGGATTACCGCGGCGAATTGAAGGTCATCCTGATCAATCACGGCGGCGAACCCTTCCAGATCCGCCGCGGCGACCGCGTCGCGCAGCTGGTGCTCGCCCCGGTAACGCGGGCCGGGTGGCTGGAGGTGGAAGAACTCGACGACACCGCACGCGGCGCTGGCGGGTTCGGGTCGACTGGCGGATTCGTCACGCCTCTGGGGAACTAGTCCGACAGGCCCACCCCCGACCGCTGTTCGCTGCGCGAACGCCTGCGGCTCCCCGCAAGCGGGAGGGGAGAAGAAGGGACACCCCCTCCCGCTTGCGGGAGGGGCGCGAGACTTGGCCGCGCAGCGGCTTAGTCGCAGCGGGGTGGGCAGGATTTCAGGAATTTGCCTGGACGATGGAGATCCCCGCCTTCGCGGGGCCACGCAAAAGGCAGGCCGTTTCGGGTCCGCCCCATCTGTTCAGCAAAACAAAAGGCGGGCCGTTTCCGGCCCGCCTTCGTCTCCGCACCGAGTCCACTCAGTCGGCGCGGCGAACGGTCTTTTTCTCTGGTGCCACGGTAATGCGCACGGTCTCGCCCGAGTTCCCGGGGAAGTCGGTGAACATCGCTTCGACCAGGTTGGGGACGAGGTAAGGGAGGCGGTTCGACGATGAGGCCGCTTCGGCCTTGCCCTCGAACAGGCGCTGGCCGTCGGCGCGGCGGTCGATCTTGAGGTCGATACCGCTGGTGTAGACGGTCGTAACCTCGACCCCGTTGTCATAGAAGAACGGATCGTTCCAGCCATATCCCCAGGCGCCGCCGTGGCGGAACCCGTAGGGTCGGCCCCAGTACCCGAACCCGCGCGGGCCGTACCACGGATCCCAGAACGGATCGCGGAAGCCGGTCGAGCGGACGCGGTCGCGGCCCTGATCGACGCCGTAGTCGAAGCGGACGATCAGGTCCGCCGCCTCGGGCGCGGCCGGGGTGTAGCCGAGCCTGCTCATCTGGCTCTGGACGTAGCCGGCGTACTGGCTGAACTCGAGACCCCCGGCATCGCGCGGGTCTTCCGCGACGACGGCGAACGTCTGGCCCTGCGGGGCCGGCAACTGGCTCTGGAACCGCGAGACGTTGGCGGTGAGAGACGGCGCGCAGGCGGCAAGGCTCGCCAGCAGCAACGGCACGGCGACCATCGAAAGGCGGCGGCTACGCTTGGAAGTGTTGACGGAACTCATGCGGCGACTCCTGGCGACGGTCCCAGCCCGCCCCGATCGGCGGACGTGGCACGCGTCTTAACATGGAACCGATCTAAGCAAGAGTCGCTGAATTGAGTGTGAATGACGACGAACCGTTTTCACGCTTTTCGTTGCAATTCAGTGTCTTGTCAGCCCCGCACCAGCCCCAGTGCCGCGTAGGCTTTCTCCAGTGTCGGCTGCGCCAACCCCCGCGCCTTTTCCGCACCCTTGCGCAGGATCGCGTCGAGCGCGGTGCGGTCTTGCCTAAGCTCAACGAAGCGGGCGTTGATCGGGGCGAGGCTTTCCACCAGCAGTTCGCCCAGCGCGGGCTTGAACTTGCCGAACCCGTGGCCCCCGAACTCGGCCAGCACCGCTTCGACACTGCTACCCGCCATCGCCGCATAGACGCCGACCAGGTTGGCGGCTTCGGGCCGTCCGGCGAGCCCGGCGGCGTCCGACGGCAGCGGCTCGGGATCGGTCTTGGCCTTCTTGACCTTCTGCATGATCGTGTCGGCGTCGTCGGTCAGGTTGATGCGGCTCATGTCCGAGGGGTCGGACTTGCTCATCTTGGCACTGCCGTCGCGCAGGGACATGATCCGCGCTGCTTCGGGCGGGATCATCGGGTCGGGCAGGGTGAACACCGGTTCCGCTTCGCTGGCGAAGTCGTTGTTGAACTTCTGCGCGATGTCGCGGGCGAGTTCGAGGTGCTGCTTCTGGTCGTCGCCCACCGGGACGTGGGTCGCCTGGTAAAGCAGGACGTCGGCAGCCTGGAGCACGGGATAGGTGAACAGCGCGATCGAGGCGCCCTCGCGGTTCTTGCCCGACTTGTCCTTGAACTGCGTCATCCGGTTGAGCCATCCCATCCGCGCGGTGCCGTTCAGCAGCCATTGCAGCTCGGCGTGCGCCGGGACCTGGGCCTGGTTGAACAGGACCGACTTGTCGGGATCGATTCCGCAGGCGACGAGCGCTGCGACCATTTCGCGGGTGTTGCCCGAAAGGTCCGCCGGCACGTGCGGCATCGAGATCGCGTGAAGGTCGGCAAGGAAATAGAGGCATTCCCCCGCGGCGTGCTCGTCCTGCATCTTCACCCAGTTGCGGATCGCCCCCAGGTAGTTGCCGAGGTGGAGATTGCCGGTGGGCTGGATGCCGGAAACGATACGCATGGAAGCTCTCTTCAGTGTGGTCAGGCGCGCCTGCGCCGGAAGAACACCCGGATGTCGTCGCGGGTGAACGCGCCCATCAGCAGGGTGGCGAGCCCATAGACCAGCGCGCCGGAGGTGACCAGCGCCGCCATCGCGCCAATCCGGACCAGCCAAGTGCCGTGGACATAGGGCATGAGCAGTCCTTGTGCGAACCACAGCGCCACGCCCATCAGCAGCGCCGCCAGCGCGAGCCGCAGCGACCGCCGCTTCAGTCGCGCATCGGCGACGAAGTGCCCGCGCCTGGCGAGCGTCCGGTACAGCAGCCAGACGTTGACGGTCGAGGCGATCGCAGTCGCCAGCGGCGGGCCCATGTGCTCGAGCGGAAAGATCAGCGCGAGGTTGAGGACGAGGTTCACCACCATCGAGATCGTCGCGTAGCGCACCGGGGTCTTGGTATCCTGCCGCGCGTAGAATCCGGGGGTCAGCACCTTGACGAGGATGTAGCTCGGCAGTCCGACCGAGAACGCCGCAAGCGCCTGCGCGGTGTAGTGGGTGTCTTCCGCCGTAAACTTGCCATAGCCGAACAGCGCCGCAGCGATCGGCTCGCCGCACAGCACCAGCGCGACCGTGGCGGGAAGGGTCAGCAGAAGGGCCAGCTCCATCCCGCGGTTCTGCGTCTCCATCGCTGCCGCGTCCTCACCCGCACCGAGCTGGCGCGAGATCGTCGGAAGCAGCACGGTGCCGAGGCCGATGCCGATGAGGCCCAAAGGCAGCTGGTTCAGCCGGTCGGCCATGTAGATGTAGGTCACGCTGCCGTGCGCCAGCAGCGAGGCGGCGAGCGCGGTCGAGATCACGAGGTTGATCTGCACCGCCCCCGCGCCCGCCGCCGCCGGCCAGATCAGGGCGAGCAGGCGCTTGACCTCGGGCGAAAGGCGCGGGCGGCGCAAGCGGAGGCTCACCCCGTTGCGGCGGCAGGCCCAGGCGACCCAGATCAGCTGAAGCAGGCCCGAGACCGAAACCGCGATCGCCTGGTTGCGCGCGGTGATCAGCGGGTCGTCGGAATGGAACAGCAGCAGCGCCGCGATCAGCGTCAGGTTCAGCAGGATCGGCGCGGCGGCGTTGACCCAGAACTTGTGCAGCGAATTGAGGATACCGCCGAACAGCGAAACGAGGCTGATCAGCATGAGGTAGGGGATGGTGATCCGCGAGAGTTCGACCGCGAAGGCGAACTGCTCCTGGCTGACCCCGTTGAACTTGCCCGACAGCGCGAAGGTCACCGGCCAGGCGAAGACCTCGAGGATCACGGTCATCACGAACAGCACCGGCAGCAGCACGGACAGCGCGGCCTCGGCGAAATCCAGCCCGTCCTTCAGCCCCTGTCCTTCGGGATCGGAGACCTTGCGGTTGAACATCGGGATGAACGCGGCCGAGAACGCTCCTTCGGCGAACAGCGCGCGGAACATGTTGGGCAGGCGGAAAGCGACGAGGAACGCGTCCGACGCGAAACTCGCGCCGATGTAGCGGGCAAAAAGGCTGTCGCGGACAAGCCCCAGCACGCGGCTGAGCAGGGTCAGCCCGCCGATCGTGCCGGTGGCCTTGAGGAGGTTCATGTCATACCTCCCCAACCGGGATACGTTCGCCCTGAGCCTGTCGAAGGGCCGCTTTTCCTTGCGAAGAAGGGCGGTGCTTCGACAAGCTCAGCACGAGCGGTGTTGGGCGAGGCTCAGGCCTGGCCGACGGGCGCGTCGCCCTGTTCGGCCTGGCGCTGGGCGAGCTGCTGGAAATAAAGCCCGTTGAAGTCGATCGGCTCGAGCATCAGCGGCGGGAACCCGGCGTCGCGCACGGCGTCGGCGATGATCCGGCGGGCGAACGGGAACAGGATGCGCGGACCCTCGGCGAAGAGGAAGGCGTGGGCCTGGTCGTCGGGGACATGGCGCATGCCGATCAGGCCGCAGTAGGCAAGCTCGATCGCATAGGCGACACCGGCCTCGCCGCGGCTCGAGACGTTGATCTTCAGCTCGATCTCGTGGACGTCCGGCCCGACGCTCTGCGCGGCGATGTTGAAGTCGACGCTGACCTGAGGCGCGTCCTGCCACTGATACACGGCGGGGGCGTTGGGGTTCTCGACCGACAAGTCCTTCACGTACTGCGAGATGATCCCGATTGCGGGCGCGGTGTCGGCACCGTTGGGGGCGGGGCTGTCGAGGTTGAGGTCGGTAACGATGTTGCCTTCGTCGGCCATTGTCGGACTGCTTTCGTGACGGTTTCGCGTGGCGCGCGCCTAGCACCCCGCCGCGCGTGCGGCAATCGCGCAACTGGAAGCGAAAAATTACGGCGCGAGCCGGACCCGGCTCGTCGTCCATCGGTTGTTCATTTGTCAATCGTACCTATTTGAGGCACGGTATTGCAGCGCATGGGCAGGCCCGCAGCCGCGAGTCTGCCGGTGCCGGAGCATCGGGACTGCTGGCGTGACTGGTGAAATTGTCGAAATCGTGATCCTCGCGATGATTGCGGCCTTCCTTGGCCTGCGGCTCTACTCGGTTCTCGGGCGCCGTCCGGAACAGAACGAGGAACCGCTAGCCCGGCGCGTCGAACAGCCCGATCCGCTGCGTCCGGCTCGCCCGGCCGCCCCGCGCTCAGATGAGCAGGGTGCCCCGGCCCCGCGCCTGCGCGATGCCGCGCCTGTCCAGAACCCCGCTTTCGCACCCGGCGCGCAGGGCGGCATCCAGGCCATCGTCGCCGCCGACCGCCGCTTCGACATCGCCCAGTTCCTTGCCGGCGCGCGCGGCGCCTATGGCATGATCCTCGAGGCCTACTGGCGCGGGGACAAGGACGAACTGGGCCAGCTGTGCGACCGCGACGTCTACGAAGGTTTCGCCTCGGCGATCGACGCCCGTGCCGCCGCGGGCGAAACGCTCGACAACCGCCTGATCCGGATCGAGGAGGCGACCATCGTATCGGCCTCGTACAACGCTCCGATAGCGCGGATCACCGTTCGCTTCGTTGCCGATGTCGCCACCGTGACCCGCGATGCCGACGGCAACGTGATCGCCGGTTCGCTCGACGACGCGGTCGAGAGCCGCGACCTGTGGACGTTCTCGCGCGACCTGACCGCGCGCGATCCGGACTGGCTGCTCGACGAAACCGACGAAGCGTAAGGTCCGTCCGGTGCGGGGGGCCTGGCGCGGGACGGCGCTGCTTGTCGCATCGGTGCTGCTGAGTGCCTGCGTCCAGATCATCCCGCCGGGCCGGCCGACCACCGGGCATGCGCCGCGTCCTGCCCCATCGCCTACGTATCAGCCGCCGCAGACCGCCGCGCTCACCGGCGTGAAGCGCGCCGGGCCGGTGGCCGGACTGGGCTTCAGCCAGAGCAACGCCGCCAACGCGCTGAGCGCTTTTGTCACCAGCTGTCCGCGCCTGACCAAGCGCAACGACGGCAGCGGCCTGACCCGGCCCGAGGACTGGCAGGCGGCCTGCACCGCGGCCAGGACCTGGCCGGCCGACGATGCCGCGAACTTCTTCGCCGCGTGGTTCGAAACCGCCGAGGTCGGCGACGGGCAGGCTTTCGTCACCGGATACTACGAGCCGGAAATCGCGGGCGTGCGCACCCGTCGCGACGGTTTTGCGGTCCCGGTCTATGCCAAGCCCGCCGACCTCGTCCGCGCCGCGCCGGGCGATGCCCCGCCTAACGACGATGGCGCCCAGCCGCTTGGCCGCTACGATGAGCAGGGCCGCTTCCAGCGCTATTACGACCGCGCCGCGATTGAGGACGGGGCGCTCGCCGGCAAGGGGCTGGAGATTGCCTGGGCGGCGGATCCGGTCGAATTCTTTTTCCTCCAGATCCAGGGCTCGGGCCGCCTCCGCGCCCCAGACGGCAGCGTCATCCGCATCGGCTTCGCCGGGCAGAACGGTTTCGAGTACACCGGGATCGGCTCGCTGATGCGGGAGCGGGGCTTGATCGGCAGCGGACCCGGCCAGTATCCCGGCTCGATGCAGGGCATGATGCGCTACCTGCGCGAGCATCCCGAGGAAGGCCGGGCGCTGATGCGGCAGAACCGCAGCTACGTGTTCTTCCGCGAGATCACCGGCGATGGTCCCGTGGGTGCGCTCAACGTGCCCGTGCGCGGCCGTGCTACAGTGGCCGCCGACCCGGCGTTCGTCCCGCTCGGCGCGCCGGTTTTCCTGCGGCTCGACCGGCCCGAGGCAACCGGGCTGTGGGTCGCACAGGACACCGGCGGGGCAATCAAGGGCGCCAACCGCTTCGACAGCTTCTGGGGCGCCGGCGACGAGGCTCGCCGCATCGCCGGGGGGATGACCGGGCGCGGCAAGGCGCTGGTCCTTCTGCCCAAGGGTACGCTGGCGCGGCTCGGCGTCCAATGAGGCCGCCCAGAAGGCCGCCACACGGGTTGTCGACCGAGGAGGCCGCGCTGTGGCGCAAGGTCGCGGACACGGTGGTGCCACTGCATCCGGTGAAGCGCGCTTCTCCCCTCCCGCCTGCGGGAGGGGCCGGGGGTGGGCCTGTTGAAACCATAGCGTTCCCGCCCAAGCCTCGCCCCGCCGCTAACATGCCCTCCCCTAACCCTTCCCGCGAGCGGGAGGGGAATCTCTCGCGGCAGAACCTCGACGGTTCGTGGGACCGCAAGCTCGCGCGCGGGGCGATCGCGCCGGATATCACCATAGACCTCCACGGCATGACGCTCGATGCCGCCTATGCGCGTCTGGTCGGCGGGATCGGGCAGGCGCTGGCGATGGGCGCGCGGGTCGTGCTGCTGATCGCCGGCAAGCACCGCCCGCATGATCACCACGACCAGCGGGGCGAACGCCGCGGCGCGATCCGGGCGAAGCTGCTCGACTGGCTGGCCGCGAGCCCGCACGCCTCGAGTATCGCCGCGGTGCGCCCGGCGCAGCAGCGGCATGGAGGGGCGGGGGCGGTCTATATCGTGCTCAGGAAGGGACGATAGTTCGGGCCCACCCCTGACCCCTCCCGCTTGCGGGAGGGGAACCACGTTGCGCCACTTCCTCTCCCCTCCCGCTTGCGGGAGGGGGGTCGGGGGGCGGCCTGTCAGGAACGCAGCGCTGCCTCCGCCACGCGCCGGTAAATCCGCGCCAGCACCGCAAGGTCGGGGATCGCCACCGCCTCGTCAGTCTTGTGCATGGTAGCGTTCGACAGGCCGAACTCGATCACCGGGCAAACGGCGCGCAGGAACCGGGCGTCAGAGGTGCCGCCGGTGGTCGAGAGCTCAGGGGTCACCCCGGTCTCGGCGACAATCGCCGCGCTGACCATGTCGGAGAACGCGCCGGGGAGCGTCACGAAGCTCTCGCCCGAGATCACGGCGCGCACGCTGCCGTCATGCCTGGCCGCAATCGCCTCGACCATTTCGACCAGCCCCTTGCCGGTGTGGAGGTCGTTGAAGCGGATCGAGATGCGCGCCCGGGCCTCTGCCGGGATGACGTTCGTGGCCGGGTTGCCGACC
The DNA here is from genome assembly GCF_058783565.1 of Novosphingobium sp. FW305-C-111. Taxonomy (NCBI): domain Bacteria; kingdom Pseudomonadati; phylum Pseudomonadota; class Alphaproteobacteria; order Sphingomonadales; family Sphingomonadaceae; genus Novosphingobium; species Novosphingobium sp. FW305-C-111. Next base: position 134,068 of record NZ_JBYSYP010000003.1, read on the forward strand.
GAAATGTCGGTGATCTCGAGGTTCGAGGCCTGGAACCACTCGCTGCCCTGGTCGAGCACCAGCGCGTCGAGTTCGCCGAGCAGCGCGACCAGCTTTGTGCAGGGGTTGTCCGCAAGGTGGGGGTAGGCGACGTGGCCCTGGCTCCCGCTCACGGTCAGCCACATGTTGACCGACCCGCGCCGCCCGATCTTGACCATGTCGCCCAGCCGGTGGACCGAGGTCGGCTCGCCGACGAGGCACAGGTCGGGCTGCGCGCCGACGCTCCCCATGTGCTCGATCAGGCTGACCGTGCCGAAGCGCGCCGGGCCTTCCTCGTCGCCGGTGATGATGAAGCTGATCGTACCGGCCTCGGCGGGAATCTCCGCCACCGCCGCGACCATCGCCGCGATTGCGCCCTTCATGTCGACCGCACCGCGGCCAAAGAGCAGCTCGCCGCGCCGCTCGGGCGCGAAGGGCGCGCTGGTCCAGCCTTCGCCGGGCGGGACGACGTCGACGTGGCCGGCAAAGGCGAAGTGGCGCGAGCCTTCCGGCCCCTGGCGGATGGCGAAGAGGTTCTCGACCGGCCCGTCCGGCGCCTCACCCGCGACGAAGCGGTGAACGGAGAAACCCAGCGGTTCGAGCATGGCTTGGAGCGCGTCGAACACCAGCCCCGCCGCCGGGGTGACGCTCGGGCATGCGATCAGCCGTTCGGCGAGATCCAGCGGATCGAGGCTCATCCCTGTTGCGGCCCTTCGAACTTCTCGATCACCCAGTCCTCGTCCTCGGCGGCGCGGATCCATTGCTGCATCCACTCGTGCTCCCACACCGCGTCCATGTAGGCCTCGGCGAAGCCCGGCACGCGGAACCCGTAGGTGAGGAAGCGGGTGACCACGGGGGCATAGATGATGTCCGCCGCGCCGAACGTGCCGAACAGGTAGGGCCCGCCCTGCCCGAAGCGGGCGCGGGCCTCGGCCCACAGGGTGAGGATGCGCACCACGTCGGCGCGGGCCTCGTCGCTCACCGGCACGTCGGTGTAGCGGGCGCGGATGTTCATCGAATGCTCGCGGCGCAGCGCGATGTAGCTCGAGTGCATTTCCGCGACCATCGAGCGGGCCATGCCGCGCGCGGTTTCGTCCTTAGGCCAGAAGCGGTCGCGTCCGACCTTGTCGGCCAGCCAGTCGATGATCGCGAGGCTGTCCCACACCACGGTGTCGCCGTCCCACAGGATCGGCACCTTGCCCGAGGAGGGCGCGAGGTCGTCGGCCTTCCTGGCCTCATCCCAGTCCTCGCCATAGAGCGGGACCTGGATTTCCTCGAAGCCGATGCCGGACTGCTTGCAGGCCAGCCAGCCGCGCAGTGACCAGCTTGAGTAATTCTTGTTGCCGATGATCAGCTTCATGCGCGCATACGCCCCTGCGTGGTCCCCGGCTCGGCTCTAGGCATTCAGCCAGAGCGTGTCGAGACTGAACGGGGTGAATGGCCTGAGCAGGACTCTCAATTAAAACCCACGTCACCCTGAACTCGTTTCAGGGTCCAGCCCGGTTCCCCCGAGCGAGTGGAGATGTCGCGCCACCGTGTCGATAGCTCGCGCGCGACACCACGCTTTGCCGACGCATGCCAGCTGGACCCTGAAACAAGTTCAGGGTGACGGGATGAGGCAAACGGGCGTGTGCCCCCGCTCAGGTTTCGCTGTCGGAAAGCACCGCGGCGCGCAGTTCCTCGATGCCCATCTTCAGTTCGGCCGAGGTGACGTGGACCTGCGGGAAGGCGGCGGTACGCTTGCGGGCGGCGGCCTCGGTCGCGGCGACGACCTTTTCGAGGTCGCTGGCCTTGATCTTGTCGGCCTTGGTCAGGACGATGCGATAGCCGACCGCCGCCTCGTCGAGCATCTTCATCATGTCCTCGTCGACCGGCTTGATCCCGTGGCGGGCGTCGATCAGGACGAGCGTGCGCTTGAGCACCACGCGGCCGCGCAGGAATTCGCGGACCAGCCGCTTCCACTTCTCGACCACAGCCAACGGGGCCTTGGCGAAGCCGTAGCCGGGCATGTCGACAAGGCGCAGCCTGGTCGGCTCGCCCACTTCGAAGAAGTTCAGCTCCTGCGTGCGGCCCGGGGTAACCGAAGCGCGGGCGATCGACTTGCGACCGGTGAGCGCGTTGAGCAGCGACGACTTGCCGACGTTGGAGCGCCCGGCGAAGGCGATCTCCGGCACCGTCGGATCGGGCAGAAACTTGAGCTGCGGCGCGGACAGCAGGAATTCGACGCGGCCCGCAAACAGTTTGCGGGCGCGTTCAGTGAGCTCTGCGATGTCGGCGTCGTCGGTCATCAGGTTTCAGCTCCGCGCTTTCGCACGATCCTTGTCCTGCGCCTCCTTCTCGGCCTGGGCCGCAAGCTGCGGATGCTTCGAATAGAGGTACTTCTGCTGGGCAATGGTGAGCAGGTTCGAGGTGATCCAGTACAGCAGCAGGCCGGCCGCGAACGGCGCCATCACGAACATCATGATCCACGGCATCAACGCGAACATCTGCTGCTGGATCGGGTCCATCTGCGCCGGGTTCAGCTTGAACTGGAAGTGCATGGTGATGCCCAGCAGGATCGCCAGGATGCCGATCCCGAGGAAGCTCGGCGGGGTGAAGGGGAGCAGACCGAACAGGTTGAGGATGTGCAGCGGATCGGGAGCGGACAGGTCGGTGATCCACAGCGCAAACGGCTGGTGGCGCATCTCGATCGCAAGGACCAGCACCTTGTACAGCGCGAAGAACACCGGGATCTGCAGGAAGATCGGCAGGCAGCCCGCGAGCGGGTTGACGCCTTCCTTCTTGTAGAGCGCCATGATCTCTTCCTGCTGCTTCTGGCGGTCGTCCTTGTACCGCTCCTGCAGCGCCTTCATCTTCGGCTGGATCGCGCGCATCGCCGCCATCGAGGCGAACTGGCGCTGGGCGATCGGGAACATGATTCCGCGCACGACGAAGGTCAGGAGGATGATTGCCACGCCGAAGTTGCCGACGGTGCGGAACAGCGCGTCGAGCAGCCAGAAGATCGGCTTCTCGAACCAGCGGAACCAGCCCCAGTCGATCGACAGCGAGAAGTTCGGGATGCCCGAAGCCTCATAGGCTTCGAGCACGTTGTTTTCCTTCGCGCCGGCAAACAGGCGGGTGGTGCGGGTCAGGCTCTGACCCGGCTGTACCGGCTTGGCGGCATAGATCAGGTCGGCCCGGTACTGCTTGTCGGCGGTGTTGCGGAACTCGCCCTTGCCCTGGCCAGCGGCATCGGGGACCAGCGTCGCCAGCCAGTAGATGTCGGTGAAGCCGATCCAGTTGGTCTGTCCCGCAGGGCTGACGAGCTTGCCGCTGGCCTCGTCGATGTCGGAATAGTTGTTGCCGAAGTCGACCGACCCGTCGAACGCACCGATCGGGCCCGAGTGGACGTTCCACGTATCGAGGCTGGCGGTCGCGCTGGTGCGGTTGAGCAGCCCGAACGGGGTGACGATGACCGGCGCGCCGCCGCGGTTGGCGACGGTCTGGGTGGCGGTGATCAGGTAGTTGTCGTCGATCGCATAGCGGATCGCGAAGACCTGTCCGGTGGGATTGGCCCAGGTCAGCGTGACCGGGGTCTTCGGCGTCAGGACCTGGCCGTCGGCCTGCCATACGCTCTTCGCGTCAGGCGCCTGGACGCCCTCGCCGACCCAGCCGAACTGGGCGTAGTACTGCGCCGGCGTTCCGGCGGGGGAGAACAGGCGCACGGGGCCGCTGTTCTTCTCGACCGTGGCGGTGTGGCGGTTGAGCGTGAGGTCGTCGATGAGCCCGCCGACGAGGTTGATGGAGCCCTTCACGGCGGGCGCGTCGATCTTGACGCGGCCGGGCGCGGCGAGTTCCTGGGCAAGGTCCCTCTGCTCCAGCGCGATCGCAGCGGGATCGGTCAGGCCGCCTTCGCGGGTCGGCTTGGCCGAGGAGGACGCGGCGGGCGCCGCGGTCTGCGTGGCAACAGGCGTGGCCGGTTGCGGGTAGAACCAGCGCATCCCGGCTTCCCAGCCGACGAGGAGCAGGCCGGTGAGCACCACCGCCAGGATCAGGTTCCGCTGATTGTTCACGTGTCGCGCGTCCGTTTCGTCGTTCTTGCCGGGAAATCCGTTCAGGGCACCGGGTCGTAGCCGTGCCCACCCCACGGGTGGCAGCGCAATAGCCGCTTCACCGCCAGCCAGCCACCCTTAATCGCACCATGCTTTTCGAGCGCCTCGATCGCATACTGCGAGCACGACGGGGCGTAGCGGCACGACGGCGGCAGGATCCGCGAGGGACCGAGCTGCCAGCCGCGGGCGATAAGGATGAGCAGGCGTTTCATGGTCGCGCCTTCATGCGCCCGTCATTGCGAGCGACGAAGTCGCGCGGCAATCCAGGGTGTTGCGCCACGCCGCTGGATTGCTTCCCCCCGCCTGCGCGGGGGTCGCAATGACGGCGATTGGGCTGGCTGTCGAGGCGTTCATCGCTTCCGTCTCCCCCCGCGTGGAGGATCACCCTTGCCGGCAGCGGCGCGGGCGAGGGCTGCGGACAGCTCGCTGCGCAGCGCGGCGAAGTCCCGTTCAATCCCACCTTCGCGGCCGATCAGGACATGGTCGGCGCCGGGGATGCCTTCACCCGGCAGCGCGGCGCGAAGCAGTTCGCGAAAACGCCGCTTCATCCGGTTGCGAACGACGGCGTTGCCGATCTTCTTGGTGACGGTCACGCCGAAGCGGATCTCGCCCCCAGGCGCGGCGTCTCGGTTCACCAACAGCACGAATCCGGGCCTTGCGACCCGGATCCCGTGGTTTGCGGCGAGGAAATCGGCGCGCTTGCGGATCGTCTGGAGCGACGACCCGGGCGCAGCGGCGCCGGTCAGGCTCAGGCCGAGAGGTTCTTGCGGCCGCGGGCGCGGCGGGCGCGCAGCACCTTTCGGCCACCGGCGGTCGCCGTGCGGGCGCGGAAGCCGTGGCGGCGGGCCCGGACGAGGTTGCTGGGCTGGAAGGTGCGCTTCATCGGAACAGCTCTTTTTCTAAATGGCAGATGCCGCCGCAAGCGACGGGCATGGAATCAGGGGGCCGCCGATAGGGGAGAGTGCCGCCGCCGTCAACCCGCGAGCCGCGTCCGCCGCGCGACTTGCCGCGAAACCATGGACTTACTAGAAGCCCCGCGATGCAGGTCGCAACCTCATCGGACAGTCCCCGGCGTCCCCGCCGCCTCGCCCGCACCCCGGGGCGGATCAGCATGCTGCTGTTCGGCGTGGTCGCGGCGGCATTGCTTGGCACCGTGTTCCTGCTGTTCTCGACCGTCGAGACCGAACGTGTCCAGCGCGCCCGCGTCGCCCGTACCAACGAGATCCTCCTGGCGATGGGCGAGATCGAGCGCGCTGCGGTTAACGGCGAGAATGGCCAGCGCGGCTATTTCATCACCAATGACCAGCGGTATCTCGCGCCCTATGTCGTCGGCCAGCGGCAGTATCCGAAGGCGCTGGCGAAGCTCAAGGACCTGCTCGGCGAGCAGGCGACCCCGCGCCAGCGCGAACTGGTGGCGGAGATCGCGCGCCTGTCCGATGCCAAGTGGACTGAGATGAGCGACACCGTCGCGCTCGTCGACCAGCGCGACATTCCCGCCGCGCACAATCGAATCCTCTCCGACGAAGGGCAGGAGGCGATGATGAAGCTGCGCCGCGCGATCGGCGAGCTGGAGACCATTGAGCGCGGCGAGCTCGCGCAAGCAGAGGCGCGCACGGCGGCGGCAGAGCGGCGCATCGGTCCGGCGCTGCTGGCGCTGTTCGCGATCCTGCTCGGCGCTTTGGGGCTGGGGCTGTGGCAGGTCGTGCGCAGCGCCCGGTTCGAGGCCGAGGCGGCAGGCGCTTCCGCCATTGCCGAGGCCCGCGACCGCGCCGACCTGCTCGCGCGCGAGCTCAACCACCGGGTCAAGAACCTGTTCGCGGTCACGCTCGCGATCGTCCGCATGACCGGCAAGGACGCACCCGAGGCCAAGCCGGTGATCGACCGCATTTCCGCCCGGATCCACGCTCTGGTCCGGGCGCACGAAGTCAGCCAGGGTCACACCGGCCGCGCGCTGGTTCCGCTGCGCGACCTCGTCTCGACCGCGGTGGCACCGTACCTGTCGGCGAGCGAGGCCTGCGTCATCGACGGGCCGGACCTGACTTTGCCCGAAGAGCACGCGGTGCCGATCGGCCTCGTCATGCACGAGCTGGTGACCAACGCAGTCAAGTATGGCGCCTGGGCGCAGCCCGGCGGGACGGTGACAGTGCGCTGGACGCTCGAGGAAGGCCGGGTACGGCTCGAATGGACCGAAGCCGGCGGCGCGCCGGCCGGGGAGCCGGGGCGCACCGGATTCGGCTCGGCGCTGATCGAAAGCGCAGCGCGGCAGCTCGAAGGCACGATCACTAGGGAGTTCGGCGGGCAGGGGATCGTGGTGCGAATGGACTTTCCGGTGGGGACGGGCGCCTGACTAAACGTCGTCCCGGACTTGATCCGGGACCGCTCGCGGCCTCAAGTCGAGACTCACAGCGGTCCCGGGTCGAGCCCGGGACGACGTCATCAATCAATCGTGCTTCCGTTCGCGGGTCGAGCTCACCATTCCCGGAACGATGAATCCGAGCGGACCCGGTTCCATCGCGCGCTTCTTGAGCTCGCCCATCATCCGCCCGTATTCTTCCTCCATCTCCGGCGTCACCGTCGCCCGCGAATCGGCGAGGGCCTGCGTGAAGTCCGCCCCGGTCACCTCGCGGACATCGCCGCCGGCGCGGCGAATCGCGTTGAGCCCGGCGCGGCGCACCACGTCCTCGAGATCGGCACCGGTGAAGCGGTCGGTCTCCGCGGCGATCCGGCCGAGGTCGACGTCGCTCGCCAGCGGCATCGCCTTGGTGTGGATGCCGAGGATGTGCTCGCGCCCCGCGCGGCTGGGAGTGCCGACATAGACCAGCTCGTCGAACCGGCCGGGGCGCAGCAGCGCCGGGTCGACCAGGTTCGGGCGGTTGGTCGCGCCGATCAGCACGACCGACTGCAGTTCCTCGAGCCCGTCCATCTCGGCGAGGATGGTGTTGACCACCCGCGCCGTGACCTGCGGTTCGCCGACGCCCGACCCGCGCGCGGGGACGAGACTGTCGATCTCGTCGATGAACACGACGCAGGGCGCGACCTGGCGGGCGCGGGCGAACAGCCGCGCGATCTGCTGCTCGCTCTCGCCGTACCACTTGGACAGGAGGTCGCTCGACTTGATCGCGATGAAGTTCGCCTCGGCCTCCTTGGCCACGGCCTTCGCGAGCAGGGTCTTGCCGGTACCCGGCGGCCCATAGAGCAGGAATCCCTTGGCCGGGCGGATGCCGAGCCGATGGAACGCCTCGGGGTTCTTGAGCGGCAGTTCGACGCCTTCGCGCAGCTTCTCCTGCGCCTCGTCGAGCCCGCCGACGTCGCCCCAGCTGACCGTCGGGGCCTGGACCATGACCTCGCGCATCGCGCTTGGCTGGACCCGCTTCAGGGCCTCGAAGAAGTCGTCGCGTTCGACGCGCAGGTCATCGAGCACTTCGGCGGGAATCGTCTGCTGGTCGAAGTCGATGTGCGGCATGATCCGCCGCACCGCCTCAATCGCGGCCTCGCGGGCGAGGGCTGCCAGGTCCGCGCCGACGAAGCCGTGGGTGATCCGCGCCAGCTCACCCAGGTCGACGCCCTCGCCCAGCGGCATGCCGCGGGTGTGGATGCCGATGATCTCGCGGCGGCCGGGCTCGTCGGGCACGCCGACGATGATCTCGCGGTCGAAGCGGCCGGGACGGCGCAGCGCCTCGTCAATCGCGTCGGGCCGGTTGGTCGCGGCGATGACGACCAGGTTGGAGCGGCCATGGAGGCCGTCCATCAGGGTCAGGAGCTGGGCGACGAGGCGCTTTTCCGCCTCGCCGTGGACCTGGTCCCGCTTGGGCGCGATCGAATCGATCTCGTCGATGAAGATGATCGCAGGCGCGGCCTTGGTCGCTTCCTCGAACACCTCGCGCAGGCGCTTCTCGCTCTCGCCATAAGCGGAGCCCATGATTTCCGGGCCGTTGATCGAGAAGAACTCGGCATCGCTTTCGTTGGCGACGGCGCGGGCGAGACGGGTCTTGCCGGTGCCCGGCGGGCCATGGAGCAGCACGCCCTTCGGCGGATCTACACCGAGGCGCGTGAACAGTTCTGGATAGCGCAGCGGCAACTCGACCATCTCGCGCAGGGCCTTGATGGTGTCGCCCATTCCGCCGACGTCGTCGTAGTTGATCTCGGCCCGCGAGTCGCGTGGCTCCTCGTATTCGGCGCGCAGCTCGACCTCGGTGTTCTCGTCGATGTGGACGATGCCCTTGGGATTGGTCGACACCACCGAGAGGCGGATTTGCGTGAGCGCGAAGGCCGGGGCGCTCAGCATCCGCTGGAGCTGCGGCGGCATGTTGTCGCGGCTGACCTGTTGCTGGCCGGCGGTGGCGACGAGGTCGCCGGTCACCAGCGGGCGGCCGGCGAAGTTGCGCTTCAGCGCATTGGCCGGGCCCTGCAGGCGCAGGTCCTTCTGGGCGGGGGCGAAGACCACGCGCTGCGCGGGGCGCGATTCGGCCTTGCGCACTTCGACATGCTCGCCTGAGCCGACTTCGGCGTTGGCGCGCTGGAGCCCGTCGAGGCGGATCAGCTGGAGGCCTTCGTCCTCGGGATAGGGCTGGACCGCGCGCGCGGGGGTCGAGCGCTTGCCGACGATCTCGATCACGTCGCCCTCGGTGATGCCGAGCTGGGCCATCACGTCGCGACCGATCCGGGCGATCCCGTGGCCGCTCTCTTCCTGCCGCGATCCGGCGACCTGGAGCCGCACCGTGGTGCGTGCTTCGGCCGCTGCGCCTGCGTCCGCCATGCTGGGTAATTCCTTTTCGTGGATGATCCCGACGGAATGAAAGTTAGGGATGGCGGTTCCCGATTACAAACGGCGAGGAGCCGGCAAATCGGAGCCGCTGCGATTCGCGCGAATGTCCGGCCTGTCTGGTTTCAGGCGTAACCGCTTCGGATCATGGACAAAAAAAGGCCCGGACGTTGCCGTCCGGGCCTGGAAGTTTTGGGAGAGGATGCCTGAAAGGCAGGTTCTTTATGATCCGACTCGGATTTTTGTGCAAGTGCGAAATGAGGAATCCGAGTTGCAAATTTTGCAATCAAAGTCGCAAAACCCCGCAATTACTGGACAGGTTTGCGGAATCGCATCATGAACCGGTCGGTTTTACCTCTAACTGATTGGTCAAAAACACCCTTGCTGTGGTCATCGCTGCTGCGGTGCAACACGTCGCTCTGTGCCTCGAGCACGAAACCCGCGCGCTCAAGATCGGCGCGGACCACGGCCGGGTCGATGCGGTGCAGCTTGTCGACCGACTCCCACGGATTGCTGCCCGCATCGGCGGCATGGTCGACGATCACCACCCGCCCGCCGGGTCGCACTGCCGCGAACCAGCCGCGGACGACCTCGTTCACGTCGAGCCGGGGGTGCTGGTACTTCTCCGAAACCCAGTAGAGATCGTGGAAGACGAGGTGCGCGAAGATCCCGTCGACGCTGCCCGGGGCAAGCTGCAGCGCGTCGCCCGCTGCGACCAGCGGGGTGACATTGCGATGGCTGGCAAGGAGCGGGTTCCAGGTCTCCGCCTCCCAGAAGTTGGGCTGGCTCATGGCGTAGACCCGGCCCCTGGTCCCGACCACGCGCGAGAGGAGTTCGGTGTAGTACCCGCCGCCGGCCTGGAAGTCGGCCACCACGTCGCCGCGTTTGAACCCGGCGAAGTCAAGCACCGCAGCGGGCATCCGCCCCTCGTCCATCGCGATATTCGCCTTGCCCCGAGCCGGGTCGGCGACGACCGCGGCGTAGTCGGCGGGCTTGGCCGCGAGTGGCTGGCTTGCGGCCGAGGCCAGCAGCAGCGCGGCGAAGATGGCGTTCTTCATGGTCTCTCCCCTTTTGATGTTTGTCATTCGCGGGCGCAGCCGCGTTCGATGTCCGGGCCGATGGTGCGCGAGGCGCTCCACGGATAGATCGTGTCGCTCATCCCGTCGCTGCACGGACCGGCGGTAACGGCGAGTTCGATCGGCTTGCCGTCGATCGTGCCCGAAAACACCACTGCGCCGTCCTTCACGTTGCGGGTGACCGGGACCGGCGTGCCTTCCGGAAACTCGGGCGTACTGTAGCGCAAGGTGCTTCCGGCGACTTCGGCGCCCCAGAACGGCTCAGTCCCGGTGGCGCGGAACTTTTCCGGCAGCTTGGGCGCCGCGATTTGCGGCGGAGCGCTTTCCGGCGTTTCAGAGGGCAGGGCCGAGGCCATGGCGGGTGGCGCTTCGACCGCGCTGTCGCTGGGGAGGGGCTCCGGCGCGGGTTCGCGCGAGCAGCCGGCCAGCGCCAGCGCAATAAGGACGAGCGGGGTGATCGGTTTCATGCGACGCCTTTCCTTGCCCCTGTGTTCGGGAACGCGGTCTAGCGCCGCCTTGCTCAATGCGCCAGCAGCAGCGGCACCTTGCTTCGCTCGAGCAGTTCGCGCGAGACGCCGCCGAGCAGCAGTTCGCGCAGGCGGCTGTGCCCGAACACCCCCATCACGATCAGCCCCGCGCCCAGACGCTGGGCGGTCTCGGCAATCGTGGCGGAGATCGGTCCGTTCGCCGGAACCTCGTGCAATTCGGCGTGAACCTCGTGGCGCGAGAGGTAGCGCAGCGCCTCGGTCGGCGGGAAGTCGCTGGCTTTCTCGCGCACGGTCAGGACATGGACCGGGCGGGCGAGGCGGAGCAGCGGCAGCGCCGCGCGCAGGGCGTTGGCGGATTCGTGCCCGCCGTCCCACGCCACCAGCGCCGGCCCGGTGAAGTCGGTCATCGGCCGGTCCCCCGGCACGGCGAGGACCGGGCAGCGCACGGTCAGCGCGACTTCCTCGAGCGCCGGGTCGGCGATGCTCATCACCGTGACGTCGGCGAGGCGCGAGGCACTGGCAAGCGCGTCGATCCGGCCTTCGTCGGCCTGCTGGACATCGAACGGCACGTCCTGCGGCGCGAGCCTGGCGTTGAGCGACGCCGCCAGCTTGTCGTCGTCGTCGCGGGCCTGGGCGATCGCGGCCGCGGACAGCGCCGCGCCGCCGAACGGCTCCCATGCGGCGATCTGGGCGAGCGGCGTCGCGATCTGCAGCGTAAGGTGCCCGCTGGTGGTGCGGGCAAGCGCGAGCGCGGTTTCCAGCCGGCAGTCGAAGCTGTCGGCCGAATCGGCGGGGCAAAGGATCGAGCGCATCGTGGCCTCCTGGATCAGCCGCCCCCTTGCGTCGGGGGCAGGGCAGTTATCCTCCGGATCGGACCGAAGCGAAATGATCGAGGTCAATTCGCGGCCTTGGTGTTGCGAACGGGCGCGGCGCGGCTATGGCGAGCCGAAATAAGGAGAGGCTGATGGCGTTCGCGGCGGTGGTGTTCGATTTTGGCGGGGTGATCACCTCGTCCCCGTTCGAGGCTTTCAACCGGCTGGAGGCCGAGCGCGGGTTGCCGCGCGACTTCATCCGCCGGATCAACGCGGCCAACCCCGACAGCAACGCCTGGGCGCTGTTCGAACGGTCCGAGATCGACGCCGCGCGTTTCGACGAACTGTTCGCCGCCGAGGCGCGGGCGCTCGGCCACGAGCTTGACGGCGCGTCGGTGCTGGGGGTGCTCGCCGGCGCGGTCCGCCCGGCAATGGTGCGGGCGCTCGACCAGTTGAAGGCGGCGGGCTACCGGCTCGGCTGCATCACCAACAACGTGCCTGCCGGCCATGGCGCCGGGATGGCCCGCAGCGCCGACCGCGCCGACGAAATCGAGCAGATCTTCGCCCGGTTCGAGCACGTCATCGAATCGAGCAAAGCCGGGGTGCGCAAGCCCGATCCGCGGATCTACCTGATGATGTGCGAGAAGCTGGGGCTGGAACCGGCGAGTTGTGTCTACCTCGACGACCTCGGCATCAACTGCAAGCCGGCGGCGGCGCTGGGGATGCACGCGATCAAGGTGACCAGCGGCGAACAGGCGCTGGCGGATCTGGGCAAGGCGGTAGGGCTGGCGCTGGGCTGACGCGAAGTCCTGGATCGGGTCCGGGACCACGGGTGAAGCGGCAGGCGCGTTTCCCTTTCACCCTCCGTCACCCTGAACTCGTTTCAGGGTCGCCTCAAAGACCTGCCCTGCCAACTGGAGCCGAGGCGCCACCGTGCCGAAAGGCCGCCCGCAGTCTCAAGCCGCGCCGACGCCCTCAACGGGACCCTGAAACAAGTTCAGGGTGACGGCGCTTTGTAAGGCGGTGGCTGCTGCGGCTCCCCGTCGATCCGCAGTTCGCCCGCGCGGCGGAACAGCTCGAGGATCACCGGGTCGCGTTCGCTGGCCCGGATCGCGGCTTCGAAGCGGATCGCGCGGGCTGGGCGGGGGAGCACCTCGACCAGCTCGCCGCGTGCTAGTTCGCCGCGGATCATGGTCTCGGGCAGCACGGCCGCGCCGCCGCCGCAGCGGACGATCTCGACGAGCGTGCGAACGTTGTTGCAGGTGTTGATGGGACCGGAGGCGATGCCCCCGCTCTCCAGCGAATCGAGCATCGCCCCGTGGATCGGCGAATGGCTGGGGATCGACCACACCGGCAAGGTCCGGGCGAAGCCGCCTGCCGCGGCGGTCTCCCGGCTGGCGACCCAGACCAGCTCGACCGCGCCGATCCCGGTTGTCCGCACCCCGGGGCTCGCCACCGGCCCGGCCAGGAACGCAATGTCGCAAGTGGCCGAAAGGAGCTGCTGGAGCATCCGTGCGGTGAGGTCGAGCTCGATTTCCAGGGTCACGCCGGGGAGGTCGCGCTCCACGCCCTCGACGAAACGCGGGAGACAACTCGCCGCCGCGATTTCCCCGGTGGCGATGCGCACCACCCCGCTGGCCCCGGCAAAGCCCCCGGCGCGCAGCAGCGCGGTTTCGAGGCCCGCCCACAGCGGTTCGCAGTCCTGCACGAGGTTGCGCCCGCGCGCGGTGAGGACCATCCGGCGACCCTCCTTGCGGAACACCTCGATCCCCAGCTGCGCCTCGATCTCGCGCACCCGCGCCGAGATCGCCGGCTGGGTCGTGCCGAGCCGCTCCGCCGCCGCGCGGAACGTGCCGAGCCTGGCGATCCAGAGGAGCGTCTCGAGATGGTAGATGGCGATGCGTTTCATCACCAATCCTTATCGAAATAGCCAAAAAACAATCATTAGTCGTGATTGCTCGATTACGCTAGGCTTGGCGCGAACAGGGAGACACGACCCGATGTCCAGCAAGCTCTACCCGAATGCCGCCGCCGCCCTCGACGGGCTGCTGCGCGACGGGCTCCTCATCGCCAGCGGCGGCTTCGGCCTCTGCGGCATCCCCGAGCGCCTGCTCGACGCAATCCGCGACAGCGGGGTCAAGGACCTGACCTTTGCATCGAACAATGCCGGCATCGACAACGAAGGCATCGGGAAGCTGCTGCGAACCCGGCAGGTCAGGAAGATGATCGCCAGCTACGTCGGCGAGAACAAGGAGTTCGAGCGCCAGTACCTTGCCGGCGAGCTTGAAGTCGAGTTCTGTCCGCAGGGCACCCTGGCCGAACGGATGCGCGCCGGCGGCGCGGGGATCCCGGGCTTCTATACCAAGACCGGCGTCGGCACGCTGGTGGCCGAGGGCAAGGAGAGCAAGGTCTTCGACGGGCAGGAGTACATCCTCGAGTGCGGGATCGTCGCCGACCTCGCGGTGGTCAAGGCGTGGAAGGCGGACGAGACCGGCAACGTCGTATTCCGCAAGACCGCGCGCAATTTCAACGTGCCGGCCGCGACCTGCGGCAAGGTCTGCGTGGTCGAGGTCGAGGAAGTCGTCCCTGCCGGGGCGCTCGACGCCGATGCGATCCACCTGCCGGGCGTCTATGTCCACCGGATGATCGTGGGCGCGCCCTATGACAAGAAGATCGAGTTCCGCACCACTCGCACGACGGATATGGGCTGATGACCAGGCACGATGGACTGAAGGCGGGCTGGACCCGCGACGAGATGGCCGCGCGCGCCGCGAAGGAGCTGCGCGACGGATACTACGTCAACCTCGGCATCGGCATCCCGACGCTGGTCGCGAACCACATCCCGGCGGGGATGATGGTCACGCTCCAGTCGGAAAACGGCATGCTCGGGATCGGCCCGTTCCCGACCGAGGACGAGATCGACGCCGACCTGATCAACGCCGGCAAGCAGACGATCAGCCAGCTGCCCCACTCGGCCTATTTCGACAGCGCCCAGAGCTTCGCGATGATCCGCGGCGGCAAGATCGACCTGACCGTGCTCGGCGGAATGGAAGTCTCCGAAACCGGGGACATCGCCAACTGGATGGTGCCCGGCAAGATGATCAAGGGCATGGGCGGCGCGATGGACCTCGTTGCCGGGGTCAAGAAGATCATCGTGGTGATGGAGCATGTCGCCAAGGACGGCTCGGCCAAGTTCATCCCGGCGTGCACCCTGCCGCTGACCGGGCGCAACGTGGTCGACATGGTGATCACCGACCTCGCCGTGTTCCAGCGACCCGACCACGACTCGCCGTTCCGCCTGGTCGAATGCGCACCGGGGGTGACCGCGGAAGACGTCCGCGCGAAGACGACTGCGCATTACGTGGAGTAGGGTCAGACCCACCCCGCTGCGACTAGCGCTTGCTGCGCAAGCGCAAGTCTCGCTCCCCTCCCGCTTGCGGGAGGGGCTGGGGGTGGGCAAGTAGCGAGGGTCTTTGTTCGCATCGGCGAGGCCGCATGACCTACACCCTGATCACCGCCAACCGGAACTACTCGAGCTGGTCGCTGCGCCCGTGGATGCTGATGAAGGCACTGGGCATCCCCTTCGCCGACCGGCTCGAGCCGTTCACGAGGCCTACCAACTACGACGAGTTTCGCGAGTTCTCGCCGACAGGCCAGGTCCCCGTGCTGCTCGATGGGGCGCGCACCGTGTGGGACTCGCTCGGCATCGTCCTCTACCTCGCCGAGCGCCATCCGGGCGTGTGGCCGGCGGACGAGGCGGCGCGGGCATTTGCCATGTCGGGCGTGGCCGAGATGCACGGCGGGTTCTCGGCCTTGCGCAACGACTGCACGATGAACGTCGGCGTCCGCGTCGCGCCCAACCCGATGCGCCCGGCGCTGCAGCGCGATGTCGCGCGGGTGCGCGAGCTGTTCGAGGATGGGCTTTCCCGCTTCGGCGGGCCGTGGCTGGCAGGGCCGGCATTCACCGCGCTTGACGCATTTTTCGCGCCGGTGGCGTTCCGCGTGCGGACCTACGGCCTCGAGGTCGGCCACGGCGCGGCTCGGGTCGAGCGGGTGCTCGATCACCCGGCGATGCGCCAGTGGGAGGCCGAGGCGCTTGCCGAAACCTGGCGCGAGGCGAGCCACGAGGAGGAGCTTGCGGCGGCCGGGCGGATCACCGCGGACTACCGCACCGGGTGACGATCGCGCTGGCATTATACCCAAAGGTATGATTTGATCCCTTCCGATGCCGATGCCCCGACAGAGGGCCGGCGAGACGAGAGGACGAGCCCCGCGATGGACAACCCGATCTGCCGGATGACCGGCTGCGAATTCCCGCTGTTCGCGTTCAGCCACTGCCGCGACGTCGTGGTCGCGGTAAGCAAGGCGGGCGGCTTCGGCGTGCTCGGCGCGACCCGATTCACGCCCGAGCAGCTCGAGGTCGAACTCGCCTGGATCGACGAACACATCGACGGCGCGCCCTATGGCGTCGATGTACTGGTGCCAGAAACCATCGACCCGCGCGTTGCCGACCTGGCCGACAACAGGTCCCGCTCGGCCGCGATTGCGCCCGAATACCGGGACTTCGCCGCGGGGATCCTCGCGCAGTACGGCGTCACCACCGACGACGCGGAAGCCGCCGAGGTGCTGCGCGAGCGAATCGGGATCACGCCAGAGAACGGCCTCGCCCTGCTCGAGGTGGCCTTCCGCCATCCGATCAGGCTGATTGCCAACGCGCTCGGCATCGCGCCGCCGGAGATGATCCGGCTGGGCCGCCAGCACGGCGTGCCCGTCGCGGCGCTGGTCGGGGCCAAGGAGCACGCGCTGCGCCAGGCCGCAGCGGGGGTCGACATTATTGTCGCGCAAGGCGGCGAGGCTGGCGGCCACTGCGGCGAGGTCGCGACGATTGTGCTCATCCCCGAGGTCGTGCGCGCGCTGCGCGGGGCCGGCTATGTCACCCCGGTGCTCGCCGCAGGCGGGATCATGACCGGGAGCCAGATGGCCGGGATGATGGCGATGGGCGCGGCGGGCGCGTGGACCGGGTCGGTCTGGCTCGCCACCACCGAGGCCGAAACCAGCGAGACTTTCCGCGAAAAGATGGTCGCCGCCCGCTCGCGCGATACC
Organism: Novosphingobium sp. FW305-C-111; assembly: GCF_058783565.1. NCBI lineage: Bacteria > Pseudomonadati > Pseudomonadota > Alphaproteobacteria > Sphingomonadales > Sphingomonadaceae > Novosphingobium > Novosphingobium sp. FW305-C-111. The sequence goes on from NZ_JBYSYP010000003.1 coordinate 150,418, forward strand.
GTCCGCTCGAAGAGCCGCACCGGCAAGCCCGCACGCCAGCTGAGGACCGCGTGGCATGAGGCGTGGGAGGGGCCAGACAGCCCCGGCACGCTGCCGATGCCGCTGATGGGCATGGTCTCCGAGCCCGCCTTCGCCCGGATCGAGAAGTCCGTGGCCGGCGGGAACGGGGAGGCAAAGGCGCTGGTCAGTTACTTCGTCGGGCAGGGCGTCGGCCTCGTCGAGCAGGTCCGCTCGGCCCGGGCGGTGGTGCAGGAATTCCGCGAGGACTTCGCCGACGCGGCGGGCCATCTTGTCGCGATGCTTTCCGCCGATTGATCGGTATCATCGAAAGCGAATCGCAAGTCTTCAGAGGATGACACCATGGCCCAGCCGCTTCCCGACATCGCCCTGACCCGTAACGACGGCTCGCCCGACAGCATCGGCGCGCATCGCGGCAAGGTCCTGCTGGTGGTCAACACCGCCTCGCAGTGCGGCCTCACCCCGCAATACTCGGGGCTGGAATCGCTGCAGAAGACCTATGGCGACAAGGGCTTCGAGGTGCTCGGCTTCCCCGCGAACGACTTCGGCGCGCAGGAGCCGGGAACCGACGAGGAGATCGCGAAGTTCTGCGAGACGGGGTTCAACGTTTCGTTTCCGCTGTTCGCCAAGGCGAGCGTCGTCGGCGAAGGCAAGCAGCCGCTCTACGCGGCGCTCACGGCAGCAGTGCCAGACAAGCGCGGCAATCCCGAGGCGTTTCGCGAGCGCCTGCGCGGATTCGGGATGACCCCGAACCCGGACCCGGAGGTTTTGTGGAATTTCGAGAAGTTCCTGATTGCGAAGGACGGTTCGGTCGCCGCCCGTTTCGCGCCGACGGTGACGCCGGACGATCCCGAGCTCGTGGCGGCGATCGAAACGGAACTCGCCAAGTAACCGCAATCGTGCCAGATTTCGTGGAATGACAGTCATCGCGTCGTTCCGCGAACGGTTCCTCGACGTGCTCGCGTCGATCTACATCTACAACGAGCACCGGGGCTACACCTCGCTCGACCGGGTGCTTGAAGCCGTGCGAGCGCGCTGCCCTGACGAGCACGAATTCATTGCCGCGGTCGAGAAGCACCGCGGTGACGAGCGCAAGCACTACACGATGTTCCGCCGCTGGTTCGAGCGACAGGGGCGCATGCCGCTGAAGGTCGATCGCACCTGCGGGCATATCGACCACTTCATCCAGCGGGTGTTCAACTGCACTATCGAGGACCTCGATACCCAGGCGATCATTGCCGACGGCGACGAGTTCGAGAAGCTCTGCCGGGTGATCATGCTGACCGAGCAGCGCGGCATGACGCAGGTCGAGATCCTGCTGAAGAACAAGCATATCCTCTCCGACCCGGTCATGACCCGGCTGTTCCGGATCGTCGAAAAGGATGAACCCGATCACTGGATCCCCTACCACACCTGGCTTACCGCCAACGGCCGCGTCACCGCGCGCTGGCAGGAGCGCTGGGCCGACTTCTGCATCCACAAGTCGCTGATGCTGGCAAAGCTTCCGGCGCTGTTCCTCCACGCGGGCGCGCCGCGGCTGGAGCGGTGGCCGGACGAGGACGAAGCGGCTTACGCGGCGTAGTGTCCGGGCCCACCCCTAACCCCTCCCGCGAGCGGGAGGAGGACTGGCCGGGCTAACCTGAAAATCACTTTCTGATCTCCCCCTCCCGCTTGCGGGAGGGGGCGGGGGGTGGGCGAATCATCAAAACGCCCGCATTAGCCCCGGCACATGCGCGAGCAGTTCGCGCGCCATGAACCCGAGCGGGCCCATCTGCTCCGAACAGCGCCGCCCGGCCTCGCCGTGGAGCCACACCGCCCACAGCGTCGCGCACAGCGGATCGGCCCCCCGCGCGGCAAGGCCTGCGACGATCCCGGCGAGAACGTCGCCCGAACCCCCGGTGGCGAGGCCGACGCCGCCGCCGGCATAGGCGAACAGCCGCCCGCCGGGCTCGGCGACCAGCGAGGTCGGGCCCTTCAGAACGACGATCGCGCCATAATCCCGCGCCGCCCGGGTGATCGCGCCGGCCCGGTCGGCTTCGATGGCATCGCCGTCTTCGCCCAAGAGCGCGGCCATTTCGCCGACATGGGGCGTGAGTACCGCTGGCGTCCTGCGGTTCGCGATGGCCGCCCGGCGCCCGGTGGCGGACATCAGGGCCGCGGCATCCAGCACCAGTTCGGCCTCGCCCGAGGTGGCCAGAAGAATGTCGGCGAGCGCCCCCGCCGCCGTGGCGCAGCCCATCGCGGGTCCGGCGATCACCGCATCGCAGCGGGCAAGCCCTTCGACGAAACCATCTCCGGCGATCTCGCCGTCCTTTTCGCCCAGCGCGATCACCCCGACCTCGGGCATGGCGATGCCGACCGGAATTGCCGCGCTTTCGATCGTCGCCACCTGGACCTTGCCCGCGCCTGCACGCAGCGCGGCCTCGGCGGTGAGGAGGATGCCGCCCGGCACGAACCGGCACCCGCCGATCGCCAGCACGCGGCCGCGCGCGTTCTTGTCGGCGCCGTTGTCGGGACGGGGCAACGGGTTCTCGCGCAGCCAGTCGCTGTCGAGGGCAATCGCCTCAGCCACGCGCGGCAACCATCTTGTCGGGGGCTTGGGTGACTTCGGTATCCTCGCGCTCCATCGGGGCGGTGATGTTGTAGCGGGCGAGTACCAGCCCGCCGTCGCGGCCGTGCGCGGGGTCGAAGCGGTATTCGGTGATTGCGCAGTTGGCGACGTCGGCCTCGCGGTCGATCGCGAGGATCTCCGACTCGGAGAGGTTCTCGATCACATAGCGCAGGCACAATACGACGACCTGGTGGGCGACGATCATCACGCGCCGTCCGCCGTAGTGGAGCGAAACCGTGTCCAGCAGCGCGCGCAGACGGAAGATCACGTCGGCCCACGATTCGCCGCCGGGCGGGCGGTGGTAGAACTTGCCGAGCAGCTTGCGGAACGCCGCCTGATCGGGCTGCAGGGCGTGGATGCCTTGCGGGGTCAACCCGTCGAGGATGCCGAATTCCTTCTCGCGCAGCCGCTCGTCGATGCAGATGCGTTCCTCCGCCGGGCACCCGCCGGCCGCGCGGAAGCGTTCGGCGGTCTCGACCGCGCGGACATAGGGCGAGGCAAGCATGACTTCGGGCCGGCCATCCTCGTGCGCGGTGGCGAACCACCGGCCGAGCGCGTCGGCCTGCTCGCGCCCCAGCGGGGAGAGCGGCACGTCGACGTCGCGGTGGGTCAGGTCGATGCGCAGCTCGCCCGCCTCGGTCGCGAGGTCGCGGGCGACGTTGCCCGCGCTTTGCCCGTGGCGCACGACCCACAGCACGCTGGGCCAGCGGGGGGTCAACGAAGTGCCTTGAAATTACGTCGCATAACTGGAGTTCAACCGGCCGTGCGCCGCTCGGTTCCACTTGCGGGCCGCTCCGCCTTCGCGCAGAGATTGCGGCGGGGAGACAACGGGATGGACGAGGCCGAGACGGGACCGGGCACGCTGGTGGAAAGCCGCCGGCCCATGCTGCTGTCGCTGGTGGTGCGGCGCCTGCTGCTGTGGCTCTACCGGGCGCGCGGGTGGAAGGCGGTAGGCGCACCGCCTGCCGATGGCCGCTGCGTGATCATCGCCGCGCCGCACACCTCGAACTGGGATTTCCTCTACTACCTCGGACTGACCGACGCGCTCGGCATCCGGGCGCATTTCATGGCCAAGAAAAGCCTGTTCCGCTGGCCGATGGGCCGCTTCATGCGCGACATGGGCGGCGTCGCGGTCGACCGTTCCGGCGGACACAACTATGTCCAGGCGATGGTCGACGAGTTCGCCCGCCGGAAGCGCTTCATGCTCACCATCGCGCCGGAGGGCACCCGCGGCGCCGTGCGTACGTGGCGGACGGGGTTCTACCACATTGCGCTGGCCGCGAAGGTGCCGATGGTCTGCGGGCTGATGGATTACGGCACCAAGACCGGCGGGCTCGGGCCGGCGATCATGCCGACGGGCGATTACCCCGCCGACATGCGCAAGATCGCCGAATTCTATCGGAGCTGCACGCCGAAGCACCCGGACAAGGGGATCAAGGACTTCGACAAGCTCATCGAGGGAGAACGCGCCGATGCATGACCTTCTGTTCGTCCAGCTTGGCTCGACCGCGGCGTTCGTCGCGGTCGGCATGACTCTGCTGTGGCTGGTCGCGGCGCGGATCAGGGACGTCAGCTTCATCGATGCGGTGTGGGGATACGGCATGGCCGCGACCGCGCTGTTCGCCTGGACCCTCGTGCCGCAGCCGGGGCACCGCGCCGGGGTGATCGCGGCGATGGCGGCGATCTGGGGCATCAGGCTCGGCACCCACCTGTTCATCCGCTGGCGGAAGGCGGGTGAGGACCCGCGCTATGCGAAGATGCTCGGCAAAGCCAAGGCGCAGGGCCGCTATGCCCGCGCGGCGTTCGGGGTGTTCGCGACGCAGGCGCTGCTCTTGTGGCTGACCTGCCTGCCTGCGCAGCTCGGCATCTTCGCGAGCACGGCGCCCGCGCCGCTAGGGCCGCTGGCCTGGGCCGGCGGGGCGCTGTGGCTCGTCGGGATCGTGTTCGAGACGGTCGGCGATGCGCAGCTGACCCGGTTCCGCAACGACCCGGCATGCAAGGGCAAGGTGCTCGACACGGGGCTGTGGCGCTACACCCGACATCCCAACTACTTCGGCGATGCCTGCGTGTGGTGGGGGATCTGGATGGCCTCGGCCGATGCCGGCTGGCCGGTGGCGGCGGTTGGCGTGATCGGGCCGCTGTTCCTGACCTTCACCCTCACGAAGTGGTCGGGCAAGCCTCTGCTCGAAAAGGGGCTAGCCAAGTCGCGGCCGGGCTACGCCGAGTATGTCGCGCGGACCTCGGGCTTCATTCCCTGGCCGCCGAAGAAGGGCTGACCATGCACGACTCGTCGAAGACCGCGCTTCTCGCGCCGGGGCGGAGCGACTACGTTCTTGGTGCAGGCGCGCTGGTGGTACTCGCGGCGATGCTGGCCGCCATCGCCCGTGGATCGGCCGATTGGGCGAAGATCCCGCCGGTGGTGTGGTTCCACCTCGCGACCATCGCCGTCGCGCTGGTCCTGACCCCAGTGCTGCTGTGGCAGCGGCGAGGGACGCCGCGCCATCGCAAGCTCGGCTACGTCTGGGTCACGGCGATGGCGCTGACCGCGTTCGACAGCCTGTTCATCCGCCTGATCGGGCGCGGCGGGTTCAGCGTGATCCATATCCTGTCGGTGTGGACGCTGATCCAAGTGCCGCTGATCGTCATCGCCGCACGGCGGCACGACTGGAAGCGCCATCGCGGCGCGGTGCGCGGCATGGTGATCGGCGCGCTGCTGATCGCCGGGTTTTTCACCTTCCCCTTCGACCGCCTGCTCGGCCGGTGGCTGTTCGGGTAAGACTTACTTGATGATGCCGTTGATCGTCGGCGGCTTGGGCGGGGTGGCGGCCGGGTTGAGGTCGCTTACCCGGTTTTCCATCGGAACGGCGCGGGCGGGCTCCGCCTTCAGCCAGGCTTCGAGCGCGTCGATGTCGGGCATACCCTGCACGGCGGCCCGCTGCTGCGCGAGCAGGGTGTAACTGTCACCACCACTGGCGAGGAAGCTGTTGGTGGTGACGCGGTAGGTCTTCGCCATGTCGAGCGGCGCGCCGAGAAAGGTGATCGACACGATCCGCTCGCCCTTGGGCCGGGTCACGTCGAAGCTGTAGGCGAACCCCTGCGACGGGCTGAGCAGCTGGAACGGCCCGTTTTCGTCGAGCCCCTGCTCGAGCACCGTCTTGATCTCCGCACCGGTCAGCGACTGGGTCACCAGCGTGTTGTTGAACGGCTGGATCGCATAGAGCTGGCCGAAGGTGAGGCCGCCATCGGGCGCGGGGATCAGGATGCTCGGGCTGCGGATCCCGAACGGGTTCATGAACGCGATCTGCGCGCCCGCCGATTTCGTCGCTGCGAGCTGGGCGTCGGCGATCAGGTTGCCGAGCGGTCCGCCAGTGCGCGATGCGTCGCCGTTCGGGCGCTCGGCGATTCCGGCGAGCTTGCCCACGGGGCGCTGGGTGAACTCCTTCGCCGCCGCGCTATACTTGGCGACGTATTCGGCGATGTCGGCGCGGGGCTGGAACTGCGGGTAGAGCGCGGTGGCGCGGATATCGCCGCGCGCGTTGGCATACCCGGGGCTCTGCACGATCACCTGCCGCGCGTCCTTGGCGACGACCTTGCCGCTCTTGGGATCGATCGCGATGCGGATGTCGGTGATCAGCTCGCCGAACACCCCGGCGCTGGTCAGCAGGAACGGCTTGGCCGGATTGATCTTGCCGTAATCGCAGACATAGGCCCAGTGGGTGTGGCCCGATACGACCACGTCGACTTGCGCGCTGAGCTGGTCGAGGATCGGCAGGATATCGCCGTTGAGGCCCTCGCAGCCGGATGGGTCGGGCTTGCCGGTAGTGCGGCCGCCCTGGTGGATCAGGAGGACGATCGCGTCGGCGCCCTTGGCCTTCAGCTGCGGAACGAGCGCGTTGATCGTCGCCGCCTCGTCCTCGAAACGCACGCTGGCGATCGCATCGGGCGAGACGAGGCTGTCGGTGCCCTTGAGGGTCAGGCCGATCAGGCCGACGGTGACCTTGTTCCTGCCGGTGCCGAAGCTCCTCAGCGCGGTCGCGGGGAAGAGGGTGCCGCTGCCGTCCTTCCTGACGACGTTGGCGGCGAGGAACGCGAAGCTCGCACCCTTGAACGGTTCGACCTGGCACGGCTTTTTCATCGTGTACTGGGTACAGCCGCCGGTCTGCTTGCGGACCAGCTCGTCGACGCCCGCGTCGAACTCGTGGTTGCCGACCGCGTTGAAGTCGAGCCCGATGCGGCTCATCACGCTCACCGCCGGCTCATCGAGGAACAGTGACGAGGTCAGCTGCGAGCCGCCGATCAGGTCACCCGCCGCGACGGTCACGTGGTTGGGATACTTGGCCCGTACCGTATCCACCGCGCTCGCCAGCCACGCTGCGCCGCCGGCCGGGACGGGCACCACGGTCCCGTCGGGCTGGACCGCCGGGACCGACTGGTTCGGCGCTTCGAGCGCGCCGTGAAAGTCGTTGAGCGCGACGATTCCCACTTCGACCGGGCGGCTCGCGGAGGAGCCCGCCATCGGCGCGGCGCAGGCCGAAAGGAACACGGGAGCGGCGAGCGCGAGCGCGCGCGCAAAACGGGGGGTGCGGATCATGCGGGGAAGCGACTCTCGAGGCAGTGGTAACGTCTGAAACCGCCTAGCCGAGCGAGGTTGCAAGTTGAAGGCAAACTTCATGGCCCACCGGTCATTGAAGCGGCGCGAAGCCTATCCTAGATTGGCGAAACCCCAGGGAGGAACGCCGCCGCCATGACGCGCGAGCAATCTGATTTCGAAGCCGGTCGGCAGCGGCTGCTCAGTATCGTCGTCACCATGATCGAGGAACGCGGCAGCTCCGCCCTCAGCATGGCCGAGATCGCCGGCCGCGCCGGCATGGCCGTGTCCGGTCTCCAGCGTTACTTCGAAAGCCGCGAGGATCTGATCGAGGCAGTGGCCGAGCACTGGTTCCAGCCGAAGGTCGCGATCATGGAAGAGGTCATTGCCAGCGACCTTCCCCCGCGGCGCAAGATGTTCGAATTCTTCGCCCGCCGCTTTATCCGGATGAAGGCCGAATGGGAGCGCGACCCGATCGCGTTCGGCACGTACGCCGAACTCGGCCGTGAGAATTTCGAGCTGGTCCGCTCCTATGTGGACCTTGGTGACCATTACCTGTCCGAGATCATCGCCGAGGCGATGGGCGAAGGTTACTTCGCCGGGCTCGAGGTCGACGAGGCGTTGAGCCTCGTCAACCAGATGGTCTCGGTCTACGTCAATATCGGGGCGATGGAGACCATCATGCCCAAGCTGAACGAAGACAAGCTCGCCCGGATCATCGACGCGGTGTTCGACGGCCTTTCCGCGCAGGACCGCGGGGCCAGGGGCGTGGCGGGGTTGCGGGCGGCTTAGCCGAAGCCGTGTGCCACCGGGATCGGACTTGGCGGACCCGGGGGCAGCGCCAGCAGTTCGGCCTCTGACGCACCTTCGGCACGCCGGGCGATCCACGCTTCCGGGTCCCACTCGACCCCCACCGGATTGGCGTGGAAGGCCTCGCTCTCCATGAACCGCATCGCCTTCTCCATCGGCAGCGCGTCGACCTGGAACTCCATCCGGTTGCCGTCCGGATCGCGGTAGTAGAGCGACAGCGTGGTGCCGTGGTGGATCCGCCAGTACGGCTCGACCCCCGCCGCCTTGAGCCGCGCGTAGGTATCGAGCAGCGCGCCGGTATCGGCATAGGTGTAGGCGACGTGGTTGGTGCCGATCTCCCCGCGCGCATCGGGTGAGCCGCCGGGGTTGATCACGTCGAGGTTGGCGAAGGCGAAGCGGTGGTGTTCGTCGTCGTAAGTGAGGAACGCCAGCCCCGGATCGCGGTGGACGACCCGCGCCTCGAACACGTTCTCGTACCAGGCGATCATCTCGTCATAGCGCCGCGTCTGGTAGACCACGTGCGCGAACTTGACCGGTTTGACCATGCGGCATCTCCCCTTGCCTCACGGCCCGGATCGTCTGCCTATCGTGCGTGTCACGCAACCGCAATTTGCGGTTGCGTGACACAATCACACGTCCAAATTCGCCACGTTCAGCGCGTTTTCCTGGATGAAGTCGCGGCGCGGTTCGACGACGTCGCCCATCAGGCGGGTGAAGATCTCGTCGGTGACGTCGGCATCCTCGACCTTGACCTGAAGGAAGACGCGGTTTTCCGGGTCGAGTGTGGTTGCCCAGAGCTGATCCGCGTTCATTTCGCCGAGGCCCTTGTAGCGCGAGATCGCGAGGCCCTTGCGCCCGCTGGCGAGCACCGCATCGAGCAACTGAGAAGGACGGGTGATGCCGTCCTTACCCGGCCCGCGGCGCGTGGCGGTTTCGGCGGGGAGATCGCCCTCGCCATCCTCGGTTTCGGCCGGCTCGGGCTCTGCCGCCGCCGCGCCGCCCTTCACGAGGAACGCGGGCTGGGCATAGACCTCGGCGACCTCTGCGGAGAGGCGGGCGAGCTTGCGGGCCTCGGCGCTGGTGAGGAACGCGGCCTCGATGATGTGGTGGTCGGTGACCCCGCGCCACAGCCGCTGGATGTGGTAGCCGCCATCTTCGGAAAGCTGCGCGGTCCACTTCGCCTCGCGGTCGCCGCGGTCCAGCCACTGGGTCGAAAGCACCAGCGCCGCTTCGCGTCCGGCGCGGTCGAGGTCCGGGGCGAGCGCGCCGGCCAGCGCCAGCGCCTCGACGATGCCCTGGTCATAGCGGTTGGGGACAAAAGCCATCAGGCTGCGCATCCGCCGGGCCTGCTCGACCAGTTCGGCCAGGTCCGCACCGCTGCGCGCGCCGCCCGCAGTCTCAAGGATCCGTCCCGCGAGACCTGCCTCGACGAGGTAGCGGTCGAGCGCGTCGTTGTCCTTAAGGTAGACCTCGCTGCGACCCTTGGCGACCTTGTACAGCGGCGGCTGGGCAATGAAGAGGTGCCCGGCCTTGATGATCTCGGGCATCTGGCGGTGGAAGAACGTCAGCAGCAGGGTGCGGATGTGCGCGCCGTCGACGTCGGCGTCGGTCATGATGACGATCTTGTGATAGCGCAGCTTGTCGAGATTGAACTCGTCGCGGATGCCGGTGCCCATGGCCTGGATCAGCGTGCCGACTTCCTTCGAGCCGATGATCCGGTCGAACCGCGCGCGCTCGACGTTGAGGATCTTGCCCTTGAGCGGCAGGATCGCCTGGTAATGGCGGTCGCGCCCCTGCTTGGCCGAACCGCCTGCCGAGTCGCCCTCGACCAGGAACAGTTCGCACTTCGACGGATCGCGCTCCTGGCAATCGGCGAGCTTGCCGGGCAGGCTGGCGATGTCCATCGCCCCCTTGCGCCGGGTCAGTTCGCGGGCACGGCGGGCCGCCTCGCGCGCCGCGGCGGCGTCGATCACCTTCTGGATGACCTGCTTGGCGTTGGCCGGGTTCTCCTCGAGCCACTGCAGCATCCGGTCGGCCATCAGGCTTTCGAGCGGCTGGCGCACCTCGGAGCTGACCAGCTTGTCCTTGGTCTGCGACGAGAACTTGGGATCGGGCAGCTTGACCGAGACGATCGCGGTCAGGCCTTCGCGCATGTCCTCGCCGGAAAGGTTGACCTTTTCCTTCTTCAGCAGGCCCGATTTCTCCGCATAGCTGTTGAGCGTGCGGGTCAGCGCGGCGCGGAACGCAGCGAGGTGGGTGCCGCCGTCACGCTGCGGGATGTTGTTGGTGAAGCACAGGACGTTCTCGTAATAGCTGTCGTTCCATTCGAGCGCGACGTCGATGCCGATGCCGTCGCGCTCGCTGCTGATCGCGATCGGATCGGGCAGCAGGGCGACCTTGTTGCGGTCGAGGTAGCGGACGAACGCGGCGATCCCGCCCTCGTAGTAGAGGTCGTGTTCCTTGATCTCCTCGTGACGCTTGTCGCGCAGAAGGATGCGCACGCCCGAATTGAGGAAGGCGAGCTCGCGGTACCGGTGCTCGAGCTTCTCGAAATCGAACTCGGTGACGTTCTTGAATGTGTCCGTGCTGGCGAGGAAGGTCACGCGGGTGCCCTTCTTCCCTTCGGGCGCGGGACCGACGACGCGCAGCGATTCCACCGCGTCGCCGTGGGCGAACTTCATCCAGTGCTCCTCGCCGTCGCGCCAGATGGTCAGCTCGAGCCATTCCGACAGCGCGTTGACCACCGAGACGCCGACGCCGTGAAGCCCGCCAGAGACCTTGTAGGCGTTGTCGTCGCTGGTGTTCTCGAACTTGCCGCCGGCGTGGAGCTGGGTCATGATGACCTCCGCCGCCGAAACGCCTTCCTCGGCGTGGATGCCGGTGGGAATGCCGCGGCCGTTGTCTTCGACCGAGACCGAGCCATCGGGGTTGAGTTCGATCAATACCAGGTCGCAGTGCCCGGCCAGTGCTTCGTCGATGGCGTTGTCGGACACCTCGAAAACCATGTGGTGCAGGCCCGAGCCATCGTCGGTGTCGCCAATGTACATGCCGGGGCGCTTGCGGACCGCGTCGAGGCCCTTGAGGACCTTGATCGAATCCGCGCCGTATGCGTTCTGGTTCGGGGTGTTTTCGGGTGTTTCGGACATAGCGAGCCTATAGGCACTGCGGGCGCAAAACCCAAGCGAAACGGGCGCTTTTTGCACAGGCGGCGAGGGTCCTTTCCAAGGTACGCGAAAGCTGGTGAAATGCCGCCGGTTCAAGGAGAAAGACCCGCATGCGCAAGACCCTCGCCGCCCTCGCCCTGGGCTGCACGCTTCCCGCCTCGCTCCACGCCGCCGACGCCCCGCTGCGGCCCGACCAGGCAGCCTTCCGCGAGACGTACCGCGAGCTGGTGGAGACCAACACCACGCTCTCGGCCGGCGACTGCACGCTGGCCGCCCGGCGGATGGCGGCGCGGCTCAAGGCGGCGGGGATGAAGGACGACCAGCTGACAATCTTCACCGATCCGGCGCATCCGAAGGAAGGCGGGCTGGTCGCGGTATATCCGGGCACCGCCAGGAAGGCGAAGCCGATCCTGCTGCTCGCGCACATCGACGTGGTCGAGGCCAAACGCGAGGACTGGACCCGCGACCCGTTCACGCTGGTGGAGGAAAACGGCTATTTCTATGCGCGCGGAGCGATCGACGACAAGGCGATGGCATCGGTCTGGGTCGATACGCTCTCCCGCTTTGCGCAGTCGGGCTACAAGCCGCGCCGCACCGTGAAGATGGCGCTGACCTGCGGCGAGGAAACCTCGGGCGCGTTCAACGGGGCGGAGTGGCTGGCGAAGAACCAGCGCGCCCTGATCGATGCCGAATTCGCGCTCAACGAAGGTGGCGGCGGACGCAGCGACGGCAAGGGCAAGCTCCTCGTCCAGTCGCTGCAGGTTGGCGAGAAGGCCTACCAGGACTTTACCCTGACCGCGACCAACCCCGGCGGGCACAGCTCGCAGCCGGTGCGCGCCAATGCGATCTACGACATGGCCGATGCGCTCGTGCGCATTCGCGAACACGAGTTCCCGGCCGAGTTTACCGACACGACCCGTGCGTTCTTCGCCAAGGCCGGCGCACTGCGGCCCGACGAGACGGGCAAGGCGATGGTTGCGCTTGCCGCCAACCCGGCTGACGCGTCTGCGCTGGCGGTGGTCGACAAGGACAAGATGCTGCACTCGATGCTGCGCACGACCTGCGTCGCGACGCTGATCGACGGCGGGCACGCGCTCAACGCCCTGCCGCAAACGGTCACCGCCAACGTCAACTGCCGGATGTTCCCGGGGCGCACCGCCGAGGAGACCCAGGCCGCGCTTGCCGCGGCTATCGGCAATTCGGCGATCCGCATCGAACCGGCGGTCAGGGACAAGCCGATCGCAAAGTCACCCCCGCTCGATCCACGGATCGTGGGGACGGCGGAGAAGCTTCTCGCGCAGCATTTCCCCGGCGTGCCGCTGGTGCCGACAATGTCTACCGGGGCGACCGACGCCGTCTATACCGGTGCGGCGGGCATCCCGACATACGGCGTGCCGGGCATGTGGGGCGATCCCGATGGCAACGGCGCGCACGGGCTCAACGAGCGCATCGCCGTGCGCTCGCTGTACGATGGGCGCGATTATCTGTTCGACCTCGTGAAGGCGCTCGCCGCGCTCAGGTAGCGCCGACGTGAAGAGGCCGCCGTGCCATCGGGCGCGGCGGCCGCTTCATGTGGATTGTGCGTGTCCGCGGCTCAGATGAGCGTCGCGGTGAACATCAGGCCGCTGGTTCCGGCGGCGATGATGATCGGCAGCACAATGCTGGCAATGCTGCGCATGGGCTTTCTCCCCTTGAGGTTCGGCCTTCGCAGGCGGGTCCCCCCCAGGACCTCCGCACCGAGGTGCTGGCGGGCAAATAAGTGGCGCAATGAAATGTTGCAAATGCGAACAAGGTTCGGCCAGTTGCAGGAATCGCAATCGTGATTGCCGGAGATTGCGTCTGGCGCACGCCTCTGGAAAGGAGCGGGGATGACTACGCCTGCTGCTGAAGACCTGCTCGATCGACTCTCCGACCCGATGGGGTCGTTCCCCGCGATGCTCGCTGGCTGGGCGGAGATCCATCCCGGCAAGCCTGCCCTGCATGACGAAGCGACGACGCTGAGCTGGGGCGGGCTTGCCGACCGGGTCGAGCGGCTCGCGGCGCGGCTCCAGGCGGACGGGCTGGCGCGGGGGCAGGCGGTGGCGATCCTTGGCACGAGCAGCGTGGCCTACGCGCTCGTCTACCTTGCGGCGATCCGCGCGGGCGGCTGCGCCGCGCCGCTCACCACCAGCGCCAGCGCCGGGCAGCTGAATGCCATGCTGGCCGACAGCGGCGCGATCCACCTGTTCATCGACCGCGCCAAGATCGCGGAACTGGCGGGCAATCCCGATTTCACGGTTCCGGCCGGCACCGCGCGGATCGTGCTCGACGCGGAGCTCGACGCGTTCATGGCCTCGCCCGGAACCGCCGCCCCGCCGTTCGAACCCGGCGAAGACGACCGGTTCAACATCATCTATTCCTCCGGCACCACCGGTACGCCCAAGGGCATCGTCCACTCGCACGGGATGCGCTGGCGGCAGGTCGGGGCGCGCGCGGCGATGAGCTATGGCACCGATGCCCGGGCCCTGCTCTCGACCCCGCTCTATTCGAACACCACTCTCGTCACTTTCCTGCCGACGCTGTACTCGGGCGGCTTCGTTTCGATCATGGGGAAGTTCGACGTTGCCGGGTGGCTCGGCCGGGTGCAGGACCTCAAGATCACCCACGCGATGCTGGTCCCGGTGCAGTACCAGCGGCTGATGGACTTCGCCGGCTTTGACGACTTCGACCTGTCGAGCCTCCGGGCCAAGTTCTGCACTTCGGCCCCGTTCTCCGCCGATCTCAAGCGGCAGGTGCTGGCGCGGATGCCGGGCGGGCTGACCGAATACTACGGGATGACCGAGGGCGGGGTGTCGTGCGTGCTGATGGCGCACGAGCACCCGGACAAGCTCCACACCGTCGGCCAGCCTGCGCCGGGGCACGAGCTCAAGGTGATCGACGAGGCGGGCAACGAACTGCCGCCGGGTGAGGCCGGGGAACTGGTCGGCCGCTCGTCGGTGATGATGCTGGGATACCACAACCAGCCGGAGAAGACTCGCGAAGGCTACTGGACCTGCGCCGGGGGCCTCACCTGGCAACGCATGGGCGACGTCGGGCGACTTGATCCGGATGGGTTCGTTGAACTCGTCGGGCGAACCAAAGACGTGATCATCTCCGGCGGGTTCAACATCTTTCCGGTCGACCTCGAAACCGAACTGCTCAAGGACCAGCGCGTCGCCGAGGCCGCGGTGATCGGCGTGCCCTCACCCCAATGGGGCGAAACCCCGGTCGGCTTCGTGGTCCTGAAGAATGGGGGCGAGGACTCGCTCGAGGACATCCGCCAGACCGCCAACGCGCGGCTGGGCAAGACCCAGCGGGTGTCAGCGCTCCACGCCATCGACGAGATGCCGCGCAGCCACATCGGCAAGCTGCTGAAAACGGAATTGCGGGCGATGGTTGGGGGGTGACGCGCGGAGTCGTATATCAGCGAACCCGCACTTTCGATTCCGAAGAAAGGATCGCCTGTAACTTCTCGTTGTCCGAAGCTTCAGGCGAACCATGACGAAAGGCGCGAATATTCGAAGTTTTGAGTAGATCGTCCAGGTTGGTCTTGTAACCGCGCTCAAGCAGCAGGATTGCTAGTCCCGGCCTGCCAAGCGCGACTGCTTCTTCAGCGATGGGCAGGCCTTTCCGAGGAATGGCGTTCACGTTCGCGCCCGCTTCCAGCAATATGAAGAAATTGGTCCAGTCGCTTGTCTCGATACCGAGGCGCAGAGCCTCCCTGAGCGGGTAATGATTATCCGTCTCGTCTGCCATATCAGGGTCACCGCCATGCCTGATCGCTTCGCAGAGAAAACCACCGCGCCGTCCCGCAGAGGCTATGGTTGCAGAAATGCCTCCGGGTTGGAAGGCGTTCGGATCGGCGCCGTCGTCGAGGAGCTGACGAAAGGTGTCTAGGTCACTACCACGCACTGAGCGTGCGAGGTCTGCGATCCGATCTGCCTTATTCTGGGGCACGTCCGAATGCGTTGCGCGGCATTCCGCAACAGTCGCACTCTCTACAAACGGCTCAAATTCACTGCAGGTCTTGCACCTGCTCGCCTCTGCCGCCGAGCACGGTGGAGCGAACACCAAAGTGAGAAGCGAAAGAAGCGATGCCCTGAGTAGCATGAGCGTGCGCAGTCCCTACCGCGTCTTAACATACGTCCCCGGCGCGTCCTCGATCACCCTGTCCCCCTTGCCGCCGGGCGCGCGCTTGCCGGTCGCCTTGACCGTTTCGGGCGTGCGCGCACGGATCCACTCGATCCAGTCGGGCCACCAGCTGCCCTTGGTCTCGGTCGCGCCGGCCTTGAATTCCGCAAGGCTCTGGGGATCGTTATCGTTGAGCCAGTACTGGTACTTGCCCGCGGCCGGCGGGTTGACCACGCCGGCGATGTGACCCGACCCGGCGAGCATGAACTTCCATTCGCCGGCCAGGTGCCGGGTGAGTTTCCACACGCTTTCGGCGGGCGCGATGTGGTCGTCGATCCCGGCCTGGATGTAGCACGGCGTCTCGATCTGCTTGAGGTCGATCGGGGTGCCGTCGATCACGATCGAATCCGGGATGACCAGCCGGTTGTCGCGGTAAAGCTCCTGCAGGTACGCCTTCTGCCACTTGAACGGCAGGTTGGTGGTGTCGCCGTTCCAGTGGAGCAGGTCGAATGCCGGATAGTCCTCGCCCAGCAGGTAGTTGTTGACGACGTAGTTCCAGATCAGGTCGGTGCTGCGCAGGGCGTTGAAGGTCGCCGCCATGTAGCGTCCGTCGAGATAGCCGTCGCTGGTCATGTTTTCATAAAACGCGATCTGCGCGGGATCGCTGAGGAACGTCTTGAGATCGCCGGCCTTCTCGAAGTCGACCTGCGCGGTGAAGAAGGTGGCGCTGGCGACCTTGTCCGCCTGTCCGCGCCGGGCCATCAGTGCCAGCGTCGCCGCCAGCGTGGTCCCGCCGACGCAGTAGCCGATGGTGTGGACGTTTCGCACCTTGAGCCGATCGCGAACGAAGTCGATCGCCGCCACTTGCCCCAGGATGTAATCGTCCCAGGTGACGTCGGCCATGCTCGCGTCGGCGCTCTTCCACGATGTCACGAACACCGTCAGCCCCTGCTCGACCGCCCAGCGGATGAAGCTGTTCTTCGGGTTGAGGTCGAGGATGTAGAAGCGGTTGATCCACGGCGGGAAGATCAGCAGCGGCGTTGCCAGCACGTCAGGCGTGGTCGGTGAGTACTGGATGATCTGGTAGAGCGCGGTCTGGTGAACGACCTTGCCAGGGGTCGCCGCGATGTTGCGGCCGAGCTCGAAGGCGTTGGGATCGGTGTGGGTGAGCTGGCCCTTGCGCAGGTCCGCCAGAAGGTGCTCCGCGCCCTTGACGAGGTTGTCGCCCTTCGTCGCCAGCGTCCGTTCCAGCACCACCGGGTTGGTCAGCGGGAAATTGGCCGGGCTCAGCGCCTCGGTGATGGTCTTGGTCGCGAAGCGGAGCTGGGCGCGCTTGTCCTCGGGCAGGCCCTCGACCTCGTCGACCATCTCGGCGATCCGTTCCGCCAGCAGCAGGTAGGTCTGATGGATCAGCGCGAAGACCGGCTGCTCGCGCCACTTCGGGTCCTTGAAGCGCTTGTCCGAGCGGGGTAGCTCGGGTTCGCCCTCCTTCTTCGCCCCGCCGATGCCATAGGCCCCCAGCACCCCGGTCCACAGCGCGAGGCTTTCCTCCCACAGCTTGACCTGCGTCTCGGCTTGCGTGACCGGCAGCAGCTTCATCCAGTCGGTGGCCATCGTCCCCCATTTGCCGAGGTCCATCAGCTTCATGGCTGCCGGTTCGGCCTTGGCCGCCTGCTCTGCACTGAAATCGAGCCACATCTTCTGCAGCTTGGCGACCGAGAGGCTCCAGTGCTGAAGGTCGGATGCGTCGGGCAGCTTGAGCTCGGTGCCAGGCACGGCCTGCGTGAACAGCGACTGCACGGCGTCCATCTGCTGGCGGACAAGATCTTCGAAAACGGTCGCGTCGCCGGCCGGGCGGTCTGGCATGGTCAGTCCCTTGTTGTCCCTCGCTGCCGATATAACCACACAATGACCGCCCTGTGACCCCCCTGACATGGCGCGATCACGATTTCGGTCCTGCCATCCGGCCGGGTTGCGGCGAATCGCTCAGCGGCTGCGGCAGGTCGCTCCGCCGGTCCGGCGATATTCGGCATGGAACGTGGGCATGCTGTCGGAACGTCCGCCGAAATCGTAACCGTCGCCGAGGTAGAGCTCGATCATCCGCGGGCCGGGGCCGCCCCCTTCGACGTACCCTTCGTAATTCGCGATCTGCACGTTCTTGCGGGTCTTGCCCCACTTGCCGTGTCCGAAAAGTACCGACTGGCCATCGGCGTGCTTCGAGAGGAAGCGGAACAGAACTCCGCCGCATGCTCCGTTGTCGGCGACGCTCACGCCGCAGAAATCGTTGCCGCATGGGGCGATGTCGATGGTCTTGTAGGCCCGGCCGCGCGCGGTGAAAACGGGCCGGTCCTCGCTCACCGTCCAGCGCCCGTAATAGGGACTGTTGGCGGCGGGGGCGGACAAGGCTGGCGCCGAGGCAAGCGAGGCGGCGGCAATCGACAGGAGCGCGAGGGAATGGGATAATGGCTGCATGGCACTCTCCGCTTCTGCCGCGTATCCGTGGGCCCGGCTTGCCGGGCGGGCGCTGGCGGCGCTCAGCCTAGCAGGAATCGTGGTCCTTGTAAGCATCGTGGCCTTCAAGGCCCTGCATGCGCCGTTCCTCGTCGACGACTTTCCCGAGGCGCTGGCGGTCAAGGTGGAACTCCTCCCGGCGGTGTTCCCGCTGCACATGGTGAGCGGCGGGCTGGCGCTGGTGCTGGTCCCGCTGGCCATGGCCCTCCGCATCTCTCCGCGGACCCGGCGCTGGCACCGCTGGGCCGGCTATGTGGCCGCGGGCGATGTCGCCATCGCCGGGGTGACGGCGTTCCCGGTCGCGCTGATGGCTCCGGTCACACCGGTTTCCGCCTGGGGGTTCGCGGCGCAAGGCTTTGCCTGGCTGTTGCTGCTCGTCCTCGGCGTGCTGGCGATCCGCCGCGGTCGCGTGCGGTTGCACCGCGCCTGCATGCTGATGATGGCCGCCGTCACCAGCGGCGCCGTGTTCTTCCGCCTCTACCTGGGCGCGTGGGCGTTGTGGGGCGACTTTCGCCATTACGAAGCGTTTTATGCTGCCGATGCCTTCGCCGCATGGACCCTGCCGCTCGCCGGGACCGCGATTTTTCTCAAACGGACTGGCGCATTTGCGCCGGATCGCGGATAAGGCGCGCCGGCTCCGCAGTGGGGCCGTCACTCTTGGAAAAGGTCTGATGGACGAAGAATTCTACCGCATGAAGCGCCTGCCGCCCTACGTCATCGCCGAAGTCAACGGCATGCGGGCAGCAGCACGCGCCGCCGGTAGGGACATCATCGACCTCGGCATGGGCAATCCAGACCTGCCGCCCCCGCAGCACGTGATCGACAAGCTGTGCGAGGTGGCGCAGAAGCCGGACGCCCACGGTTACTCTGCCTCTTCGGGCATTCCCGGCGTGCGCAAGGCGCAGGCGAACTACTATGGCCGCCGCTTCAACGTCGACCTCGATCCCGAGACCGAGGTGGTCATGACGATGGGTTCGAAGGAAGGGCTCGCCAGCCTCGCCACCGCGATCACCGCGCCCGGCGACGTCGTGCTCGCCCCGAACCCGAGCTATCCGATCCACACCTTCGGCTTTATCATCGCCGGGGCGACGATCCGCTCGGTGCCGACGACGCCCGACGAACGCTACTGGGAATCGCTCGAGCGGGCGATGAAGTATTCGGTGCCGCGCCCCTCGGTTCTGATCGTCAACTATCCGGGCAATCCGACCGCCGAGACGGTCGACCTTGCGTTCTACGAACGACTGGTGGCCTGGGCGAAGGAGCACAAGGTCTGGATCCTCTCGGACCTCGCCTATTCCGAGCTCTACTACGACGGCAACCCGACCCGCTCGATCCTCGAAGTGCCGGGGGCGAAGGACGTCGCGGTGGAATTCACCTCTATGTCGAAGACCTTCTCGATGGCCGGCTGGCGCGTCGGTTTCGCGGTCGGCAATCGCAAGCTGATCGCGGCGCTCAAGCGGGTCAAGTCGTACCTCGACTACGGCGCCTTCACCCCGATCCAGGCCGCGACCTGCGCCGCGCTCAATGGCCCGCAGGACATCGTCCAGAAGAACCGCGAGCTCTACCAGAAGCGCCGCGACGTGATGGTCGAAAGCTTCGGCCGTGCCGGGTGGGAGATTCCCAGCCCCAAGGCCTCGATGTTCGCTTGGGCCCCGCTCCCGCCGGCGCTGATGCACCTCGGCAGCCTGGAGTTTTCCAAGCAGCTCCTGACCCATGCCGAAGTCGCGGTTGCACCGGGCGTCGGTTACGGCGAGGACGGCGAGGGGTATGTGCGGATCGCGATGGTCGAGAACGAGCAGCGTCTCCGCCAGGCCGCGCGAAACATCAAGCGCTACCTCCAGAGCATGGGCGTCAACACCTCGGCGGCATGACCTTCCCCCGTCTGGAAGGATACTCATTCCGATTCCGAACAGTCTCGCTTTTGCGGGACTCGCCCCTGCGTGCCATCGCCAAGGTCTGATCGGGCGACGGGAGCGGCCGGATGCTTGCGTTCTGCTGGTATTCGAGCCGCCGCCTCCCGGCCGCCTGTGACCTTGCGCCGAGCGGGTGGCGACGGGCACCGGACCCCGACTTGACCGGCCCGGCGCCCGAGGGCTGCGCGATTCTTGTCGACCATCTCTGGATCAGCTCCGCCCAGCGCCTGACCATCACCGCCGCCGCGGCCGAAACGCGGGCGCGCGTCCTCTGGCTCGGAGTCGAAGGCGGAGCCCAGCGCGCAAGGCTGCTTGCGGCCGGTTTCGGCGACGTTCTCCCGCCTGATTCCGCCCTCGCCGAAATCGAACAGCGCGCGCTGCGCCTGTTGCGGGTGCGTGAGGACGCGGCATTGCTGCGCCGGGCCGGCCCGGTCCTGCTCGATCTCGCCCACCGCGACGGGTGGAGCGAGGGCCGGCGGCTGGCGCTCCATCCGATGGAGTTCGCGCTGCTTTGGCGGCTGGCGGGCGAGCCGGGCCGGGTCGTGCCCCGCGCCGAGCTGCTGCGCGACGTGTGGCAGCTGCCGTTCGACCCCGGCACCAACCGGGTCGAGGTCCATGTCAGCCGCCTGCGCCGAAAGCTTGCCGCGGCGGGGGCGGGCGGTCTTGTCGAGACCGGGCGCGAAGGTGGCTACCGGATGGTATCGGTGCTAGCGCCGCTCCGCAGGATTGCCGCTGGACCCGCGCGGTCATTTGCGCGAACAGGGGCGTGAAGAGAGAGGAAAGGCTGCCTGATGAATTTTCGCGACCGCGTCGACGTGACCATCGAAAACCATGTCGCCCACGTCCAGCTCAACCGACCGGACAAGATGAACGCGCTCGACGACGACATGTTCGAGGCGATCATCGAGGCCGGCCAGTCGCTCTTCGAAGCGAGCGGGGTGCGCTGTGCGGTGCTGTCGGGCGTGGGCCGTTCGTTCTGCGCGGGGCTCGACCTGTCGTCGATGGCCAAAGTCGGCCGCCATGATGCGCAGCCGTTGCCGGTGCGCACGCATGGCAACTGCAACCGCCCGCAATATGCCGCGATGATCTGGCGCAAGTTGCCGATGCCGGTGATCGGGGCGATCCACGGCGTGTGCTTCGGCGGCGGGCTGCAGATCGCCAGCGGCCCGGAAATCCGCATCGTCGCGCCCGACGTGCGGATGGCGGTGATGGAGAGCAAGTGGGGTCTCGTTCCCGACATGGCCGGATACCCGCTGTGGCGCGGCTCGGTGCGCGACGACGTGCTGCGCGAGCTGACCTACACCCACCGCGAATTCAACGGTGAGGAAGCGGTCCGCTTCGGCTTCGCCACCCACGTCGACGCCAACCCGGTCGAGCGCGCGCTGTCGCTCGCGGCCGAGATCGCCAGCAAGAACCCCTTCGCGATCCGCGCCGCCAAGGCGATCAGCAACAAGTGGTACGACAGCAGCGAGGACGAGCTGCTGCTCGCCGAAAGCCGCCTGCAGCACGAGCTGATCGGCAGCCGCAACCAGCTAGAGGCGGTCAAGGCCGGCCTCGAAAAGCGCAAGGGCGAGTTCGTCGATCCGTGACCTTGCGCGTTACGCCTGAATGAAGGCGCTTCACGATCCCGAGGGCGTGCTCGCGCGCGGTCTGGCCGCGATCCGCGAACAGTTCCAGGTGCCTTCAGGCTTCCCGCCCCAGGTCCTGGCCGAGGCCGAGGCGGTCGCTAAGCGCGCCTTCACACAGCATGCCGACCGCACCGACTGGCCGTTTGTCACGCTCGACCCGGCGAGTTCGACCGACCTTGACCAGGCCTTCATGATCGACGCGGACGGCACGGACCTGATCCTGCGTTACGCGATCGCCGACGTTGCCTGGTTCGTCGACGATGGCGGCGCGCTCGACACCGAGGCGTGGGCGCGGGGCGAGACGCTCTACCTGCCGGACGGCAAGGCCGGGCTTTACCCGCCCGTCCTGGCCGAAAACGCGGCGAGCCTGCTGCCAGCGGGGCCGCGCGCCGCGGTGATCCTCTCTGTGAGGGTCGGTCCCGATGGCGAGGCGCGTCTGGATGGGGCCGAGCGCGCGGTGATCCGCAGCCGCGCCAAGCTAGCCTATGCCAGCGTTCGCGAGGTCGAGCTCCCGCCGCATTTCGCCGAGTTCGCTCGCCGTGTTTCCGCCGCCGAAGAACGGCGCGGCGCGGCCCGTGTCGATCCGCCTGAGCAGGAAGTGGAGAGCCTCGGCGGCGGCCGCTTCGCGCTCGCCTTCCGCCCGCGCGTGGTGGCCGAAGACCGCAACGCCGCGCTTTCGCTCGCCGCGAACCTCGCCGTCGCGCAGGCGCTGTTCTCCCACAGCACCGGCCTGTTCCGGGTGATGGCGGGTCCCGACGCGGCCGGAGTCGCACGCCTGCGCCAGACCGCCGCCGCCTTCGGGATCGACTGGCCCGCTGCGAAGGGCCTCAAGGACTTCGAGCAGACCCTTGACCGCCGCCAGCCCGCGCACGCCGCGCTGATGCTGGCGATCCGGCGGGCGGGGCAAGGCGCGGGCTATGCCCCGTTCCGCGCGGGCGAAGTGCCCTGGCATGCGGCGATTGCCGGGACTTATGCCCACGCCACCGCACCCTTGCGCCGGCTGGCCGACCGCTTTGTCCTGCGCGCCGTGCTCGCGGTGGCGAACGGCGAGCCGGTGCCGGAAGCGGTCACGAACGCGTTCCAGCGCCTGCCCGAAGTCATGGCCCGCGCCGACGCGGTCGCCGGGCGGATCGAGCGCGCGGTGGTCGATCTTGCCGAAACCGTCATGCTGCGCGGCCGCGAAGGCGAGGGCTTCGCCGCGGTGGTAACCGACAGCGACGGCAAGACTGCACGCATCCAGCTCTGCGACCTGCCGGTGGTGGCACGGGTCAATGCGCCCGCGGCGCCGGGGAGCCGCCTCTCGGTCAGGCTCGAGCGCGCCGACGCCGACAAGCGCACGCTCCACTTCGCCCCGGCCTGAGCGCGAGCACCCAAAGAATCGGATTGCCCGAACCGCCGATCCCGGCTAACCGCGCCGTTCTCGCACGACCACGCGATCGAAGGCCCGATGGCGGAGTGGTTACGCACCGGACTGCAAATCCGTTTACGCCGGTTCGATTCCGGCTCGGGCCTCCAACCGTTTCCGACAAAACGATGTGTGACAGCTGAACCCTGGAAGCGGCGCGGTTCCGCAGGGTTTGTCGGATGATCGGCTGGTCTCTGCTGTCTCCGCTTGCGCTGTTTGCCGGTGAAATTGGCGGATAATGACCCAGAGTCTCCGTGGCCAAAGGAGCAGCGACGGAATTGGCCGAAAGGGGAAGCTACGGGCTCAAAGGCCAAGTCGGTAAATGCGGTTGGCAGTTCCAAAGAACAGCGAATGCCTGTCCTCGTTCGAATAACTTCGAGCCATCTTCTTGAATGCATTCCACAGCACCGGATAGCTGCAGGACAGGCCATCGACCGGAAAATTGCTCTCGAACATGCATCGTTCGGGCCCAAAGCGTTGAATTGCTTCCTCGATCAGCGGCCCCCATGCGGCGACCAGCTCGTCGGAAGAGGGTGGCAGCGGGCTTTCGTGGAAGGTGTAGCCGGCAAGGTACATGCCTTGTCCTCCAAGCTTTACCACCACGTTAGGGCAGGCGGCGATCTCGGCCAGGAGCGGCCGCCATTCCTCGATCGCCTCGGCCTGCATCCCGGCATAGGGCCCGATCGCCAGTGGCGAGCCCAGGTGATCCATTACGATCGTTGTCTCGGGGAAGTCTTGCGCCAGCCGGACGAGTTGGGGAATTTGGTAGTGGAAGAGGCAGGAGTCGAAACTCAGCCCGCGCGCCGCCAGCAATGGAAAGCCGCGGCGAAAGGGCTGCTGATCGTAGATCAGCGGATCAGGATCGCCGCGCCTGATGAAGGTCGGGTCCGTACAGGCGAGTTGGCGGACACCCTTCATTCTTCCCCGCGCCGCAGCGAGATGTGCGTCAAGTACTGCCTCGGCGTTGCCATGCGCTAGGTCTATATTTGAGATGATACCTCGGCACACGCCAGTCCTGCAGCCTTGGCGATCGGCTTCGTCTCCCTCGCTTGCAGCGTAGGCGGTTTCCGCCACGGGACGAAACTCCTCTGGCCCGTCCTCGGCATAGTTGGCGTGGGCGTCGACATAGACGGTCGCAACGACATTATGTCCGCTCTCCACATCACGCCTTATTTCGTCGAGGCGGTAGGGCCCTTCCTGATAGTGCTCGGTCCCCGGCCAGAGGTGGTGGTGGGGATCGATGATCGGGCGGCTTGGATCGAGAATTTCCTCGATCCAAGCCGCGCGCCAGTGATCACGGTTGTCCATCAGAACCTTGATTCATGACTTGGGGCTATGGTCAATTGGGTTCGTCCCTTTTCAAGATTGGGCTCGGAGAGTTAGACGCCCGGTGCGCCGCGAAGACCACGTAGGTGCGCGTTGGCGTGGCTGAGCACTTGCAGCACGTCGCGGCCCCGCGCCCGAAGGTGGCCTTGTACTCGGTGAGGTCTTCCAGCAGCACTGGGCTCTGCTCTCCTTCGTCCAAGCCGGAGCATTTCCCCGTTACGGCTTTTAGGGATTTCATCAACAAAGCCATAGGTGTCCAGTATCTTGGGCGGATACGGCAGAGCCAATCTGGGGTGTTTTCTGCCAAGTCCCCAGTCATTTCCCGTTTAACAGGCAACTTGGTCACACAGAAACCGGTTAGCCAAAGACTGCCCACACCTCCACATTCCCCCTTCAGCCAATCCGGTTGAAATAGGTCGTTTCGAGCCTCGGCAAGCCTTGCGCAGCCCAGATGATCGTTTCGGTCATCGACTTGCGGTCTTTCGACACCGTGTAGACCCGGGTCGAAACCGGCGCATTGTCCATGCCCAGCGTCATCACCAGCGTGTCGGGAGAAGGATGGCGCAGCGCGACGGTGTTGAACGAGGGAATGTTGCCCGCGATGCGGAAGGGGGTGCCGTCGGCCGCACCGGTGGAGTCGGCCTGCATGGTCGATCCGTCCGGCGCGACGATGGCCACACGGGTCGTCCACTTTCCATCATCGGCTTCGCGGAAGGCGATGGTGACCTGCCGCGGACGTTCGGCCTCCGGGATGCGGCTGACGTCGAGCGACCACTCACCGGAGAGCGGCGAAGGGCCCGAAGTTGCCGCATGGCTTGCGGCAGAGGGGACGGCTTCCATCGAAGGGGCCTGGGCGAGGGCGAGGCCGAGTGCGGCGGCCGAAGCGGCAATGATCATGACAGCGATTCCTTTCGAGCGATGGGACCCGCCGGTTGCGGGCTGCGGCTGGACATCGGCGGGCGCGTCCGGCTTCGAAAGGTCGATATTCCTGTCCCAGGTTTTTTGGGCCGCGACGATGCGTGCCAGTTCGCGGCTGCTGCCGATCCCGGTCTTTCGCCGCGCGTCGCGCAGGCGCTCGTTGACCGAGGCTTCCGACCGGCCGAGCTGTGCGGCGATCGTCTTGGCGGTGTGCCCGGCGGCAAGCAGGCGCAGCGCCTCGAGTTCCTTGTCGGTCAGGTTGGCCAGGGCGGCAGGCTCGAGCGCCGTTTCAGACATGCCCGGACGTCACCACAGTGGCCGCCATGGGTCCATCCCGAATTTCTTGTACCCGGCCCGCGTCAGTCCATGGTCAGGACAATCCGCCCGGCGCTGCGGCCGCTGGCCGCGTCAGCCATCGCGGCGGCGAAGTCCGCGAGCGGGTAGGCCCGGGCGATCGCGGGGCGGAGGATGCCGGCGGCTGCCAGCTCGAACACCCGCGCCCGGTTGGCCGCGCTTTTATCGGGTTCGAACACCCCGAACTGGCGGATGTCCACGCCGACGAGGCTTGCGCCCTTGAGCAGCGGCAGGTTGGTGCGCAGCGCGGCGATGCCGCCGGGAAACCCGATGACGAGGTGCCGCCCGCCCCAGCCGAGGCAGCGGAAGGCCGGGTCGGTCGCCTCGCCGCCGACGGGGTCGAACACGACATCGACCGGTTTTCCGCCGTTCGCGGCCTTGACTGCCTCGCGCCAGTCGGCGGCGCGGGCATCGACTGCGGCATCGGCTCCGCCGGTCTGCGCCAGCGCGCGCTTTTCGGGGGAAGAGGCCGAGGCGATGACAAACGCACCAAGGTGCTTTGCCACCTGAACGGCGGCGTAACCGGTCGCGCCGCCTGCGCCCAGCACGAGTACGGTTTCGCCCGCGCGGACCTGGCCCCGATCGACCAGCGCGTGCCATGCGGTGGCGTAGCTGACCGGAAGCACGGCCGCCTCGACGAGGCCGAGGCCCGCCGGGATGGGGGTGAGGCCCTTGCGGGGCAGCACGATTTCCTCCGCGAACAGCCCGCCCCAGTTGCTGCAGACGACAGCGTCGCCCACCGCGAGGTCGGTAACCTCGGCGCCGACCTCGGCGACGATCCCCGCGCCCTCGCTGCCCGGAACGAACGGCAGCGGCGGCTTGACCTGGTACTGGCCGGCGGCGGTGAGCACATCGACATAGCTGATACCCGCGGCTTTCAGCCGGACGCGGACCTCGGCGGGACCGAGGACCCCCGCAGGCATGTCGCGCAAGGCATAGCTTTCGGGCGGCCCGAATGCATCGGCGACGATCGCAAGGCTCATTGCTGGCCGCCGTCCACCCGCAGCAGCGTGCCGGTGGTATAGGACGAGGCCGGGCTCGCCAGCATCAGCGCGGCGGTGACGATCTCCTCCGGATAGCCGGGGCGGCCCAGGGCAACCGGCTGCTTCTCCCGCTTCTTCGGGTCCCACGCCTCGGCAATGTCGGTGAGGAACGGGCCGGGGCTGATCGTGTTGACGCGCACTTTCGGCGCGTATTCGCGGCACAGCGAAACGGTCATCGCGTTGAGTGCGGCCTTGGCCGAGCCATAGGGCACAACCTGCGGCAGGGCCATCAGCGCCCCCGACGAGGAGATGTTGATGATGCAGCCGCCGTCACCCTCGCTCATCCGGTGCGCGACCTGGCTGGCGAGGCGAAACGGTCCCTTGAAGTTGAGGTTGAGCACCGAATCGAACAGGCTCTCGCTCATTTCGTGGCTCGGGCAGGGCGGGCTCATCCCGGCATTGTTGATGAGGATGTCGACCCGGCCGAACTCGCCATAGGCCGCCTCTACCAGCGCATCGCAATCGGCCCAGCGACCTGCGTGCATCGAGAACGCCATCGCCTTGCGGCCCAGCGCCCGGCATTCGTCGGCCACGGCTTCGCAGTTCTCGAGCTTGCGGCTGGCGACGATCACGTCCGCGCCCCTCTCGGCCAGCGCCTTGACCATGCGGTAGCCGAGCCCGCGCGAGCCGCCGGTGACAAGCGCGACCTTGCCGGTGAAATCGAACAGCGGGTCCATCATCTGCCTCTCCAAGTCTTTTCGGTAGTCTGGCTGCGAGCGGCCACGGGTCAAGCCCGGGCCGTCGCGGCAAAGCGGGTGGGGATGTGCTCGCCGGGGAACAGGCCCGCCTGCTCCGGTCCACGCTTGAGCAGGGCCTTGGCGACCTGCGCCTTGTGAACCTCGGTCGGCCCGTCGACGAGGCCGAGGCTGGGGACGCCCGCCCACCAGTCCGCCAGCGGCAGTTCCAGCGTCACGCCGAGACTGCCGTGGAGGTGGATCGCCCGCTGGATCACGTCGTGGTAGACCTTGGGCATCTGCACCTTGCACATCGCGATCAACGTTCGCGGGGAGACAGCGGTGGAGCGGCCCGCCTCCGCCTGGTCGATGGTCCAGGCGGTCTTCATCACCAGCAGGCGGTATTGCTCGAGTTCCATCCAGCTGTCTGCGATCATGCCTTGCACGAACTGATGCTCGGCCAGCAGCTTGCCTTGGGTGCGGCGCGAGTTGGCGCGCTCGACCATCATGTCGAGCGCGCGCTGGCACTTGCCGACGGTGCGCATCGCGTGGTGGACCCGGCCGCCACCTAAACGCGCCTGGGCGACCTTGAAACCTTCGCCGGGGCCGCCGAGCATTGCGTCGAGCGGCACGCGGACCTTCTCGTAGCGGATGTAGGCGTGCGTCCCGTCATCCTCGCCGCGCGAGTCGCCGATGGTCTGGATGTTGCGGAGGATGTTTACGCCCGGCGTGTCGGTCGGAACGATGAACATGCTCATCCGCCCGTGCGGCGGGTTGTCCGGGTTGGTGACCGCCATGACGATGAGAAACGCGGCAAAGCGGGCGTTGGAGGAGAACCACTTCTCGCCCTCGATCACCCATTCGTTGCCTTCCTGCCAGGCGCGGCAGACGAACTCCTTGGGATCGGCTCCGGCCTGCGGCTCGGTCATCGAGAAGCACGAGACGATGTCGCCGTCCATCAGCGGCTTGAGATAGCGGGCCTTCTGCTCCTCGGTCCCGAACATCGCGAGGATCTCGGCGTTGCCGGTGTCGGGTGCGGCGGTGCCGAACACCGTCGGCGCCCAATATGACCGGCCGAGGATCTCGTTCATCAGCGCGAGCTTGACCTGGCCATATCCGGGTCCGCCGAGGTGCGGCCCGAGGTGGCAGGCCCACAGGCCCCGGCGCTTGACCTCGTCCTGGAGCGGGCGGATCGCGGCGCGGCTCGTCGCATTGGCGACATCGTAGGGCGCGCCGTGGCCGGGGAAGCGCACGTCGAGCGGTTCGACCTCGCGCTTCACGAAGTCGAGCATCCAGTCGAGCTTGTCCTGGAATTCGGGTTCGGTCTGGAAGTCCCACATCGTCTCTCTCCGTGATTATCCGGCCTTGCGGGCCATGTCCTCGGCCCGCGCGAACGCGGCGCGGACCAGCTTGTCGAAGAACCGCCCGGTTTCGGGCGACATCATGCCCACGCTGCTCTGCGCGACCTTGTATTCGAGGATGCAGCCGCTCTTGTACGCGGCGAGCACGCAGAAATAGTCGAAGCTGGCGAGGTCGCGGCCGGTGCCGGCGGCGTAGTAGCGGGCGAGCTCCTGCCGCGTCGGGAAGTTGGCGACGTTGTAGAGCCCGGCCTCTATGCGTGCGTCCGGCTGGTCCTCGTCGCGCAGCCGCCCGGTGAACCACGCGAGGTCGAGCAGCGGATCGCCGATGGTCGAGAGCTCCCAGTCGATCAGGGCGGTGAGGCGGGCGGGGCGGTCGAACGCGAACAGCGCGTTGGGGGTGCCGACGTCGCCGTGCATGATCCCCGCGCGAAAGTCGCCGGGAACATTGGCGCGCAGCCAGTCGCGGGCATAGGCAAAGCCCGGAAGCTCGCGCCATTCGCTGCCGTAAAGATCGGGATAGGAGCGGATCTGCCCTTCCCAGCGGTCGACCTGACGGGCGAGGAAATTGTCGGGCTTGCCCAAGCCTTCAAGTCCGACGGCCTTGTAATCGACGTTGGCGAGCGCGACGAGACCGTCGACCATGGCATAGGCGATGCCGTACTCGCTGGGCGCGGTGTCGAACGGCGGGCGGTGCCAAATGCGCTCGTCCGTGAGTTCGGCGGCCCAGCCAGGGACGCGTTCCATCACATAGAACGGCGCGCCGATCACCGCGGGGTCGGCGCAGGCAGCATGGCAGTGCGGGTGCGGAACGGCGGTGCCGGCCAGCGCGGTGAGCACGCGGGCCTCGCGCAGCACGGTCTTCTCGCTGCCCGGCGGCGGCACTGCGGGCGGGCGGCGCAGGATCACGTCGCCTTCGCCGCGGTTGAGGGTGAGGATCACGTTCGACGTGCCGTTGTGGATCTGGCCGACCTTGAGAGGGCCGCTGCCAAGGTCGGGCAGGTGGGCGTCGAGCCACGCGGTCAGCGGCTCGATCGGCGCGACGTCTGCGGTCACGATGCCCGTTCCTTGAGAAAAGCCTCGATCCCGGTGCGGATCGCATGGAGCCGGTCGGCTGCATCGGCGAACGCGCTGGCCTCGATTCGCTCGAGCAGCGCGGCGCTCACGGCGACCGAGCGGCGATGGTCAGCGGCCTTGAGCCTGCGCCCGGTTTCCGTCGGCACGAGCAGCGAGGCGCGCTTGTGGTCCGGGTTTTCGGCGAGTTCGGCGAGGCCCAGCTCGACCAGGCGGTTGGCGGCGCGCTGGACGACCTGGCGTGGGTGACCCAGGCTGCGGCCGATCTGCGCGACGGTGGTCGGGCGCTGGGCGTTGGCGATGGCGGTGAGCACGGTCAGCTCCATCTCGGCGAGGCCGGCTTGCGCCCGCGCCTCCTCGAACAGCGCGCGGATGCGGCCGCGCAGCCGGGCGACCTCGTCGGCGAAACGGGAGAATTCGTCGAGCTCGCGGATCATGACACATCGGTGTCAAATTGGAACTCTGCTGTCAACGCGTCTTCGCTTGCTAAGTCGCAAGTCCGTCACGATTATGCAATAAAACTGCAATCAAAACAGAAGTTTGAATGTAAATAAACTGTCACCGGCAAGTCCTACTTCGCGGCTGCACAAGTCGAATCGTCGAACACCTGGCGGCGAAAAGAAGGGGACTTATCGTGATTAGCCACAAGAGCATGATCCTGGCCGGCTGCGCCGCTTTCGCCCTGACGGGCTGCGGGCCCAGCGACATCGCCTCGCCGGGCAGCGGCGGCAACGTGACCATCAACTATCCCGCGCCGACTCCTACGCCGACTCCCACGCCCACTTCGGCCCCGACCGTGACGCCGGCCTCGGGCTGTCCGACCATCGCCGACCCGCAGGGCCTGACCGATGCGGGCACGATCTCCGGCCCGACCGGCACTTACCGCGTCTGCCAGCTGCCGAGCACGATCAAGAGCTCGATCAGCCTGCCCAAGATCTCCGGCCTGCTCTATTCGATGAACGGCCGCGTCAACGTCGGCTGCGACGGCGGGTTCAACGCCCCCACCGCCGGCTCGCCGGTGACCTCGACCACCGCCGGCTGCACCACCGCGCTGACCGCCGACACCAACGTCACCCTGACGATCCAGCCTGGCGTGATCCTGTTCGGCAACACCGGCCAGTCGTGGCTCGCGGTCAACCGCGGCAACAAGATCAATGCAGTCGGCACCGCCACCGCCCCGATCGTGTTCACCAGCCGCGACAACGTCCTCGGCCTCAACGACGACACCTCGCAGGGCCAGTGGGGCGGCGTCGTGCTGATGGGCCGCGCCCCGGTCACCGACTGCAACGTCGGCACCGTCGCCGGCGGCACCTGCGAGCGTGACACCGAAGGTTCGGCCGACCTCGCCCGCTTCGGCGGCAGCAACGCGGCCGACAATTCGGGCCGGATGAGCTTCGTCCAGATCCGCTACTCGGGCTTCGTCCTCGGCGCGGGCCGCGAACTCCAGGCATTGACCACCGAAGGCATCGGTTCGGGCACCGTGCTCGATCACATCCAGTCGCACAACAGCTCGGACGACGGCGCCGAGTTCTTCGGCGGCTCGGTCAACCTCAAGTACTATATCGCCACGGGCGCGGACGACGACTCGATGGACGTCGACACCGGCGCGCAGATGAACGTGCAGTACGCGATGCTCCTGCCGCGCGCGACCAAGGGAGACGCGCTGTTCGAGATCGACAGCAACGGTGCCGAAACCGATACCCCGCGCACCAACCTCAAGGTCAGCAACTTCCTCGCGATCCAGTCGCAGACCAGCGCCGATAACGAATCGAACGACCAGGCGGTGGCGCTGTTCCGCGGCAACTCGGACGTCACGCTCGCCAACGGCATAATCCTTGCGCCGAACAACGAATGCATCCGCATGAACGGTTCGGGCGCGACCCCGGCGACGCTGACCGCGCGCTCGGTCGCCATGCAGTGCAACAGCACCAAGTACATCGGCACCGGCAGCTACACCGCCGCGCAGGTGCAGGCGGCGTTCGGTGCGGGTTCGAACGGCAACAGCGACACCTTCTCGCCGACGCTGACCGGGCTCTTCATCAACGGTGCGAACGAGACGGCCCTGAGCGCCTTCAACGTCACGGCTCTGTCGAGCTTCTTCTCTGCCACGACTTATGTCGGCGCGGTCCAGAACGCTTCGGACACCTGGTACGCCGGCTGGACCTGCAACAGCGCAACGGCGAACTTCGGCTCGACCTCGACGGCCTGCACCTCGCTGCCGACGACCTGAGCCGCGGCTGCCTGACCACACCAACGGGGCAGCCACCAGCGTGGCTGCCCCGCCTTGCATGAAGACCCGAGGGGGACATCCGATGACTTTCCGCCCGCGCATCCTGTGCGCCGCGCTCCTGACCACCGCGCTCGTCTCGCCGGCGCTGGCTTTCGCCCAGCCGGTCAGCGACGAACCCGCGGCGGAGCCGGTCGATACGGTCGCCGCCGACCAGGCCGAACCGCCGGCCGAGGGCGAGGCCGCGCCGCAGGACATGGCGGCCGCCGAGCAGCCGCAGGAACAGGTCGAGGTTTCGGCCCCCGGCGCGGAGATCGTCGTCACCGGCCAGCGCGACCGCAACGTCGCCAAGGCCGCCCCGCAAGTGATCAGTGTCCTTTCCAGCGCCGACATTGCACGCACCGGCGAAGGCAACATCGCCGGCGCGCTCGGCCGCGTCACCGGGCTCAGCGTGGTCGGCTCGGGCTTCGTCTATGTCCGCGGGCTGGGTGACCGCTACTCGCTGGCGCTGCTCAACGGATCGCCGCTGCCGAGTCCCGAGCCCTTGAAGCGCGTCGTCCCGCTCGACCTGTTCCCGTCGAGCGTGATCGCCTCGTCGCTGGTGCAGAAGAGTTATTCGGCGAACTACCCGGGCGAATTCGGCGGCGGCGTCATCAACCTGACGACCAAGGCCGTGCCGAAGGATCCGTTCCTGTCGATCGGGTTCGGCGTTTCGGGCGACACCGAGACCACCGGCCAGCTCGGCTACACCTACTATGGCAGCGGCAGCGACTGGACCGGCTATGACAACGGCCCGCGCAGCACGCCCCCCGCGCTCGCCGCGTTCCTCGCCTCGGGCCAGCGGATCTCGTCGGGCACGGTCGATACCAAGGCGATCGCGGCGCAGCTCGTCACCGGGCGCAACTCCGCGCTGCAGCGGTGGAACAACATCCCGGCCAACTTCTCCGCCTCGCTGTCGGGCGCGAAGTCGTGGGACATCGGCGCGACCAACCTCGGCCTGATCGCCGCGTTCGGTTTCAGCAACAAGTGGTCGACCAAGCAGCCGCGCCAGCAGCGCTCGCTGACCGCCGACCTTTCCACCATCGAATCCGATTTCCTCGGCCTGAACACCGAAAACCGGGTGGTTGCCAACGGCCTGGTCGGTGTCGGGCTCGAGTTCGGCGACAACAAGATCCGCTGGACCAACCTCTACATCCACGACACGCTCAAGCTCGCGCGGTTGTCGCTGGGCCAGACGAACCAGACCACCGTCGACCGCATGCGCCAGAACACCGCGTGGTACGAACGCCAGCTGATCGACACCCAGATCGTCGGCGAGTTCAAGATCACCCCCGACGTCAGCCTCGACCTGCGCGGAGGCTACGCCAACTCCAAGCGCAAGGCCCCGTTCGAGCTCTACTACGAATACCTGCGCAGCAACGCGGCGGCCGATCCGCTCGGCGCGTTCTTCGTCAACCGCCTCAACAACGGCAACGGCGGCGACGCCAGCGTGACGTTCTCGGACCTCAACGAAGACCTGTGGTCGGGCAGCGGCGACCTCACCTGGCGGACCAGCCCGGCGCTGTCGGTGACGGTCGGCGGTGCGTACTCGGACACGACGCGCACCAGCTCGCGCCGCCAGTTCCAGTTCCTCGCGCCCGCGATCTGCGAAGGCGTGCCGCAGAACCCGGCGTCGTGTCTGCCTGCGGGCGTGACCCTGCTGCGTCCCGACTACCTGCTCTCGCCGAGCGTCATTAACACCTTCGGCATCGGCCTGATCGAATCCGACGAAGGCAACCCGGCGTTCCTCGCCAAGCTGGAAAACGCCGCGGGCTATGCCAAGGCCAACTGGCAGATCGCGGAAGGCGTGACGCTCGATGCCGGCGTCCGCTATGAATGGGCGCGCCAGACGGTCGATCCGATCCAGGTTTTCACTGTCCCGGGTGCCTCGACCGCCGGGACCGCGCTGACCAAGGGCTACTGGCTGCCGGCCGCCACGCTGACCTGGGAAGTGCGCCCGCAGATGCAGGTCCGCCTCTCGGGCTCCAAGACCATCGCCCGCCCGCAGTTCCGCGAGCTGATCAACCAGCCGTACTACGATCCCGAAAGCAACCGCGAGTATCGCGGCAACCCGTTGCTCGTCGACAGCCAGCTCTATAACGGCGAGGCGCGGTTCGAGTGGTACTTCGCGCCGCAGCAGCGGTTCTCGGTCGCGGGCTTCTACAAGCGGATCGACAAGCCGATCGAGGCATTCCTCAACAGCAACTTCACCACTTCCTATGCCAACGCCCCGCGCGCGGAACTCTATGGCGTGGAAGCGGAAGTGCAGAAAAACTTCAGCCTCGGCGATTCCGGGTTCTTCGCGCCGCGCAAGCTGGTGGTGATCGGCAACTACACCTTCACCCAGTCGAAGCTGAAGGTGCGCCCGGGCGATCAGACGCAGGTGTTCGGCGCGTTCTCGACCGCGGCGAGCGACTATTTCACCGACGGCGCCAGCCTCACCGGCCAGTCCGACCATATCGTCAACGTGGAGCTCGGGCTGGAGAACGAGGACAAGCTGTCGCAGCAGACGATCCTGCTCACCTACGCCAGCAACCGCGTGGTCAGCCGGGGCGTGATCGGCTCACCGCCGCAGCCCGATGTGTTCGAAAAGCCCGGCCTGCGCCTCGATTTCGTCGCGCGCGAGGGGATCAAGGTCGCCGGGACCGAGGTCGAGCTGAAGTTCGAGGCGCGTAACCTGACCGGCCAGAAGCATGAGGAATTCCAGCAGTCGGGCGCGAACCGGATCACCATCAACACCTACGACGTGGGCCGTTCGTTCAGCCTGTCGGCGTCGGTGAAGTTCTGAAACGGGCCTCGCCCCGGCAAAAAGACCGGGGCGAGGCTTGTCAGATCAGAACTGGCCGCGGATCGAACCCGTGGTGGTGTCGATCTGGACGTAGTAGCTGCCCGGATTGCGATCGAACGAGTCTTCGAGCCACTCGCTGCGGTTGACGCAGTTCTTGTAGTCGCCCTCGCCCGAGGTGGTCAGGGTCAGCACCGCCGGACCGGTCGCGCCGGGGGCGCCGCGATTGATCGTCGCGCGGGTCACGCTGCCGACATTGCGAAGATCGTTGATATCATAGCAGATCTGGTCGAGCTTGTCGGCCACCGTCAGCTCGGCGGTGGCATATCCGTCGGCATCGCGATTGGCACCGACGACCTGCGAGGCATCGAGCGTGGCCCGATGCGTTCCGGCGATGGCCTCGACCACGGTTTCACGGACCGTGGTGCATCCGCCAAGCGAACCGCCAACGAGCGCGACGGTGGTGAGAAGTAGAAGATTTTTCATGGTGTTGCTCTTTGCTTGAGCCCACCCGTTTCCCAAGCGGCGACCGTGCCGCACTAACCGTTCGATGACGCGGGGGTTCCTGAAACGCGGATTCAGGTCGGCGCGAGCCGGTAGTGCCCGACACCCCACTCGCGGCCCCTCGCATGACCCCACAGGCCCTCGGTAGCGAGGTAGAACAGCCGCCAGCGCCGGCCCCACAGCGCGGCATCGCGGCCATAGACCTCGCGCAGCACGACATCGATCTCACGGCGGTTGGCGTCGAAATTCTCGAGCCACTGGCGGGCAGTGCGCTGGTAGTGGGTGCCGTTCCACCACCACTGCTCCTCGACATCGAAGCTTTCGCGGAAATGCTGGACGAGGCCATGGCTCGGCATGATCCCGCCGGTGAAGAAATGCTGGGCAATCCAGTTCGAACTGTCGGCCGGATCGAATCGATAGGGGTGGGAGCGGTGCGCGAAGACGTGGAGGAACAGCCGCCCGTCCGGATGGAGCCAACCGCGCACCCTACGCAGCAGCTCGGCCCAGTTCGCCATGTGCTCGAACATCTCGACAGAGACCACCCGGTCGAAGCGGCCCTCGGGTTCGAACGCGTTCATGTCCGCAGTGATGACCGTGACGTTGCTAAAACCGCGCGCCCTGGCCTCCGCTTCGATATGCTGGCGCTGCGGGGCGGAGTTGGAGACAGCGACAATCTCAGCGCCGGGGAACCGTTCCGCCATGGTGAGGGTCAGCGAGCCCCAGCCGCAGCCTAGTTCGAGAATTCTCTGGTGATCTTCCAGCGCGGCGTGGGAGACCGTCTGATCAAGCGCCAGCATCTCCGCCTGGGCGAGTGTTTCCTGCCCGGTCGGGTACCAGCAGCACGAATACTTGCGCCGCGGCCCGAGGGTCAGCTCGAAGAAACGCGGCGGCAATTCGTAATGCTGCTCGTTGGCCTCATCGGTGAACTGTGCGATCGGAAAATCCGCCATGTTCCTGGCAAAAGCGGCTTCGTCCGCCTCGATGTCCCAGAACGAGCGGGCGCGCTTGCCGCAGAACCGGTCGATCGCGGTGCGCACCAGCGGATCGGGCAGGGGCATCGCCTCGGCCAGGCGGGTGGCCGCCGAAAACAGGCTCATCGCGCCAAGGATCCTTCGTCGTTCACCGCTCCGCCTTGCCTATTCATCCACCACTCTGCTGTGATTTTTCGAACAGCGCCGCGCGCTGCGACAATATACAACGCTGCGATATATGCGTAATTCGGCTCGAGCGGGAATCGGATCGGCAACTTCCGGGGGGAATTTCGCCACAATGGATGCTTTTGTCGGTGATGATGCGCGCGGGCTCGACATCGCGGTGGTCGGGAGCGGCATCGCCGGAATGTCGGCGGCGTGGCTGTTGTCGCAGCGCCACCGCGTGACCCTGCTCGAGGCGGACGGGCGGATCGGCGGACACAGCAACACGCGCGTCGTCGGCGGAACCCCGGTCGATACCGGCTTCATCGTCTTCAACCAGGACACATACCCCAACCTGACCGCGCTGTTCGATCACCTTGGCGTGCCGACCCAGCCGACCGAAATGAGCTTCGCCGTCTCGCTCGATCGGGGCCGGCTCGAGTATTCGGGGAATCTCTCGGGCCTGTTCGCGCAGCGCCGCAACCTGCTGAAGCCCCGGTTCTGGTCGATGCTGCGCGACCTCGTGCGGTTCTATCGCAATGCCCCGCGCGACCTGCCGGAGATGGGCGACAAGGGGCTGGGCGACTATCTCGACGGGCTCGGCTGCGGGGCGGCGTTCCGCGACGACCACCTCTATCCGATGGCGGCGGCGATCTGGTCGACGCCGGTGGACGACATACCCCACCATCCGGCAGCAGCATTCGTCAGGTTCTGCGAGAACCACGGTCTGCTTAAGCTGCGCGGCCGGCCGATCTGGCGGACGGTGAGCGGCGGGAGCCGCGCCTATGTCGATCGGCTGACCGCGCCCTACGCCGATCGCATCCGCACCGGGTGCCGGGTCAAGGCCGTGCGCCGCCGGTCCGACCACGTCGAGATCGTCAGCGCCGCCGGGACCGAGCGGTTCGACCATGTCGTCATCGCCGCACATGCCGACCAGGCGCTGGCAATGCTCGCCGACCCGTCCGCCGAGGAAACCCGGCTGCTTGGCGCCTTCGGCTATCGCCGCAACGAGGCGGTGCTCCACTCCGACTCGGCGCTGATGCCGCAAAGGCGGCGGGTGTGGTCGAGCTGGAATTACGCTTCGGAAGGCCGCAACGCGGCGCGGCGGCTGTCGGTAACGTACTGGATGAACCGGCTGCAGTCCTTGCCCGAGGAGCAGCCGCTGTTCGTCACCCTCAACCCGGTGCGCGAGCCGGACCCGGCGCTGGTCCATGCGCGGGAGGTTTATTACCACCCCGTGTTCGACGCGGCCGCCGGCGCGGCGCAGCGCGCTCTGTGGTCGCTCCAGGGTGCGGCGCGGACGTGGTTCTGCGGTGCGCACTTCGGCGCAGGCTTCCACGAGGACGGGCTGCAATCCGGGCTGGCGGTGGCCGAGCAGCTGGGCGGGGTGCGGCGGCCGTGGGACGTGGCAGAAGAATCGGGCCGAATCCACGTCGATGCCGCCCCGCGCCTGCTCGAGCCGGCGTGAGCACCGGCGGCTCCGCGCTCTACCTTGGCCGGGTAATGCACCGGCGCCTGCGGCCGCGCGTGCACGCCTTGCGCTACCGGATCTTTTCGCTGCTCCTCGATATCGACGAACTCGATGCGCTGGCGGCGCGGCTGCGGCTGTTTTCGCTGCGCCGGTTCGCCTTGGCGAGCTTCCGGAAACAGGACGTCGGCGACGGCAGCGGCGACTTGCGCGGTTTTGTTGCGCGGCAGGTCGAAGGTGCCGGATTGAGCTTCGCGCCCGGCCGCATCCGCCTGCTGACGATGCCGCGCATATTCGGCTTCGCGTTCAACCCGCTGACCACCTGGTTCATCGAGGACGAGGGCGGTACGCTCCGCGCCATCCTGTACGAGGTCAACAACACCTTCGGGGAGCGGCATCACTACCTGCTTCCCGTGGCAGGGGAGGGTGCTGTCCGGCAGTCCTGCGCCAAGGCGTTCCACGTCTCGCCCTTCATCGCGATGGACATGGCGTATCGCTTTCGTGTCGTCCCGCCGGGCGAGCGGCTGATGATCGGGATCGAGGTGTCGGATGGGCAGGGCGTCCTGCTCGGCGCGGTCCACACCGCCGAACGGCGCGAACTGACCGACGCGGCGCTGGTGCGCGCGGCGGTTTTGCTGCCGTTCGTGACGGTCAAGGTCGTCGCTGCGATCCTTTGGGAGGCGGCTCTGCTGTGGCTGAAGCGGGTGCCCGTCGTGCCGCACCCGCGCAAGGCGGCGCGCAGCTGACACGACTGCTTGCAATTGCCGCCGCTTGCGAGTCCATTGCACGCCGTGGCCGATTACTCCGCTCCCCGTCGCGCTCCGCGCGAGAACAGCCGCGAGGCACTGCTGGACGCGGCCAGTGCACTGATGCGCGAGCAGGACACGATCGAGATCGGTATCGTCGAGATCGCCGCGCGCGCGGGGGTCAACCACGCCATGATCCGTTATTTCTTCGGCAGCAAGGAAGGGCTGCTGTTCGCCCTGCTCGACCGCGAGGTGGAGCGGCGGATCAGCCAGCTCGACCGCCTGTTCAAGCTGGAGGTGACGCCCACCGAACGCATGCGGATCCATCTCACCGGCATCCTCGACACCTATTTCGACATTCCCTGGCTCAACCGGCTGATCCAGGTCATGGTCCGCAAGGCCGACCCGGAACGGGTGCGCCACATAGCCGATGAGCTGCTGATCCCGATTGCGGACGCTCAGGCGCGGATCATCGAAGAGGGGGTTGCTGCAGGGCAGTTTCGCGGGGTCGACCCCAAGCTGTTCTACTTCAACACCATCGGCGCGGCCGACGGACTCTATTCCAATCGCTTCACCATGACCGCCGTGTTCGGCGGCTTGCCGGGAGCCGACCTGCAGCTCCATATCCGGTACCGCGACCAGACGGTCGATACGCTGATGCGCGGCTTGCTTCTCTGAACGCGTTTGTTATCAGGACTGATAACTGACCGGCCGGGAGAGCACTGGTGAACCTCGAACTCGACGAAGACCTGCGCCTTCTGGCCGACAGTGCGGCCGGCTGGCTCGCCCAGCATCTTCCGTTCGACCGTCGCCGCGAACAGCGCGGCGGGGCGGCGATGCGCGGCTTCTGGGACGAGATCAACGCTGCGATGGGCCTTGCCGGGGCGGGCTTGCCGGAGGCGTGGGGCGGCTTCGGTCGCGGGGCCGAGGCCCATCTCGTCGTCATGGAAGCACTTGGCGGGGCGCTCGCGGCGACGCCGTACATCGAAGGGCCGGTGACTGCCGGCACCCTGCTCGAACGTCTCGGCGGCCAGGAAACGCTGGGGCGCGATCTGGCGGCCGGCAAGGTCGTCGTGCTGGCGTGGGAAGAGGAACAAAGCCGCGGAGACGCGCTCTCGATCCGCACCGAGGCGCGCCTTGACGGGTCAGGGTGGCGCCTTGCCGGTACCAAACGCGCCGTGCGCTGGGCGGCAGAGGCCGACTCGGTGCTCGTGACCGCGATGACGCCCGACGGGCCGGGCGTCTTCCGCCTGACCGGTGTCGTGCCGCTCCGGACCTATCGACTGATCGACGACCATCCCGCTGCCGATGTCGTGCTCTCGGATACTCCCGCCGAGCTGATTGCCGCGGGGAACGGTGTCGCCGCCGCGATCTCCGCGGCCGTCGACGCGGCAACGGCGGCGGTCTGTTCGGAGGCGGTCGGGCTGATGCGGACGATGCTCGCCGACACCATCGACTACACGAAGCAGCGCACCCAGTTCGGGCAGGCGCTGGCCTCGTTCCAGGTGCTCCAGCACCGCATGGTCGACATGCGCATCCACGTCGAGCAGAGCGCCGCGGCAGCCCTGCTGGCGGCGCTGCGGGGCGGTGATCCGGCGGCGGTCTCGGCGGCCAAGGCGCAAGTCGGCGAGGCGGTGCGCTATGTCGGCCAGCAGGCGGTCCAGCTCCACGGGGCGATGGGGCTGACCGAGGAGCTGCGCGTCGGTCACTACTTCCGCCGCACCACCGCGATCGAGAACCAGTTCGGCGACGTCGACGCGCACGTGGCGCGGTACCGCAATCTCAAGCTTGCTTGAGGTTCGGGTGCGCTATAGCCCCAGCACCCGCTTTGCCAGGATGTTCCGCTGGATCTCGTTGGAGCCGGCATAGATCGGCCCGGCGCGCTCGTTGAAGTAGCGCAAGGGCGCCAGCGCCTGCCACACCTCGCCGACCGTCGAACCATCGGCCGGCGCCTCGTAGTTCGGCACCGCGCCGCCCGGGCGCGTGGCGTGCGGCTGGTAGAGTGTTCCGGACGTCCCGGCCGCGCGGAAGGTCAGCTCGGTCATTTCGGTCGCCAGTTCGGTGCCGAGGATCTTCATCATCGACGACAGCGCGCCGACCGAACCATCGTCGTTCGCGCCCGACAGCAGCTTGAACTCGAGCACCTCGAGCACGTCGAGCTTCATCATCAGCCGGGCCAGGCGATGCGCGAAGACCGGGTCGTCGAGCAGCGCGCCGTCGGGGGTGGGCGTGTTGCGGGCGTTGTCGCGCAGCGCCTCGGCGCGGACCTTGAGCCCTGCCGAATAGCCGCGCGCGCCGCGCTCGAATTCGAGCAGGTACTTGGCGACCGTCCAGCCATCGTCGACCGCGCCGACCGCGTTGGCCCTGGGCACCCGGACGTCGGTGAAGAACACCTGGTTCTGGACCGTCTCGCCCGAGGTCATCACCAGCGGGCGGACCAGCACGCCGGGGCTGGTCATGTCGACGAGGAGGAACGTGATCCCCTGCTGCGGGCGCAAGCCGCGCGTGGTCCGCACCAGGCAGAACATCCAGTTGGCCTGCTGCGCGTGGGTCGTCCAGATCTTCGAGCCGTTGAGGACGAAGTCGTCGCCGTCGGCATCGGCGCGCAGCTGCAGCGAGGCGAGATCGGAGCCGGACTGGGGCTCGCTGTAGCCCTGGCAGAAGAACACCTCGCCGGTGAGAATGCGCGGGAGGAAGAATTCCTTCTGCGCATCGGTCCCGAACGCCTGAATCACATAGGCGACCATGTGGACGCCCATGGGCGAAACCGGCGGCGCCCCAGCGAGAATCCGCTCGCGCTCGAACAGGTAGTGCTGGGCGTCGGTCCAGTCGGTCCCGCCGTGTTCGGGCTGCCAGTTCGGCGCCGCCCAGCCACGCTCGTGGAGCTTCGCCTGCCATGCCATGCCAAGGTCATGGTCGGCATAGACGCTGGTCATCAGCCGCCCCGCGTCGCGCAGTTCAGGCGTCAGCGCGTCGGCAAAGAACTGGCGCGCCTCTTCGGCGAACGCGAGGTCTTTGGCTGTCCAGTCGAGATCCATGCCCTGTCCCTAGCCATGATGTTATCAGGCCTGATAACTGACTGTCAGGGCGCGCGCAAGGAGCGACCCCGGGCTTGCCGTGACAACATCCTCCGTTCGTGCGGTGGTGGGCCGGAGTCGGCGCGGAGCAGACCCTGGCCACCCGGCCGACGGCATTGCTCGTCCGGAAAGGCAGTTGACGCATTTAATCGCACGATTAAAGTCTCGCCCGCACCCCGACGAGGGCCAGAGGATTCCCGATGCGCAATTTTACCGAAGACCAGACCATGTTCCGCGACGCCTACCGCAAGTTCCTCGAGAGCGAGGTCGCGCCCCACATGGAGGAATGGCGCGAGGCGGGCATCGTCGATCGCAACATCTTCAAGAAAGCCGGCGACATGGGCTTCCTGATGATCTGGCCCGACGAGAAGTACGGCGGGATGGGCGACAACGACTTCCGCTATGAACAGATCATCATCGAGGAAACCGCCCGCGCCGGTTGCAAACAGTGGTACAACACCCTGCACAGCCGGCTCGTCGGTCCCTATTTCCAGCGCTTCGGCAACGAGGAACAGCGCCAGCGCTTCCTTCCGAAATGCGTGTCGGGCGAGACCATCCTGGCGGTCGCGATGACTGAGCCGGGTGCGGGATCGGACCTTGCGGGCATGCGCACAGCTGCGCAGGACATGGGCGACCACTGGCTGCTCAACGGCTCCAAGACCTACATCTCCAACGGCATAAACGCCGACGTGGTGATCGTCGCGGCGAAGGTCGCCGGGGCGGACAAGAAGCACGCGATGGTCCTGCTGATCGTCGAGCGCGGCATGGAAGGGTTCGAACGCGGCCGGAACCTCAAGAAGATGGGTCTTCCCGCGCAGGATACCGCCGAACTGTTCTTCAAGGACGTGAAGGTGCCCAAGGCCAACCAGCTCGGCCAGGCAGGGCAGGGGTTCTACTACCTGATGGAGGGGCTGGCCGAGGAGCGCCTGATCGCCGCAGTCGGCCAGGTCGCCAACGCCCGCAAGGCGTTCGACATCACCCGCGACTACGTGATGGAGCGCAACGTCTTCGGCAAGCCGCTGTCAGACCAGCAGAACACCCAGTTCCGCATGGCCGAGATGGACAGCGAGATCGAGCTGGTCGAGGTCTATGTCGATCACCTCGTCGCCGAACACAACGCCGGGCGGCTGACCTCGAATCAGGGCGCAAAGGCCAAGATGATGGCCTCGGAAGTCGAGTGGAAGATGGTCGACCTTGGCGTCCAGCTCCACGGCGGGGCAGGGTTCATGGACGAGTACCCGATCAGCCGGATGTTCACCGACGCCCGCATCAACCGCATCCTCGCCGGATCGAGCGAGGTCATGCGCCTGATTATCGGGCGCGAGGTGTTCTCGCAGAAATACCAGAGCCGGATGGCCTGATCGTGGAGGCGCTGCGGAAGACCTTGGCGGAGGCCATTCTTTCGCGGCTGGACCGGGGCGGGCGGCGGCCGCTGGTCGTCGGAATTTCGGGCGCGCAAGGCTCGGGCAAGTCGACGCTGGCGGCGGCCCTGGCCGAGGATCTGGGCGCGCGCGATGTTGCGGCGGCAGTCCTCTCGCTCGACGACCTCTACCTGACGCAGGCCGAACGGGCGCGGCTTGCGGCGGAGGTCCATCCGCTGTTTGCGACCCGCGGCGTACCCGGCACGCACGACCTTTCGCTGGCCTTCGCGGCGATCGCGGCGCTGGAGCGCGGTGAGGCGGCGCGGCTGCCGCGGTTCGACAAGGTCCGTGACGACCGGCGGCCCGAGGCCGCGTGGAGCGAAGTCGCGAAAGGCACCCCGGTGCTTATCCTCGAAGGCTGGTGCGTCGGCGCCGCGCCGCAGGATGCACCGGCCCTGGCCGAGCCGGTCAATGCGCTCGAACGCGAGGAGGATCCGGAACTGCGCTGGCGCGGCTATGCCAACCGCATGCTCGAACGCGACTACCGCACGCTGTTTGCGCGGATCGACTATCTCGCCATGCTCGCCGCGCCGGGTTTCGAAGCGGTGTTCGGCTGGCGGCGGCAGCAGGAGCGGGAACTGGCCGCCACCAGCCCCGGTGCAGCGACGATGGATGACGCTGCGCTGTCGCGGTTCATTGCGCATTACGAGCGGCTCACCCGCCACCTTCTGGCCGATCTTCCCGCGCGTGCGGATCTTGTCGCCCGGCTCGATGCCGACCGGGCCATTCTCGGGATGGCAGTCCGATGACCGGTTGCAACGACATGTTCGGCGCGGGTGAAGCGCCGTCCCACGCCGCCTCGATGCGCCAGATTCGCAGCTTTGCGCGGCGCGAGGGGATCGCTCTCGACGGGCTGATCCCCGACGAGCTGCTGCGCTCGTGCGGCTCGATGCCCGACTATCTTCCCGCCGCGCTGGTCATCGATGCGCTCGACGCCGCGGCCGAGCGGGCGGGGCGGCCCGATCTCGGCTTCGCCTTCGCCGCGTGGAGCAACCTTTGCGGCTACGGTCCGCTCAGCCTGCTGTGGGATCACTGCGGTTCGCTCGCCGAATCGGTGGCGGTTTCGCGACGCTACATGCACCTCGAAATGGCGGCGCTCGGCTCCGAAGTGCTCGACGAGGGCCCGGCGGTCGCGCTTTGCCAGTTCGTGACGGTGCCGACGCGGCAGGGAGGGCGCCAGTTCCTGTCGGCGACGCTGACCCTGCAACTGCGCGTCGCACGGCGCTTGCTGGGCGGCGAGTGGGCTCCGCTCCGGTTGGAGCTGGACGGCCCGCCGCTGGCCGACCAGAGCCTGGTGCGGCGGCTGTTCCGCTGTCCGATCGCCTTCGGAACGGGGCGCAACGCCCTGATCGTCCGCCACGAGGACATGCACCGCTGCGCGCCCCACGCGAACCCGGCGATGCTGGCGCTGGTCAGCAACCGGCTCGACAATGTCGGCGGCCCGGTCGAGGGGCTGCTGGCGCAAGTGACGCGCAGCGTTCGGGCGAAGCTCGCCGGCGGGGAAGCCTCGCTCGCGGAGGTCGCTGCGACCTTGGCGCTCAGTCCGCGCACCTTGCAGCGCCGCCTTGGGGAACACGGCACCACCTTTGCGGAGATCCTGATGGACGTGCGGATGCAGGTCGCCCGCGAGTATTTCGCGAGCCGCAACCGCCACGGGCTCGAGGATCTGG
Source organism: Novosphingobium sp. FW305-C-111 (assembly GCF_058783565.1). NCBI lineage: Bacteria > Pseudomonadati > Pseudomonadota > Alphaproteobacteria > Sphingomonadales > Sphingomonadaceae > Novosphingobium > Novosphingobium sp. FW305-C-111. The sequence continues at coordinate 195,032 of NZ_JBYSYP010000003.1, forward strand.
CGCGAAGGCTGGGCTATGGCGACGCCAGCGCCGCGAGCCGGTTCCTGCGCACGGCGATGAACATGGGGCTGCGCGACCTTGCCGCCCAAGGCGAGGCGGCGCTGGTCGCCGCCTGATCAGGCGCGCTCGCGCACCCGCAGCGGCAGCGCCGGCATCGAGAAGCCTCGAACCTTTTCCTTCATCGTCCGGTTTCGCCCGGCGCGCTTCGCATCGTAGAGCAGGCGGTCGCAGTGGAGGTAGCTGGCTGCGAAGTCTGGCTCGACCCGCGTGCCCGCGCCGTATTCGACCAGCCCCATGCTCGCGGTCACCAGCCGGTCGAGGCCGGGGACATCGGCTGCGATGCGCACCGCGATGGCCTGGCGCCGGCGCTCGGCCTGTGCGGTGGCATCCGCACCGGCGAGCACGAGCATGAATTCCTCACCGCCGAGGCGGATCGCAATGGTCCGCTCGTCGGGCATCAGCGCCTTGCCTACCGCGCGCAGGACCATGTCGCCGACGCCGTGGCCGTAAGTGTCGTTGATGTCCTTGAAGCGGTCGAGATCGAGCACCGCCACAGTGCGGAATCCCTGGGCATGGAGCGCGGCGAAGCGGGTCTCGATGGCGTGGCGGTTGAGCAGACCGGTCAGCGGATCGCGCTCGATGCGGTCCTCCAGCATCCGAGCCTCCGCAAGGGCGCTGTCGCGCTGACGCTTGATGGTCAGGAACCGGTCGGCCACGCCGAGTGCGGTGACCAGAACCTCGATTGCGAGCGAAAGGTGCTGCGCGCCCTGCATCTCGAGCGGCGCTTCGGTAACGCCCAGCGCGGATACGACGCGGACCATGCCCGAGAGCATGAACGGCATCCATGCGGCGATCTGCCAGTTGACCGCGCGGCTGCCTCGGAGCCGTGCGGTCACCATCACCCAGACCATCAGGGCCACCACCGGGAGCCAGGAGAGGTAATAGACCGACGCCGAGACAGACCGGAAGGCATCGTTGCTGAACAGATAGAACGCCGTCCACGCCGGAATCCACGCCAGCGCGGTGAGGCGCAGGAGGCGGCGATGGATTTCATCGACGGCGCCCTCCTCGATGAGGTCGGCGAGGAACAGCAGGGCGCCGGAGATGCCCCCGCCGAACGTGGCCGCGGAAAGAATGGACAACTCGTAGATCGAAAGCGTGAGCAGCCGATTGATGAGGCCGGAAGTGACCAGCGTCTGCACCAGCATGAACGCGACCGCGACGGCGTGCCACAGCAGGAAGCGCTCGCGCAGCACGCGGTAGAAGGCGAGGTTGAACAGCAGCGGCATGCACAGCATCCCGCACAGCGCGGCGAGCAGCAGCTCGAAGTCCGTCCCGTGGCCTTGCGCCTGTGCGTCATCGCCCAGCCGTGCGTCGGAAAGCATGCCGATGAAGCGCGGGCGGTGGATTTCCACGACCACATCGCGCACTGCTTCGTCCGTTCGCGGCAGCGCGGCGCTCATCAGCCAGTCGCCGGTGGCGAGCGACATGTCATTCGGGGAGACAATTCGCGTCACGGTGTGCCCGTCGGTCGTCGTGACGCGCAGGGTCACCTCGGCGAAGCGCGTCAGCCGGGTGATGAATCGGGTAGGGGCCGCGCCCGCCGCGCCGCGCAGGTCGAAGCGGATGAAGGTCTTTTCCGGCGAGGCCTGCCAGTTGGCCGCGTCGCAGGTCCAGCGGGCCGGATCGGCGGCAACCTGCTCGTAGCTTTCGAAGTGTTCGGCGCCGGCGTGGCAGGAGGAGCCCGGCTCGAACGGTGTCGCGGCCAGCGCCGGCAACGCGAACAGGCCCAGCCACAGCATGGCCAGCACCGCCGCCAGTCGTTCGAACCCCCGCTCCATCGCGCAAGCTCTATCCCGAGATGCCTTATGCAGGGTTAAGGCCGGGCACGAAAAAGGAGCGGAACATGATGTTCCGCCCCCGCTTTTTCCAATCCGCCGCGATCAGAAGTCGAACGTCGCCCGGGCGTAAAGATAACGCCCGTTGAAGCCGAACGGCGAGAAGATCGAGAACGGAATGTATTCCTGGTTCGCTGGATAGACCCCGCCGACCGACGCCGGGCGCGGGCCGAACGGCGAGCGGTCGGGATAGACGTCGAACACGTTGTCCGCGCCGATCGCGAGGTGGAGGCGGTCGATCGGATCGAACCGCAATTCGAGGTCCGTCACCCACTTCGCGCCGAGGAAGATGTCGTCCGGCCCGAACGCGGTCAGGCTGGCGGCATTGGGCGCGAGCGGCGCGGCGGTTCCGGGCGAGACCACCTTGCCATAGCGGGTGGTCCGTGCGGTCAGGCCGAACATGCCGAGATCGCCGTCGAGGCTCAGCACGATCTTGTCGCGAGGCTGGCCCTTGGTGAAGCGCAGCGATTCGGTGCGCCCGAACAGGATCAGCCCCGGAATCGTGGCGAGCGGCCCGAGGTCGTTCTTGTACTTCAGGATTTCGGTCTTGTTGTAGTTGTAGGCGGCGGTGAGGTTCCACTTGCCCATGCCGTCGCCCAGCGGGAGGCGCCAGCTCAGCACCGCATCGACACCCTGGGTGCGGGTGTCGAGGCCGTTGATGAAGAACCGCGCCGCACCGACCGAGTTGAACCCGTTGGCATCGAGCACCGCCTTGACCGCGGCGTTGACCGCAGCGGTACCGCTGCCCGACGCGCCGAGGTTTTCGGTGAGCACGACCCGGTCGGTGATCTTGATGTTATAGTAATCGACCGTCAGCGTCAGACCGGACATCGGGTTGGCGGTGAACCCGCCCGAGAGATTGAACGACTTTTCGGGCTTGAGGTCCTTGGAGCCCAGCGCACGGGCCAGCGGACTGCCGACCGCAACCGTGCTGATGTCCACCGGCACGCCCGAGATGAAGTTGGTCGAGGTGGTCGTGAAGTACTGCTGGTGCAGCGAGGGCGCACGGAAGCCGTTCGAGATCGAGCCGCGCAGGGCATAGCCGGGCGCGACCTCGAACCGGGCAGCAAACTTGCCGGTGAAGGTGTCGCCGAAATCAGAGTAATGTTCGTAGCGACCGGCCAGCGTGGTGGTCAGCCCTTCGACCGGATCGGTGTCGAACTCGACATAGGCGGCGTACGAATGACGGCCCGCATCGGTCGCCGCCGAGGCCGGGATACCGGGGAAGCCCTGCGCGCCCGCGCCGGCCTGGCGGCCCGGGAAGGTGCAGATGCCGGTCCCGGCGTTGTAGACACCCGACTGTGCTGCGCAGTTGGCGCTGGTGGTCGCCTGTGCCGCCTTGAACAGAGGGCCGAGGGCATAGGACTGGAGGTCGCCCGGACGGATCTGGAACTTCTCGTCACGGTATTCCGCGCCGAACGCCACCGACAGCGGCTTGGCGAAGCCGATCTCGTAGTCATGCGTGAAGTCGGCGTTGACCAGCCACTGGGCGTAGCGCAGCCCACCGGCGTCGAACACGCGCTGGCTGGCCGGTCCGAACGAGGTGTTGAGCGAATTCTGGATGAGATAATCGAATGAGTTGTGGCCATAGCCGACCGAGAAGTCGGCATTCCACCCGCCGATCATCCCGCGCAGCCCACCGGTCGCGGCATAGTCGGTCAGGTCGGTCTTGATGAACGGCAGGAACCCGTCCGGAGTCAGCGGCACGAAGTTGGCGTTGGTCGGGGTCGTGTCCGGCGCAAGGACCGAGAAGTCGCGGTTGGCCGACCCGTTCTGCTGGCGGTAATTGGCGGCCGACAGCGAATCGCGCTGGTTGAAGCTGGCGAAGGCATAGGCTTCGAAGTCGCCGACCGGGACCATCGTGTTGAGGAAGATCGTGTAATCGTCCGACTTCGGATCGCCGAAGCGGAACTCGAGCCGGTCGAAGGTCAGTTCGCGCGGATCGAAGGTCGTGCCCGAAGGGCGGATGTAGTTCGGCCGCAGGTCGAAGCCTTGGCGGTTGGTGTAGCCGCGGCGGCGATACTCGGCGGTCAGGTTGAGGTACCCGCCGACCGCGCCGAAGAACGGCAGGCCGATGTTCGTGGCCACGGTGTAGCTCTCGCCATCGCGGGCCTTGCGGTTGCCGTCGACGGTCGGGAGGAAATAGCGGGTGTCGGCCGGGTTGAGGATCGGCTGGCCGTTCACGTCACGCTGCAGCCCGGTGACGTTGTCGACGCCGTCGATGGTGGTGACGTACTTGCCATAGGAGACGGTCGCCTTGCCGCCCTCGCTGGCGGTCTTCAGGCGGATGTTGATGACGCCGGCAATGGCGTCGGAACCGTACTGCGACGAGGCACCGTCGCGCAGGACTTCGATGCGCTCGATCGCCAGTGCCGGGATCGAGTTCATGTCCACCGCAGCGCTCCCGCGCCCGACCGTGCCGTTGATGTTGAGCAGCGCCGAGACGTGGCGGCGCTTGCCGTTGAGCAGGACCAGTGTCTGGTCGGGCGAGAGGCCGCGCAGCGTGGCCGGGCGCAGCGCGTCGGAGCCGTCGGCGATGGCCGGCTGCGGGAAGTTGAACGAGGGGACCAGCTTGTTGAGGATCTTGTTGGTTTCCATCTGGCCGCCGTTGGTCAGCGCCTCGCTGGTGAGGACATCGACCGGGACCGGGGAATTCTCGACGGTGCGGGAGGTGGTGCGCGTACCGGTAACGATAATCATCTGGTCGGGCGCGGGCGCCTCATCGGCCTGCGCGCCGTCTTGCGCAAAAACCTGCGGCGCGGCGGCGAAAGACAGCGCCAGCGCGGCACCGGCGACGCTGCTGCGAAGCATCGAGAGCTTGGACATGATGGGACCCCCTTTTTGGTCTTGTAATTGATTGTCGAAAGCTAGCCCGCTTGTGTCTCCGAGCAACAATCTTCCTCGCGGCTGCGGCAAATCGCTGGAAATTTGTGGCAATCTTGCCACTACCTCATGGTAGCTTGCCCAAGTCGCCGCGCCGGGTTAGCGCCCGGTGATGCACTTCGACATGGACGGCCTCTCCCCCGCCGATCGGTACCGGCTCGTGGTCAACACGGTGACGCCCCGCCCCATCGCGTGGACGGTGACACAGGACCGCGAGGGCCGGCGCAACTGTGCTCCGCACTCGTTCTTCAACGCCCTGTCGGACGACCCGGTGCTGGTCGTGCTCGGCCTGCTGGGCGCCGGCCGCGACGGGGGCGACAAGGATACCGCGCGGATCATCCGCGAGACCGGCGAGTTCACCGTCGGCCTCGTCAGCGAGGACGACGCGGAGAAGATGAATGTCACCGCGATCAACGCCCCGCCGGGGGTGGACGAGCTGGAATATGCCGGCGTCGCCACAGTGCCGTCACTGCGGGTCGCCCCGCCGCTGATCGCCTCGGCCCCGGTCAGCTTCGAATGCAAGGTCTGGCAGATCCTCGATCCTTCGCCGCGCAGCTGCATCGTGCTGGGGAAGGTCGAGGTCATGCACATCGCCGATCGCTTCGTCAGCGATGCCGAAAAGCTGCGGATCGATACCGGGGCGATGAAGCTCGTCGGTCGGCTTCACGGGTCCGGCAAGTACGTCCGCACCGTCAACGACACTTTCGATCTCAAGCGGCTGGCATGGCCGGCCGAAGGTCCTGCCGAAACAGGGCGTTGACGCGAAGCGGCGCGGCTGGTTCAATCTACCCGGCGGTACGGTGCGCGGAAAAGCACCGGCCGGCCGAGAGGAGAAACCATGCCTGCTGCCGAGACGATTTCGGGCGATGCCGTCGCCGCGCTTCCCGAGGGCTGGCCGGCGCTGAGCGTCGCCGGGGTGGCCGAGGCGCTGTGCGTACCCGGTAGCAAGTTCGAGATCGAAACGGTTCAAATCCGCGGAATCCCGACCCGCGTGTGGAAGCACACGCCGCCCAATCTGGCCGCTTTGGTCGCGCTCAGCCGGGCACATGGCGAGCGCGAATTCCTCGTCTACGAGAACGAGCGCGTCACTTACGAGGCGTGGAACCGGGCCGTGGCGGCACTTGCCGCGCACTTCACCGCTGCCGGGATCAGGAAGGGCGACCGCGTCGCGCTGGCCATGCGCAACCTGCCCGAATGGACGGTGATCTTCTTCGCGGCGGTGTCGATCGGGGCGATCTGCGTGCCGCTCAACGCGTGGTGGACCGGGGCCGAGCTCTGCTATGGCCTGACCGACTCCGGCGCGAAGCTGCTGGTCTGCGATCCGGAGCGGCTGGAGCGCATCGCGCCGCACCGCGCGGACTGCCCGGCGCTGGAGCGGGTGATCGTCTCGCGGTTTCCCGGCGATCTGCCGCAAGGCCTGTCCGCGCTGGAGGACGTGATCGGCCAGCCCGCCGCTTGGGCAGACCTGCCCGATGCCGCGTTACCCGAGGTTGCCGTCGACCTCGATGACGACGCCGCGATCCTCTACACCAGCGGGACCACCGGGCACCCCAAGGGCGCGCTGATCACGCACCGCAACTTCCTCAGCAACATCTTCTCGGGTGCCTATGCTGCGGCCCGCGCGGTGCTGCGCCGGGGCGAGCCGCTCCCCGAGCCAGAGCCGCGCAACATCCTCACGGTGATCCCGCTGTTTCACGCCACCGCGCTCAGCGCGACGCTGATGGGGGTGCTGGTCGCGGGGCACCGGATGATCTTCATGCGCAAGTGGGACACCCTGCGCGCGATGGAGATCATCGAGCGCGAGAAGGTCCATGCCACCGGCGGCGTACCGACCATTGCCTGGCAGCTGATCGAGCATCCCGACCGCGAGAAGTACGATCTCTCCAGCCTCGAATCGATCGGCTATGGCGGCGCACCCTCCGCGCCGGAGCTGGTGAAGAAGATCTACGAGGTGTTCGGCGCGCTCCCCGGCAACGGCTGGGGGATGACCGAAACCACCGCGACCGTCACCACCCATTCGGGCGAGGACTATCTCAACCGTCCGACCAGCGCCGGGCCGCCGGTCCCCGTCGCCGACCTCGAGATCCGTGCCGACGATGGCGTCACGGTGCTACCCGTCGGCGAGGTGGGCGAACTGTGGGCGCGCGGGCCGATGATCGTGAAGGGATACTGGAACAAGCCGGAAGCGAGCGCGGCCACATTTGTCGATGGCTGGGTCCGCACCGGCGACCTTGCCCGGCTCGACGAGGAGGGCTTCGTCTATATCGTCGACCGGGCCAAGGACATGGTCATCCGCGGCGGGGAGAACATCTATTCCTCGGAAGTCGAGAACGCGCTCTACGAACATCCCGCGGTGACCGACGCTGCGGTGGTCGGCGTGCCCCACCGCACGCTGGGCGAGGAACCCGCCGCGGTGGTCCACTGCGCCCCGGGCAGCAACGTGGAAGAGGCCGAACTGCGCGCCTGGGTGGGCGAGCGGCTGGCGGCGTTCAAGGTCCCCGTGCGGATCCTGTTCATGGACGAGACCCTGCCGCGGAACGCCAACGGCAAGATCCTCAAGAAGGACCTGAAAGCGCTGTTCGACTGATCCTTACGGCTTGGGCGTGTACCCGTTCTCCCCCAGGAACCAGCGCAGCGCGGGTTCGAAGGCGGTGAAGGTGATCTCCTGGCCTTCGGGGCACATGTCGTCGACGTAAGCGACCTTGCAGCTTTCGGGCAGGAACATGAGGTCGGTGTCGGCGAGCTTGCTCGCGGTCAAGATGCCTTCCTCCGCCTTGCCCAGCCGCGCCATGGCGGCGGCATAAGCGGCGCAGGCACCGTTGCGCTCGTACTTGTCCGACTTGCAGGCCTTGAGCGTGACCCTGGCATAGCCCTGCCACACCCTGGCGAATCTCGGCTCTGCGCTCACGTCGACCATCGCCGCGTCGCGCAAGTTCCAGATCTGCGGCGGGCTCCAGCTGCCCGCGCCGCTGGCGAAGGCATAGCGGAAGGAATCGTCCTGCCGCGAAAAATCGACCATGCCGTCCTTGTCGATGTCGGCCGGGAAGTGCCCGCCCGGCTCGCCGTCCTGCGGCGGCAGGGTGAGGGTGATCGCCCTGCCACCGATCGCCGTCACCAACTGGAATGTCGCGCAGCAGTGCGCTCCGCCCGAATAGCCCTCGATGATCGCTGCCATCGGGCCGCCCGTCGACAGGCGGCCGATCGACAGCCAATGGCCATAGGCATCGCTCCGCCATTCGTCGTCGGGGACCCGGTACGCGGCAAGGCCCGGCAGGGTGACGGTGACATCGACCGCGTCGATCTCGTCCTTTTCGCCGGTTTCCTCGTCGGTCCACGGGCGCTTGGCCGGGGTCAGGACGATCGAGGCACCTTCGGCCGTGATCGTGAGCGGCTTCTTCGCGCCGAGCGCTTCGACATGCTTCGAGACCGGCTTTGCCTCGGCATGGTCGGCCGTGACGCTGAAGGCCGCCAGCACCGCCAAGACAATCGGTATCACGCCCAGCCGCCTGAGCCCGCCTGCCGCCACGTTGCGCATTTCGCACACTGCACACATCTGCCGTTTCGTCTCCTTCGCCGCCGCGTCTAGCAGGGGCTGGGGAGGCGTGCGTTGACGTGCGTCACAGGCCGGTCAGAGCGGGTTGCCGTCCTTGTCGCGGTAGATCTCGCGCCGCCCGACGTGGTTGGCCGGGCCGACGAGGCCGTCCGCTTCCATCCGCTCGATCCACTTGGACGCGGTGTTGTAGCCGACGCCCATCTGCCGCTGGACCCAGCTGGCGCTGGCCTTCTGGCTTTCGAACACCAGCTGGCAGACCTGCCGGTACTTGCGCTCCTCGGGATTGTCGGAGGCGGTGGCGTCGAGGTCGTCGAAACCAAACCCGCCATCCTCGGGCTCCTCGGTGACCGAATCGACGTATTCGGGCGAGCCCTGCGCGCGCCAGTGATCGGCGACCTTTTCGACTTCCTCGTCCGAAACGAACGGGCCGTGGACGCGCTTCACCGGGTCGGTGTTGGGCTTGTAGAGCATGTCGCCCTTGCCCAGGAGCTGCTCCGCGCCCTGTTCGCCCAGGATCGTGCGGCTGTCGATCCGGCTGGTCACGGCAAAGCTGATCCGGGTCGGCAGGTTGGCCTTGATCACGCCGGTGATGACGTCGACCGAGGGGCGCTGCGTCGCCATGATCAGGTGAATGCCGGCGGCGCGGCTCTTCTGGGAGAGGCGCTGGATCAGGACTTCGATCTCCTTGCCGACGGTGACCATGAGGTCGGCCAGCTCGTCGACGATGACCACGATCTGCGGCAGGACCTGGTAGTCGAGCTGCTGTTCCTCGTACAGTTCCTCGCCGCTGTCTGGATCGAACCCGGTCTGGATGCGGCGGCCCAGCGGCTTGCCCTTGGCCTGCGCGGCGCGGACCTTCTCGTTGAAGCCGGAGATGTTGCGGACCGAGATCGAGGACATCTGGCGGTAGCGCCGCTCCATTTCCTCGACCGCCCACTTCAGGGCGCGAACGGCCTTTGCCGGCTCGGTCACCACCGGCGAAAGCAGGTGGGGAATGTCGTCGTAGCTCTTGAGCTCGAGCACCTTGGGATCGACGAGGATCAGGCGGCACTGCGCCGGGGTCAGGCGGTAGAGCAGCGAGAGCAGGATCGTGTTGAGCCCCACAGACTTGCCCGACCCAGTGGTGCCCGCGACCAGCAGGTGGGGCATCGTCGCGAGGTCGGCGACGATGGGCTCCCCGGCGATGTCCTTGCCGAGGATGATCGGCAGCAGGCCCTTCGAGTTCACGAACGTCTCGCTCGCCACCATCTCGCGGAACGAGACCATCTGGCGGTCAGCGTTGGGCAGTTCGATGCCCATGACCGTCCGCCCAGGGATCGAGGAGACGCGCGCGGAGACCGCGCTCATGTTGCGGGCGATATCGTCGGCGAGGCCGATCACCCGGCTGGCCTTGATGCCGGGCGCGGGCTCGAGCTCGTACATCGTCACGACGGGTCCGGTGCGGACCGCGGTGATCTCGCCCTTGACGTTGAAGTCGTCGAGCACGGTTTCGAGCAGGCGGGCGTTGCGTTCCAGCGCCAGCTTGTCGATCTTCGGGCCGGAGTGGGCCGGCGGTTCGGCGAGCAGCTCGATGCTCGGCAGCTCGAACTTGTCGAACAGGTCGCCTTGGCGGCTCTTCGCGGTCAGCTGCGCGGGAGCAGGGGCGCGGGTCGGGTCGGTGATTTCCGGCGGCTTGCGCGGGGTGTCGGTGAGCGGCTGGATCTTGTCGTCGCGGCGCGCCTTTCGGCGCTGGGCTGGGACAAACTCCGCTACCGCGCCGTCGTCGCCAATCGCGCGCGGCTCGCGGAGGAGAAGGTGGGGCAGCTTCAGCAGGACGCGCCAGTCGATCATGAACACGCGGCCGATCGCGACCAGTCCGCAAACGAGTGCGACAAGACCGAGCCCGCCGATGATCCAGCCCTCCGCCGCCGGGACCAGCGCCGCGAGCGCCCGGACCGCGGTTGCGCCGATCAATCCGAAAAGCCCGCCCGTGCCGGCGGGCAGGGGGCCGGTCACGCCCGACAGGAACAGCGACAGGGCCGTCCCGGTCAGCCCCATGCCGACCAGCAGCACGACCACCGGGCGGCTCCAGTGGACGGTGCCAAGGTCCTCGCCTTCGTCGGCGAGGTCCCACAGGCGGCGGGCCAGCACGTAGAGCAGCGGCAGCAGCAGGGCCGAGGTCACGCCGAACAGGAACAGCGCCCGCTCTGCCGCCCATGCGCCGGGGGCGCCCATCCAGTTGGTTGCGGGACCGCCCGCGGCGGTGCTGCCCGAGGGGTCGGTCTGGTCGTAGCTGAGCAGCGCCAGGGTAAGAAACAGCATCGCGCCGAAAAGCAGCAGCGCGCCGCCGATCTCGCCCGCCCTGCGCAGCGAGCGCTTCATCACGACCCGCCAGTCGACCGCGCTGGTCCGCGATGAGGTGATTGCGCGACTTGCCATGACCCGAATTCCCTTCCGGCCGCATAATGCGCCCTGACCGGACTCGGCGTCAAGAATCCCCGTGATTCCCCGAAGGATTCCAAAGACTCATGTGGTTGATTTCGCCGCTAAGAAAGTCCGTCGATGGCCGCCCACGGAACGCCGCCGAGCGTGCGGGCGCGCTTTGCGGTCATGCCGCCGAGCGCGATGACCGGCACGGGCGATCGCCTCGCCAGCAACAGGAACCGCACCGCACCAAGCGTCGCCGCGCCGGGATGGGTGCGGGTTGGGTACACCGGCGAGAGCATTACCGCGCTCGCCCCGCCGGCCCGCCGCAGCTCGCGCAGGGAATGGGCGGTCGCGACCGTGCCGCGTGCGCCATAGCTGGCGGCGGCGCGCCAGCGGCCGGCCTCGCGCGGCGATCCGGCCAGCGCGACCGTGATCCCCCGCGCCCGGCACAGCCGCCGCAGCGTCTCGTAGCGGGCGCGGCGCTCGGCGGACGGCAGGTGATAATGCCGGAACACGAACCCGCTCCCGCGCGGCAGGCGGCGCAGCGCCTGCTCCAGCCTCGCGTCATTGCGCGCATCGGACAGGAGCCAGAGCTTCGGGAGAGGGTGGCGCTTCATCGCCGCGCCGCTATAGCACCGCGCCATGCCCGATCCAGCGCCCGATCCAGCCGCCGCCCTCGCCGCCGTTCAAGACCGCATCGCCCAGGCCGCGAAGATCGCCGGGCGCAAGGCCGAGGACGTCACCCTTGTCGCGGTGTCGAAGACGCATCCCGCAGAGGCGATCGAACCGCTGATCCGCGCCGGTCAGCGCGTGTTCGGCGAAAACCGCGTGCAGGAAAGCGAGGCCAAGTGGCCGGCGCTGCGCGAGGCATACCCGGACGTCGCGCTGCACCTCGTCGGCCAGCTCCAGTCGAACAAGGCCGAAGAGGCGGTGCGGCTGTTCGATGCGATCCACTCGCTCGACCGGCCGTCGCTATTGGCGGCGCTGGCGAAGGCGATGGACCGCACCGGCCGCCGGCCAGAACTGTTCGTGCAGGTCAACATCGGCGCGGAAGAGCAGAAGGGCGGCTGCGCGATTTCCGATCTGCCTGCGCTGCTGGGCGAGGCTCGGGTCGCGGAGCTGCCAGTCGTCGGCCTGATGTGTGTGCCGCCGGCAGGAATCGAGCCCGCGCCGTTCTTTGCCCTGCTCGACAAGCTGGCGGCCGATCACGGGCTGGCGGGGCGCAGCATGGGCATGAGCGACGACTTCGAGACCGCCGTGATGCTGGGCGCAACGCATGTGCGGGTCGGCAGCGCGCTGTTCGGGGCGCGGGGGTAGCGCCAATCCCCCAAAAAATGCGTCCCCGCGAAGGCGGGGACCTCGTTCAGCTAACGGTCCGCTAGTTTGATGGAGGTCCCCGCCTTCGCGGGGACGCCCTTGCTGAAAGCGGACTACCGCCCCTTCAGCTCGTCCCCGCTCAGCGTCACCACGTGCAGCAGGTTCGTCGCCCCCGGAGTCCCGAACGGCACGCCTGCCAGCATGACCAGCTTCGAGCCGGCCTGGCCGAAGCCGTGGCGCAAGGCCATGCGCTTGCCCTTGGCGATCATTTCCTCGAACGAGCCGATGTCGCGGGTGTTCACGGCGTGCGCGCCCCATAGGAGGCCCATGCGCCGCGCGGTCTTCTGCGACGGGGTGAGGACGAGCACCGGCACGCGCGGCCGCTCGCGCGCCACCCGGCGGGCGGTCGAGCCCGAGCCGGTAAATACGACGATGCCGGCGATCGGCAGCGTTTCGGCGATGCTCGCGCAGGCCTGCGACAGCGCGTCGGCGGTGGTCGCGTCGGGCACGGTCTCGGTGAAGTGGACGCGTGCGGCATAGCCGGGATCGTTCTCCACTTGCGCGGCGATGCGGTGCATGATCGTCACCGCCTCTTCGGGCCACGCGCCCGCGGCGGTTTCGGCCGAGAGCATGACCGCGTCGGCCCCGTCGTAGACCGCGTTGGCGACGTCGGAGACTTCGGCGCGGGTCGGGGCGGGGCTTTCGATCATCGATTCGAGCATCTGCGTCGCCACGATCACCGGCTTGCCGAGGCGGCGGGCGCTTTCGACGATGCGCTTCTGAAGCGGCGGCACTTCCTCGGGATTGAGCTCGACGCCGAGGTCACCGCGCGCGACCATCACGCCGTCGGCGAGTTCGAGGATCCCGTCGAGCCGGCTGATCGCCGCGGGCTTCTCGATCTTGGCGATGAGCATCCCGTACCCGCCCATCAGCCGCCGTGCCTCGGCGACATCTTCGGGGCGCTGGACGAACGACAGCGCGACGACGTCGGCATGGTGCTGGATCGCGAAGGCGAGGTCGCGGCGGTCCTTCTCGGTCAGCGCCGGGACCGGGACGACCGCGTCGGGCACGTTGACCCCCTTGCGGTCGGAGATAACCCCGCCGACCTCGGCCGAGCAGAAGATCTCGTCCTTGTCCGCCCGGATCACACGTAGGCGCAGCTTGCCGTCGTCGATCAGCAGGCGCTGGCCCTTCTCGAGTATCCCGAACAGTTCGGGGTGGGGCAGGCAGACTCGGGTTTCGTCGCCCGGCTCGGGATTGCGGTCGAGCGTGAAGTGGCCGGAATGGCGGATGACCGCGCGACCGTCCTTGAATGTACCGACGCGCAGCTTGGGGCCCTGGAGGTCGCACAGGATCGTGATCGGCCGACCGACCGCCTTTTCCAGTGCGCGGATGCGAGCGATGGTTTCGGCGTGGGTGGCGTGGTCGCCGTGGCTCATGTTGACGCGGAAAGCGTCGACCCCGGCGCGGTAAAGCTTCTCGAGCATCTCCGGCTCGCGGCTGGCCGGGCCGACCGTCGCAAGGATCTTGACCTTGCGGCCGCGGGGATCGTGGGTTTTCGCTTCTGATCTGGACACGCAGCTTCCCTTTCGCGGTGCCGCTATGGCAAAGCGGGCCGACAAACCCAAGGACGATTGCAATGGATACGAATTCCGACGCGCTGGACAGCCTCGACGATGCGGTGGCCGCCGCGGCCTTCCGCAAGCTGGTGCGCCACTTGCGCCACCGCCACGACGCACAGAACATCGAGCTGATGGGGCTGGCGGGCTTCTGCCGCAATTGCCTCGCCGACTGGATCGTCGAGGCCGGCGCCCCGCTGGACAAGGCGGCCGCGCGCGAGGCGATCCACGGGATGCCCGCGGGCGAATGGAAGTCGCGCTTCCAGGCCGAGGCGACACCCGAACAGCTCGCCCGGATGGACGAGAGCCTGAAGAAGAACGCCGGCTGACGTCGTCCCGGACCTGATCCGGGACCGCTGGCCGCCTTGCGCCAAGCCTCACAGCGGTCCCGGGTCGAGCCCGGGACGACGTTGCCCCCGCTATCCACAGCCCCGGTTTTGCCCGAATCCACGCGCCCCGCTAACGCCCGCGCAACCGATTCACGCTTTCACCGGAGATATCCCGATGGCCGATGCCGCCGACGACCGCCTGCGCCTCCTGATCGAACGCATCGAGCGTCTCGAGGAAGAAAAGAAGGGCATCGGCGACGACATCAAGGACGTCTATGCCGAGGCCAAGGCGGTCGGCTACGATGTCAAGATAATGCGCCAGATCGTCCGCCTGCGGAAGATGAAGCCCGACGACCGGCGCGAAATGGAAATGATCCTCGATACCTACAAAGCGGCGCTGGGGATCGGCTGAGGCCTCGCTTGATCAGGATACATCTGCTGGCTAACCGTCTGGCCGGGGGTGGACCATGCTTTTGCGACTGATTTTCGATGCGATGCGGATCTGGGCGCGGCAGTTCGCGCGCTCGGCGACGTGGATCGCGTTCATGGTCATGGTCGTGGCAATGGTTGTCGACATCAAGCTGAAGATGATCGGCGACAGCGTGTTTCCGCCCGAACGTTACTTTGCATCGTTCGCGGTTATCCTCTCCACATCACTTCTCTTGTGGCTCGTCAGCGTCGCGACTCTCGTGTGGTTGACGCGATCCGATGGGGCCAGCGCTTGGCCTCTGTCGCGCGGCGGGCTTGCAGGATGGGGGCTGGGGAGCTGGGCGGCGATTGCCCTAGTCGGCAGCGGCGCGGGCTATCTCGTTCGGCCCAACAGTTCCCTGGCGACGAGCGAATGGTATTGGCTCGCGTTCGCGATGATCGAAGGCTGCGCGACATTCCTGATCCTCTCTGCGATTTCCGCATACGCGCTGTCAGGACGATTGCAGTTTCCGGGCAGACTTGACCTTTCGCCGGGATTTGCCGCGTGGTTCGCGGCCTATGTCCTGGTCTTCGTGGCCTTCCTGTTCGCCCAGCAATACCTGAACGGCGGCGCCTATGGTGACTTTCGCGAGAGCCTTTCGATTACACAACTGACGCTTCTGGCTGCTGTGGAACGCACAGTGCGAAGCCTGATCCCGGTGACGTTCGCCGTCGCCGCCGTCCTCTCGCAGCGCGTCGATGAGCCAGCCGACGCCTTTGCCTGATGTCGCTCGGAACCTAACCACCAGCCACCGGTTCGCTCCTTGTATTCAAGGAGTTACCTCATGTCCCATGCCGCCGACGTCAAGCCGCCGATTCACGAGGACGGCCTGCCCGGCCACGAATCGCAATTGAGCCCCAAGCCGGAATGGCAGCCGCGCTATCCCGGTTCCGGACGTCTCAGGGGCAAGGTCGCGATCGTCACCGGGGCCGACAGCGGGATCGGGCGGGCGGTGGCCGTGCTGTTCGCGCGGGAAGGGGCGAGCGTCGCGATCGCCTATCTCTGCGAGCACGACGACGCCAACCGCACGCGCGAGCTGTGCGAGGCGGAGGGCGCGCAGGCGGTGACCTTTGCCGGCGATCTCGGCGATCCGGGAACGGCCAGGGCGCTGGTCGAACTGGCGGTGGGCGAGTGGGGCCGGCTCGACGTGCTGGTCAACAACGCCGGGGAGCAGCATCCCGACAAGGACATCCGCGACATTACCGCGGACCAGCTCCAGCGGACCTTCCAGACCAACATCTTTTCGATGTTCTACATGGTCCAGGCAGCGCGCGGGCACCTCGGGAAGGGCGCGGCGATCGTCAATTGCACGTCGATCACGATGTACACCGGGGAGAAGGAACTGCTCGACTATTCGAGCACCAAGGGCGCGATCACCGCATTCACCCGCTCGTTGAGCGAGAACCTCGTCGGCGAGGGCATTCGGGTCAACGCCGTCGCGCCGGGGCCGATCTGGACGCCGCTCAACCCGATGGGCGGCTCGAGCCCGGAGAAGCTGGCGCACTTCGGCAAGGACACCCCGATGGGCCGCCCCGGCCAGCCCAACGAGGTCGCACCCGCGTTCCTGTTCCTCGCCTGCGACGATTCCAGCTACATGTCGGGGCAGGTCCTCCACCCGAACGGCGGGACCATCGTCAACGGCTAGGCGGCGGGAATGCCGAAGAGGTAGAACGCGCCGAGAACGAACGCATTCGAGGCGACGTGCAGCGTCATCGAGCGCAGGATGCCGAAGCGCAGGCGGACGAAGCCGAAGACGAGGCCCGACCAGAGCTGCGGCAGCACCACCGGCAGGTGCGCGAGGGTCAGGGCCGGGTAGTTGCTGTAATGCGCGGCGGCGAAGACCACGCACGACGCCCAGAACCACCAGCGGAACTGCCGCACGAACCAGTCCGGCGTTCCGTTGCGGTCCTTTGTCAGCCACAGCCCGGCGGCGACCATCGCGACGGCCGCACCCAGCCCTGCGATCGCCAGCGCCCTGATCGCGGTCGCCTGGGAAATGAGCAGGCCGCCCAGCGCGAGCACCAGGCCTGCCAGCAGTACGAGCTGCCAGCGCTTGCCGGTCAGCCAGCCGCGGAACACGATCTCCTCGAGCGGCGGGAGGATCGCGACCGCGAGCAGGAGGAGGATGCCCTGCGGCATGTCCTGCGTCATCTTGGGCGGTTGGATGCCCATGCCCCGCGTCCACAGCATCAGCAGCGGCAGGAGCGCGAACAGGACGCCGAGGTTGAGCAGCCACAGCTTGAGGAGCGGAGCGAGCTGCTGCGAAAGCGTCTCGCGCGGCGCCGGCGGTTCGCTGCCGAACACTTCGCCCGCCGTCGGGCCACGCGGACCCGGGCGCATCGCGTGCGGGGACTTGATGAACGCCAGCGCCTGGCGCACGATTCCGCCGCTTGCCGGCTGGGAAAGGGTTTCGGTCATGCGCAGTCCTTATCGCCGGCAGGTTACCGCACTGGTAACCGCGTGCCGGAACGAAGCAAGATGCTGATCCGCGCCGCAACCGCCGATGACGCCGCCGCGTGCGCCGCGATCTACCGCCCCCACGTGACGGGCGGCTGGACCAGCTTTGAGCTCGATCCGCCCGATCAGGCCGAGATGGCGCGGCGCATCGCCGCCTATTCGCAGAGCCACGCCTGGCTGGTGGCGGAGCGGGACGGCGCGGTCATCGGCTACGCCTATGGCTCGCCGCACCGCACCCGCGAGGCCTATGCCACTTCATGCGACGTCGCGGTCTATGTCGCGGCCGACGCTTCCGGGCAGGGGGTGGGGCGCAGGCTCTACGAAGCCCTGCTCCCGGCGCTGAAGGCGCGCGGCCTGCACGCCGCCTTTGCCGGGATCGCCTTGCCGAACCCCGCCAGCATCGGCCTGCACGAGGCGATGGGCTTCACCCCGGTCGGCGTCTACCACGAAGTCGGGTGGAAGATGGGCGGCTGGCGCGACGTCGGCTGGTGGCAGCGGGTGCTTTAGAGCCGCGCGCGGCTCTAGACCCGCTCGATGATCACCGCCGGGGCCATCCCGCCGAACGCGCACATCGTGATCAGCGCATAGCGCCCGCCCGATCGCTCCAATTCGTCGAGCGCGGTCCCGATCAGGAACGAGCCGGTCGCCCCGATCGGATGGCCCAGCGCGATCGCGCCGCCGTTGATGTTGACCCTGGCCCGGTCGATGCCGAGGTCGCGGATCGCCTTTTCGGTGACCACCGCGAACGCCTCGTTGATCTCCCACACGTCGATGTCCTCGACCGTCAGGCCAGCGCGCTCCAGCGCCTTCTTCGCGGCCGGGACCGGGGCGTTGAGGATCAGCGTCGGGCAGTCGCCGGCGTTGACAGCGGTGACGATCCGCGCCCGGGCCTTCCACCCGTTCGCCGCCAGCCCCTCGTCCGAGGCGAGCAGCAGCGCGGCGGACCCGTCGACCACGCCCGAGGACGTGCCGACGTGGTGGACCGGTTCCCACTGGAGGTCGGGATACTTGCGCTCGATCATCTGGCGCATGGTCGTGCCGTCGGGCGCGGCGGCGACGTTCTCCATCGCCACGAACGCGGGCTTGAGCCCGGCGAGTGTCTCCGCGGTGGTTTCGGGGCGCGGGTATTCGTCATGGTCGAGCGCGACCGTGCCGTCGTCGTTGTGGACCGGAACCACGCTCTTCGCGAAGCGGCCCTCGGCGATCGCCATCGCGGCCTTGCGCTGGCTGTCTACACCCAGCGCCTCGAGCTCGGCCCGCGTGATCCCCTCCATCGCCGCGATCGCATCGGCAGCGACGCCCACGGCCGAGATCGGGTGCGTTTCATAGAGCTTGTAGTTGCCGCGCGCCCGGCCAAGCGCGGCATAGGGCGTGCCCTGCTCCCATGCGTCCGCTTCGGCGTGGTGGCTCATCATCTCGGTCCCGCCGGCGACGACCACGTCCTCGAACCCGGCCATGATCTGCCCGGCGGCGAACGCCACGCTGGAGATGCCGCCGCCGCAGAACCGGTCGAGCGTGACGCCGCTCGCCTTCACGTCCCATCCGGCGGCGAGCGCGGACAGCCGGCCGAGGTCGCCGCCCTGCTTGCCGCGCTGCTGGCTGGTCGACCAGACGATGTCGTCCACCCTCGCGGTGTCGATGGCGTTGCGCTCCTTCAGCGCATTGAGGACGGTTGCGCCGAGGTGCTGCGGGTGGAGGTGGGCCAGCGCGCCCTTGCCCTGCTTGCCGATGCCGCGCGGCGTGCGCACCGCGTCCACGATCCAGGCGTCACCCATCTTGTCCGTCCTCTCGAATCCACTGGCGGGCTTGACCGCGACAGGCTGCCCGGTGCAGGGCGCTGCCCATCATTTCGGGGCCGCGCAAGCCCCATCCGGACAAATGTTGCAGGGCGACCATGGCAGGCCATTCCAAATTCAAGAACATCATGCACCGCAAGGGGGCGCAGGATAAGAAGCGCTCGGCGCAGTTCTCCAAGCTTTCGCGCGAAATCACCGTCGCGGCGAAGATGGGCATGCCCGATCCCGACATGAACCCGCGCCTGCGCGCCGCGGTCAACGCCGCCAAGGCGCAGTCGATGCCCAAGGACAACATCCAGCGCGCGATCGACAAGGCGAGCAAGGGCGACGCGGAGAACTACGAGGAAGTGCGCTACGAAGGCTATGGCCCGGGCGGCGTCGCGCTCATCGTCGAGGCGCTGACCGACAACCGCAACCGCACCGCCACCAACGTGCGCACCGCCTTCGCCAAGAACGGCGGCAACCTCGGCGCGAGCGGCGCGGTCAGCCACGGGTTCGAGCGGCTCGGCCTGATCGAGTATCCGGGCAAGGTCGGCGACGAGGAGAAGGTCCTCGAAGCCGCGATCGAGGCCGGTGCCGACGACGTCGAGAGCGAAGCCCCCTCCGACGACGACGCCGGCAGCCACCAGATCTGGACCAGCGTCGATTCGCTTCACGAAGTCGCCAAGGCGCTCGAAGCCGTGCTCGGCGAGGCCGAGGCGGTCAAGCTCGCCTGGCGGCCCAGCCTCAAGACCGACGTCGACGAGGACACCGCGCGGACCCTGCTCAAGCTGATCGACGTGCTCGACGACGACGACGACGTCCAGACCGTGTGGGGGAACTACGAGATCTCCGACGCGGTGATGGAGAAGCTGGGTTGATCTCGCTCCCCTCCCGCTTGCGGGAGGGGCTGGGGGTGGGCCTGTCGCTGACTCGCGCCGAGCCTGCCCACCCCCCGGCCCCCTCCCGCGAGCAGGAGGGGGAGAAATGCTGATGCGCGTATGTTGATATTGGGCCTCGACCCCTCGCTCAGTTGCACCGGCTGGGGCATCGTTGCGAAGTCCGGCAACCGGATCAGCCACATCGCCAACGGCCAGGTGAAGACCGACCCCGCGGCCAGCCTCCCCGAACGGCTGGTCGTCCTCGACCGCGAGCTGACCGACGTAATTCTCGCCCACCGCCCGGATTGCGCGGCGGTGGAGGAGGTGTTCGTCAACAAGAACGCCCAGTCCACGCTCAAGCTCGGCCAGGCCCGCGGCGTGTGCCTGCTCGCGGCGGCGCGGGGCGGGTTGCCGGTCAGCGAATACGCGACGCGGCTGGTCAAGAAAGCCGTCGTAGGCACCGGCGGGGCGGAGAAGGCGCAGGTCCAGGCCATGCTCAAGGTGCTGCTGCCGGGGGTGAAGCTCGCCGGGGCGGACGCGGCCGACGCGCTGGCGGTCGCGATCGCGCATGCGCATCTGCTCGGGGCGCATCGATAGGTTGCGCTGGGCCCACCCCCGACCCCTCCCGCTTGCGGGAGGGGAGTGAAGGCGCAACGTCTGGTTCCCCTCCCGCAAGCGGGGAGCCGAAGGCGTTCGCGTAGCGAACAGGGGTTAGGGGTGGGCAAGTGAGCCCCTGCCCTTGCTACGCCCCGCCAGCCGGTGCATAGGAACAAACCATGATCGCAAAGCTCGCCGGCCTGCTCGACGATTTCGGACCCGACTGGGCCGTCATCGACGTTTCCGGCGTGGGCTATCTCGTCCACTGCTCGGCCAAGACGCTCGCCAGCCTCGGCGTGCGCGGGGACAAGGCGGTGTTGTTTACCGAGCTTCAGGTCTCCGAAAACGACATGCGCCTGATCGGCTTCGCCTCCGGCAGCGAGCGAGACTGGTTCCGCCTGCTCACACAGGTCCAGGGCGTCGGCAGCAAGGTCGCGCTGGCGATCCTCTCGGCGCTTTCGACCGAGGAACTGCAACGCGCCTGCGCCGGCGGCGACGCGGCGATGGTGTCGCGGGCGCAGGGCGTCGGGCCGAAGCTCGCCAGCCGCATCGTCAACGAACTGCGCGACAAGGCCGGCGGGTTGGCGACCTCGCCCGGCGCGGGCGCGGTGGCCGCGGCCCCCGCCGGCTCGGCCAGCGCGGACGCGGTTTCGGCCCTGCAGAACCTCGGCTTCAAGCCCGCCGTGGCAACCAGCGCGGTGGCGGCGGCACTGGACGAGCTGGGGGCCGGGGCAGGGCTGAACGAGCTGGTGAGGGTGGCGCTGAAGAGGGCGGCGGGGTGATTGGCGCGCAAGCACTCCCCCGAAAGCACCGTCACCCTGAACTTGTTTCAGGGTCTCCTCTCGGCACCCTCTGCCCGTCGCAATCGCACGCCGCGACGCGGTTTCCCGTCCCACGTTTCGAAGCAGGCAGCGCCGGAATGCTGAAACAAGTTCAGCATGACGAGGTTTTTGCGCGAGACGTAAGACCTCACAGGCACCGTCACCCTGAACTCGTTTCAGGGTCCCGGAGCGTCGTCCCTCCGCCCGACGGAGCCGAGTCCCAGCCCCACCGCAAGATCGACCCAGTGCGGATTCAGCGCCTTGATCAGGTTGAGCTTCCACGACCTGTGCCAGCGCTTGAGCTGCTTTTCCCGCGCGATGGCAAAGGTCATCTCACCGAAACGCTCGAAGTAGACAAGGCGGTGGACTTCGTACTTCGCGGTGAACCCTCCGGTCCTGCCCTCGCTGTGCTGCCACAGCCGCACGGGAAGGTTGGACGTGACGCCGATGTAAAGCGTGCCGCGCGGCTCGCTCGCGAGGATGTAAACGCAAGGCTGGCGCTCTTCCCGCATGGGGCCGAGGGTGGCGGCGAGGGGACCCTGAAACAAGTTCAGGGTGACGAAGATGGTTCGGGAATGGTTGAGTTTGCTTTCAAACCTCTCCAACTCAGACCCCGTCATGCTGAACTTGTTTCAGCATCCCGGCAGTTCAAATTCCGGGGCCCCGCGCAATGATCCGCACTTCGGTTCTGGCTGCCATGCTTATCGCCGCAACTGCCGCGCCAGCAGTGGCTTGCTCGTACCCAACCCGCGAGCATGCTGTCCTGCGTTCCCGAGCACCGGTTGCGCCCGACGCCAAGCAGCTCGTCTTTCAGATCGCGGTGGAGGAAGTCGCGCTACCGAGTGAGCGGGCCAAATCGCATTATCCTTTCGAGCGCGAAAATTTCGGCTTGCGAGGACGGGTGCTGAAGGACGGACGGTTGACCTCGCGGACCATCGAGATCCGCTCTCGATTTCAATTCACTTGCTTCTACCCGTCCGACAAATACGAGTACGTGGATGGGCATTTGATTGCTTGGGTGGAAGGTATTCCAGTTGTTGGCGGCTCTGTCATGATCCTCGAACTTCCGGGTCAAATCCCCCGGCCAGAGGGTGACTACAAATGGCTGCCAGTGCGCTGGGATTCGGCCCAATGACCGATAACCCCCTCCTCACCCCCCAGCGCACGGCGGACGACGCCGATGCCGCGCTGCGCCCGAAAACCCTCGGCGAATTCGTCGGGCAGGCGGCGGCGAAGGACAACCTTCGCGTGTTCATCGAGAGCGCGAAGTCGCGTGGGGAGGCGATGGACCATGTGCTGTTCTACGGGCCCCCGGGGCTCGGCAAGACCACGCTGGCGCAGATCGTCGCGCGCGAGCTCGGCGTGGGCTTTCGCGCCACCTCCGGCCCGGTGATCGCCAAGGCGGGCGACCTCGCCGCGCTGCTCACCAATCTCGAACCGCACGACGTGCTGTTCATCGACGAGATCCACCGCCTCAATCCGCAGGTCGAGGAGGTGCTCTACCCGGCGATGGAGGACCGCGCGCTCGACCTGATCATCGGCGAAGGGCCCTCGGCACGGTCGGTGCGGATCGACCTGCCGCCGTTCACGCTGGTCGGCGCGACGACCCGGCAGGGGTTGCTGACCACGCCCTTGCGCGACCGCTTCGGCATCCCGGTGCGGCTGCAGTTCTACACCGTGGCCGAGCTGGAACGCGTGGTCACCCGCGGCGCGGGGCTGCTCGGCATCGGGATGGAGCCCGAAGGCGCGCGCGAGATCGCCCGCCGCGCCCGGGGCACGCCGCGCGTCGCCGGGCGGCTGCTGCGCCGGGTGCGCGACTTCGCCCATGTCGAGGGCGACGCGGCCGTCACCCGCGCCGTGGCGGACGGGGCACTGACCCGGCTGGAGGTCGACAGCCTCGGCCTCGACGCGCAGGACCGGCGCTATCTCCACATGATCGCGGACATCTACAAGGGCGGCCCGGTGGGCGTGGAAACACTCGCGGCGGGACTCTCCGAACCGCGCGACACGATCGAGGACGTGGTCGAGCCGTACCTGATCCAGCTCGGCCTAATCGCCCGCACGGCGCGGGGGCGATGCCTCAACGACCGGGGCTGGCAGCACCTCGGCCTGACTCCGCCGACGGGATCGCAGTCAGGGTTGTTCGACCAGGGCGAATAGCACCTCCACCGGCCGCTCCAGCGCCCGCGCCAGCTTGAGCGCGACGACCGTGCTCGGCACGAACACGCCGTTCTCGACGGTGTTGACGGTCTTGCGGCTGACCCCGATCGCATCGGCGAGCTGGGCCTGGGTCCAGCCCCTGGCCTCGCGCGCCTCGCGCAGGGTGTTGGTGAGTTCAGCCAAGCGCCTGGCTCTCCAGCGTGACGAAGCGCGAGATGGCCGTGAACAGGCCGAGCAGGATGACGATGCGCAGCGCGATCAGCACCGGGGTGGCGGTAAACGCGGCGACCACCGAAAGGGCAATGGCGGTGGAGATCGCGGCAGAAAAGCCCCAATCGATCGCTTCGGCCCGGTTGGCCTGCGTCACCTCGTCGTTGGCCAGCGCGCGCAGCGCCGGATCGCGCAGCAGCATGCCGCCGGTGCGCAGGATCATCAACAGCATCGCGGCCATGAACAGCCACGCGAGCAGGCCGACCATTTCCACCGTGCGGGTGGGCGGTACGACCGAAACAGTCGCCTGCTGAACGGCGAAGATCACCATCACGGCGGTCAGGATCCGCACGCGGCTGCGGCTCAGGCGGTCGGCGGCGTCGGACAGGTTTTCGGTCATGGTGAATACTCTCTGTAACCTCTGGGTTACATGTAACCTAGGGGTTACTTCGCTGTCAAGCGACAGTCGAGGTTGCCCGTTGGAGCTAACTCACGGTCAGGGGTGGCCCCAAAACAGTTCCAGAACGGGACACCTCCGGTCCGCTTCGGCAAGCTTCCCCCGGAATCCCCCATCGGGACAGCTAAAACCCGGTTAACGCCGTTGTCCCGAGCGCCCGATGCTGCGTTGGATGGTCATCACAGGGGAGGCGGCAGCAATTCCTTTAAGGGATTTGTGCCAGCCACACCGCACAGACGAAGAGAGCTTGGGTATGTCGGTACGGATGGCCATGGCGAAACTGGCGGCGACAGCGGTCGGCGGGGCAATGCTCGGCGGCGGCGCGGTGCACGTGTCCGAGGCGCCCTCGACCAGCGAGATCCACCACGTCAAGCCGGTCAAGGTGAAGCAGGCCAAGCCGCGGGTCCACAAGGCCAAGCGCGTCGCGCCGCGCCCCGTGACGCGCAAGCGCAAGATCGTCCGCACCGTCACCACAAAGAGCTGCGAGGCCCCGGCCCAGCAGATGGCGATGGTCCCGGTGCCTTACATGCCGCCTGCGCCGCCGATGCAGTCGGGCGGCGGCGGCGGCGTGCCGGTGGTGATCGGCGGCGGCGGAGTCGGCGGCTTCGGCGGCGGATTCTTCGGCGGATTCTTTGGCGGCAGCAGTGGCGGCGGCGGCAACGTGGTGATCAGCTCGACCACCACCGGCTCGACTTCGTCGTCCTCGTCGGGCGGATCGACCTCGACCTCCTCGGGCGGCAGCTCCAGCTCGACCAGTTCGGGCGGCAGCTCGGGCAATGTCAGCTCGAGCACGTCGACGTCGTCGGGCAACATCAGCACCTCGAGCGGCAACGTCTCGACCTCGTCGGGCAACGTCTCCACCTCGAGCGGCAACGTTTCCACCTCGTCGGGCAATGTCTCGACATCGAGCGGCAACGTCTCGACCAGCTCGGGCAACGTCACCAGCAGCAGCTCGACCTCGTCGTCGACGTCCTCGTCCACGTCGTCGTCGACCAGCAGCTCGACCTCGTCCTCGACCAGTTCCTCGACGTCTTCGTCGACCTCGTCGTCGACCAGCTCGGGCAACGGCGGCACAACCACATCGACCTCGTCGAGCTCCAACGGCACCGAAGTGCCCGAGCCGTCGATGGTCCTGTTGTTCGGCGCGGCGGCCGCGGCGCTGGCCGGCCGGCGCAAGTGGGGCAAGCCCGCCGCGGCCTGATCCGGCTTAACCAGACCGACACGAGAGGGCGGCCTTCCGGGGGGAAGGGCCGCCCTTTTCGTTGGGGTCAATCGGCGTGCCGGTCGCGGGCCTTGTGCGAGCATGGCGACGGAGCTCCAGTCCCCCCCCCCCCCGCCGTCTCCTGGTCCCATCGCGGACCTGTGAATCAGTCACGCCAATAGTCGTGGCCCTCCACCCCGTCGAAACCGGCCGGAGCGCAGGCAGCACTTCTTGAAACCGGCGGCTGGACCCGCACGGACACGGGTCCATGCGCCCGAGCTTTTCGGTCAGTTCGATCACACCGCCGCGGACAGTGCGGCGGCCACGCTTGACGCGAGTCTCGGACGGGAAGCCTTTGCGGCGCTTGGAAGTGATCTCAAAAGGAGGAGAGATCGGCGAGGCGGTTGATGTCGTGCATGGGTGCCTCCTCTCGTTCAGTCGCGCCTGATTGCGCGCGTGCTTCCTTACAGCGCGGCGCGCGCCGATCAACCCTCGCGGGCGATCGCTTCCACCCGGTCCTTGGCGCCTTTCAGGTCGCAGCCGGTCGCCTCGCGGACCAGCTTGATCGCCTCGATCTTCTGCCCCCGGGAGACCAGCGCCCTGGCTTCGCGCTCCAGAGCGGGGTCGAGCGGCCTCGGCGCGAACTCTGGCGGACGCTCGAGCGAGACCCGCGGCCGACGTGCCCATACGAAAATGGCGGCGAGGACAAGCCCCGCCGCCAATCCGGTCACGAACGAGAACGGCTCGAACGCCATCCCAGCGAACGCCCTTACGACGCCAGCTTGCGCAGCACGTAGTGGAGGATGCCGCCGTTGTTGAAATACTCCACCTCGTTGGCGGTATCGATCCGGCACAGCGCGGTGAAGGTCAGCTTGGTGCCGTCGGGACGGGTCACTTCGACCTCGACGTCCTGGCGCGGCTGGAGGCTGGCGACACCCTTGATGGTGTAGGTGTCGTCGCCGGTCAGCGCGAGCGAGGTCCGGCTCTGGCCGTCCTTGAACTGCAGCGGCAGCACGCCCATGCCGACGAGGTTCGAGCGGTGAATGCGCTCGAAGCTCTCGACGATCACCGCGCGCACGCCGAGCAGGTTGGTGCCCTTGGCCGCCCAGTCACGGCTGGAGCCGGTGCCGTATTCCTTGCCGGCGATGACGACCATCGGGGTGCCGTCGGCCTTGTGCTTCATCGCCACGTCGTAGACCGCGCCGACCTCGTCGCCGTAGCGGCTCATGCCACCCTCGATGCCGGGGACCATCTCGTTGCGGATGCGGATGTTGGCGAACGTGCCGCGCATCATCACGTCGTGGTGGCCGCGGCGCGCGCCGTAGGAGTTGAAGTCCGCCTTGGCGACCTGGTGCTCCATCAGCCACTGGCCCGCCGGGCTGTCGGCCTTGATCGAGCCGGCCGGGCTGATGTGGTCGGTGGTGATCGAATCGCCGAGGATCAGCAGCGGCTTGGCCTCGATGATGTCGCTGACCGGGGCCGGGGTCATGCTCATGCCCTCGAAGTACGGCGGGTTGGCAACATAGGTCGATCCCGCGCGCCACTTGTAGGTTTCAGAGCCGGTGACGTCGATCGCCTGCCAGTGCTTGTCGCCCTTGTAGACGTCGGCGTAGCGCGCCTGGAACATGGCGCGGTCCATGCAGCCGGCCATGGTGTCGGAGACTTCCTTGTTCGACGGCCAGATGTCCTTGAGATAGACGTCGTTGCCGGCGCTGGACTTGCCGATCGGGGTGGTCGTGAAGTCCTCGATCACCGTGCCCTTGAGCGCATAGGCGA
This sequence comes from Novosphingobium sp. FW305-C-111, assembly GCF_058783565.1. Lineage (NCBI taxonomy): Bacteria > Pseudomonadati > Pseudomonadota > Alphaproteobacteria > Sphingomonadales > Sphingomonadaceae > Novosphingobium > Novosphingobium sp. FW305-C-111. The sequence continues at coordinate 221,841 of NZ_JBYSYP010000003.1, forward strand.
CGACCAGCGGCGGCGAGGCGAGGAAATTGGCGCGCACGTCGGGCGAGACGCGGCCCTCGAAGTTGCGGTTGCCCGAGATCACCGCCGCGGCGACGAGGCCGTTGTCGTTGATCGCCTTGCTGATCGGCTCGGCCAGCGGGCCGGAGTTGCCGATGCAGGTGGTGCAGCCATAGCCGACGAGGTTAAAGCCGATGGCGTCGAGGTGCTCCTGCAGGCCCGCGCGGTTGAGATAGTCGGTGACCACCTGCGATCCGGGCGCCAGCGAGGTCTTGACCCACGGCTTGGGCTTCAGGCCCAGTTCGTTGGCCTTCTTGGCGACGAGGCCTGCGGCGACCAGGACACCCGGGTTGGAGGTGTTGGTGCAGCTGGTGATCGCGGCGATGGTGACGTCGCCGTCGCCGATGTCGAAGTCCTTGCCTTCGACCGGAACGCGCTGCTGCGCCTTCTTGTAGGTGTTCGCCATGTCGGCGTTGAACACGTCGTCCACTTCGGGGAGCGAGACGCGGTCCTGCGGGCGCTTCGGCCCGGCGAGCGAGGGGACGACGGTGCCGAGGTCCAGCTCCAGCGAAGAGGAGAACACCGGCTCGACCGACGGGTCGATCCAGAAGCCCTGCTCCTTGGCATAGGCTTCGACCAGCGCGATCTGCGCTTCCTCGCGGCCGGTCAGGCGCATGTAGTCGAGCGTCTTGTCGTCGATGCCGAAGAAGCCGCAGGTCGCGCCGTATTCGGGTGCCATGTTGGCGAGCGTCGCACGGTCGGCCAGCGTCAGCGCGGCGAGGCCGGGGCCGTAGTATTCGACGAAGCGGCCGACCACGCCGTGCTTGCGCAGCATGTTGGTGCAGGTCAGCACGAGGTCGGTCGCGGTCACGCCTTCCTTGAGCTCGCCGGTCAGCTTGAAGCCGACGACTTCGGGGATCAGCATCGAGACCGGCTGGCCGAGCATCGCGGCTTCCGCCTCGATCCCGCCGACGCCCCAGCCGAGCACGCCGAGGCCGTTGATCATGGTGGTGTGGCTGTCAGTGCCGACGCAGGTGTCGGGATAGGCGACGGTCACGCCGTTCTGGTCGGTCGAGGTCCACACGGCCTGGGCGATGTTCTCGAGGTTGACCTGGTGGCAAATGCCGGTGCCCGGGGGCACGGCATAGAAGTTGTTGAGCGACTTGGAGCCCCACTTGAGGAAGTCATAGCGCTCCATGTTGCGCTGGTACTCGATCTCCATGTTCTCTTCGAAGGCCTTGGGATGGCCGAACTCGTCGACCATCACCGAGTGGTCGATGACGAGGTTCACGGGGACCAGCGGGTTGATCTTGCTGGTGTCGCCGCCGAGCGCCGCGATCGCGTCGCGCATCGCGGCGAGGTCGACCACGCAGGGCACGCCGGTGAAGTCCTGCAGGAGGACGCGGGCCGGGCGGTACTGGATTTCGCTCGAGCTTTCCGAAGGGTTCTTCTGCCAGTCGACGATCGCCTTGATGTCGTCGGTCGAGACGGTGAAGCCGCCATCCTCGAAGCGCAGGAGGTTCTCCAGCAGGACCTTCATCGAGAAGGGCAGGCGCGAAACGTCGCCGAACTTCTCCGAAGCCTTCTTGAGCGAGTAGTAGGCATAGTCCTTGCCGCCCACGTTCATCGTGCTGCGTGCGCCGAGCGTATCCTGTCCGACCTGGGTCATGGGTAAGCTTTCCCTCCTGCCGAGATGAGAGCCGCCCATGGCCGCCAAAAGCATTGCCGGCGCAGCGTGACGAATGCGCGGCGGCAGCGATTCCAGCGGTTACATGGCGGCCCGAGAACGGGACGGGCGATGCGCGCTAACGCGCCCGAGGTCAAGGCCCGACCCGGCGAGTCGGGGCGGATTGTTGTCCGCCGGAACGGATCGATCTCTCGGCGATTGATGAGCCACGGACCACGGCGCGGCAATACCGACCGCACCCACCTGTCCGCCAAGGGGAGCGCCGACCATGATCACCGACCGTCTGCCAATGCCCGACCAGGAGCCGGAAGACGGCTCGGTCCGACTGTCGCTGGTGGCCGGCGGTCTCGCCTGCGCGGCGATGGCTGGTGCGCTCTACGCCCAGTTGCAGGCGCTGTTCGCCTGAGCGGTCAGTCGGCGAACAGATTGGCCTGCTTCATCGCGGTGTCGGCCGCCTCGATAAACTTGCGCGAGCGGGATTCGGCGCGTTCTCCTTCTTTCATCAAGACCATGTGGCTCCCGTCGTAGAGGTACTGCCAGGACCGATTATCGCTCACCCGGTACACGACCCAGCGCAGCACGTAGTATCGCCAGGCCCCTTGCGAGCTGAAGCTCGAAGGGAATATGACCAGGCGGTAGTTGGCCGAGACCGCCTCTTCCGCCGCCTTGTTCGATTGGATCGCCTCGATCACCGGCACGGTTTGCCGCAACTGAGAGCCAGACATCGAGGTCGTCCAGTCGTCGGCGGATTCTTCTCGCAGCTTTTTGATAAGCGGCAGGTCGGCCGAGCGTGAAATGGTGACGGCTTCAGCCTTCGCGCCGAGCCAGGTGGCAAGCTGGCCTTCAAATTCATCGATGACCTTGTCGGTGAAATTGCCTTTGTGCCAGTCGAGGAAATCATAGACGTAAAGGCGGCTGCCGGTGAGGCGGAGAGGTTCAGAAACCCGCGGAGGCGGCGGTGCCGGTGCCTGAATAACGGCAGGTATCGGCGGGGTTATAGTGACCGATGGGGCTGACGGCGGCTGCGGAGCGGTGGGCGCCTCCGCCTCCTGTGCCTGCGCGACGGACGCCGCGCCTAGCGAAAATATGAAGGCGTTCCACAGCTGTCCGCGCATTCTTGATTACCCCCCGGTTTGGGGCCAGCCTAAACGCCGCCAGCCCGGTTGCAAGCCGCGATCTAGGCCGGAGTTTCGGCCTTGTCCTGCCGCGGCGAGGCCCACAGGCACCCGGCGACGATCAGCACCACGCCCCCCAGTGTTGCCGCCGTGACCGGCTCGCGGAAGAACGCGTATCCGGTCAGCGCCGCCCAGATGAACGCGGTGTACTCGAGCGGCACCAGCACCTGCGCCTCGGCCCGGGCATAGGCCCAGCTCAGCAGCATCAGAGAGGCCGCTGCCAGCAACGCGGCGCCCACCAGCCACAGCCACACGCCGTGCCCCGGGACCGGGGCGAACCAGGGTGCGCCCAGGCCCAGCACCAGCGCAATCGTCGCCGCCTGGAAGAAGGCGATTTCCTCGGGTCCGGCCAGTTGCGCCTGTTGGCGCTGGAGGACGAGGTTCCACGCATAGAGCACCGCCGAGGCCAGGATCGCGGCGAGCCCTTCAAGGCTGGCGGTACTGTTGCCCCCGCCGCCGAACTTGCCGAGGCCGATCACCACGACGCCCGCCAGCCCCAGCACCGAACCGGCAACGGCGCGCCGTCCCACCGTCTCGCCCAGCATGACCGCGGCGAGGTACAGCGCGATCAGCGGGGCGATGAACGACAGCGCCATCGCCTCTGCCAGCGGGGTGAGGACGAGGCCGTGGAAGAACAGCACGGCCATGCACGCGGCAACCGTGCCGCGCAGCAGGTGCAGGCGCAGCGCCGCGCGGCCCGGCCAGCCCTGGCCGCGCCACAGCCACAGCGGCGCCATCATCCCCGCGCCGACGAGGTTGCGCCAGAACACACCGGCATAAGCGCCGATCGCCAGCGCGACGGTCTTCATGAACCCGTCCATCAGCGAAAAGATGGCAAGGCCGCTGAGCGTTGCCAGCACGGGCAGCAGGGCGTGGTGGCGCGCGGTCATCGGATCGCCTCTAGCGGCTCGGGTCATCGCGAAACAGGGGGATGATTCAGGCGAGCTTCAGGCGGATTGCTTGATCAGGCAGGCCGCTTGGGGCAAAACCTTGGGCGGCCATGGCAGATTCCCGGCGGCGCATGTGCGGCGGCCGGGCCAACAGCGGGACCTATGACAATGCGCGTACCTACGATCCGCCTTTCCCTTGCCTGTGCGACGGCGCTCGCTGCCATCGCCCCGGCCCTGACGGCGGCGCAGGCGCAGGTCGCCCCGGTCCCGGCGTCGAGCACGACTCCGGCAGCCCAGCCTGCCGTTCAGCCCGCCCCGGCGCCGACCGAGGCCCTCCCGAACTGGTCGCTGTCCGACGCGCAGTCGCTGCTCGGCACCATCAAGGGCATCGGCAGCGAAGGCCTGTTCGCCAAGGACTACCAGCCCGACGCACTCGCTGCCGCGATCGCCGCCGGGCCGAGTCCCGAGCTCGACGCGCTGGCGACAAAGCTGTTCGCCTGGCTGGCCGAGGACCTGCGTGACGGCCGCACTCCGATGACCTCGCGCGTCCAGTGGTTCGCGGTCGATCCCGACATGGACCGCAACCCCACCGCGACGATTCTCGGCAAGGCGCTGGCGAGCCACGACATCCGGGGCACGCTGCTTGCGCTCAATCCCACGCATCCGGACTATGCCGCGCTCAAGACCGCGCTGGCCAAGGCCAAGGATCCCAAGCAGGCCGCGCTGATCCGGGTCAACATGGACCGTTGGCGCTGGCTCGCGCAGGATCTCGGCATCCAGTACCTGATCACCAACGTGCCCGAGTACCAGCTGCGGCTGACGGTCAACAACCAGATCATCAACACCTACAAGACCATTGTCGGCAAGCCGGGCAAGACCGCGACCCCGCAGCTCGCCGAGATGGTCGAGAACGTTGTGTTCAACCCGACCTGGACCGTACCGCAGTCGATCGTGGTCGGCGAAGGACTGGGCGCGCGGCTGATAAAGAACCCCGCGGCCGCGGCGCGCGAAGGCTACAAGGTGTCGAAGCTGTCCGACGGCATGATCGTCGTCGTCCAGCAGCCGGGTCCGGGCAATTCGCTGGGCGCGCTGAAGATCGACATGCCCAACCCGCACGCGATCTACCTGCACGACACCCCGGCCAAGGGCCTCTTCAACACCGTCAACCGCGCCTACAGCCACGGCTGCATCCGCACCGAACGGGCGGTTGAACTGGGCATGGCGATGGCGATGATCGGGTCGGACGCGACGCAGGAGCAGGTCGTCACCTGGGCGACCTCGGGCCAGTACACCAAGGTGCCGATGGCGCGGCCGTTCCCGGTCTACATCACCTATTTCACCATGGCCCGCGACGTGAACGGCACGCTCCGCAGCTTCGCCGACATCTATGGCCGCGATGGCGCGGTGCTGGCCAGCTTCGCCAAGCCGCGCGAACTGCACTCGCAGCTGCGGACCACGAACGAGCCGGTGGTGGCGATCGACAAGCCGGGCGTCTAATTCGACCGCCGTGCGTCCTCGCCCTTCGGCTGGCCGGCAGGCCGGCCGCTCAGGATAAACTGCCCATAGGGGCGGGCGGGGACCTCGTGCCGCATGAGGTCCGCTTGCTTGAGGGAGGCCCCCGCCTGCGCGGGGGCGCAAGTCAGCTGATGCCCAGCCGGTCGGCGAAAAGCAGTCGCCCGCCCGAAAGGTGCCACAGCGCCTCGTTGAAATCGTCGGGCGCCATTGCGAAGCAGCCCTCGCTGCGGCCGAGCTTGCCCCACTTCTCCAGCATGTCGGGCGCGGCGTACCAAGCAGGGTGCATCACGATCGCGCGTTCGAGCGCGTTGGAGTTGTCCGGATCGACGCCGCCGAGGCGGATCGAGGTGCCGTACTTGCCGTTGTACCACTCATAGGTGATGTAGGCCCCGCGCGAGGTCGCTTCCGAACCCACCGCGTTGGAAAACCACTTCAGGAACCCGTCGTGTTCCGGGTCCGACCCGCGGCCATGGGCGACGAGGAACGAGCGCACCTCGCCCTTTTCCAGGTTGGCGAAGTGCAGTCGCGGCAACGACGAAGGCAGGCCGAAATCGGCCACCCCGACCACGTCGGTCCGCCACAGCAGCGGGCGCATCCGCTCCATCTGATCCCTGGCGACGTCGAGGATCTTGCGGTGCTGCTCACTGGGCGAGTAGGCTTGGGCGAAGACTTTCGCGGGCGCGCAAAGGGCTGCGCCGGCAGCGGCGGCCCCCTTCAGCATCAGCCTGCGATCAACCGTCTTCGTCATGACCCGTCCCTATCATGCCACGGGTAACCGCGCCATGAACAGCTATTCTAGCGCGTTTCGGCCAAAACTGCACCCGTTGCGCCGAGTCGTTCAAGATCGCCGCCATCGAGCCGCATCACGGTCCATTCGTCCATCAGCCGCGCGCCGAGCTTCCTGTAGAACCCGATCGCCGGCTCGTTCCAGTCGAGCACCGACCATTCGAGCCGCGCGCAGTCGCGCTCCACCGCCAGATGGGCGAGATGCGCGAGCAGCGCCTTGCCGAGGCCCGAGCCGCGCGCGGCCGGCTTCACGAAGAGGTCTTCGAGGTAGATCCCCGGCTTGCCCTCGAATGTCGAGAAGTTGTGAAAGAACAACGCGAACCCCTGCGCCGCGCCGTCGACTTCGCCGATCACCACCTCGGCATAGGGGCGGGGGCCGAACAGCTTTTCGCCCAGCACGGCCTCGTCGAAGCGGACTTCGTGGGCGAGCTTCTCATACTCGGCGAGCGCGCGAATGAGTTCGGCGACGAGGGGAAGGTCTGCGCGGGCGGCGGGGCGGATCGAGATGGTCATGCGAGGCCTCCTATCGCCTCACCCCGAAAAGCAAAACCCATCGTCATTGCGAGGAGCAAAGCGACGAAGCAATCCGGGAGCGAAGCGTAGTGACTCCGGATTGCCGCGACCTTCGGCCTCGCAATGACGATTGCCGAGACATGGTGCGCGCCCGGCTTGCGGAACTTCTCCAGCCCGTGGCAGGTTTCATAGTCATGAAACCGTTCGCCCTTGCTATCGCCCTCGCAGCGCTCGGTGCCTGCACCATGGACCGCCCGGCCGCGAGCTCGCCCCCGCCGGAGATGCCGCCCCTCGCCCATGCGGATACCCGTATCCTCGCGCCGGCGATGGCCGAGAAGCTCAAGGCCAACGCCGGCGTGACCCTGCAGTGGATCGACTGGAGCACCCGCGGTACCGCCAACGTCCTGGTGACGGACGGCGAGTGGTTCCTCACCGGCGCGCAGGCCGCAGCGAACGGACCGGGGCGGCTCTACCTCGACGGCAAGGTGACCGAGATCGGCGCGGACTATTTCCTGTTCGACGGCACGATCCGCATCACCGACACCCCCGACGCCGGACGCAAGTGCGAGGCACGGAAGGTCTGGCGCTTCGCCGTGACCCAGAACCGCCCGTACTGGCGTCTGCGCGAATTCGAATGGTGCGACGGCCTGACGGATTACGTGGACATCTACATGCCGGGGACGCAGCCTTGAGCTGATATTCCGCGATAAACACCTCGTCACCCTGAACTTGTTTGTGCTGCGCACGCCTTCGGCTCCAGGGTCTACTCGCGTCCTGCCTGAAGGGTCGATCCAAACGCAAACCGAACGGCTGCTCACTCAGGGAACTCCCGAAGAGATCCTCGAGCGGGATGCTGAAACAAGTTCAGCATGACGTGGAAGGGGACAGGTAGGGGCTTTACCCCCCGATCGTCATCCGGTCGCCGCTGATCGCCACCCGGCCCATCTGGCGCAGCAGGTTCTGGCCGAGCAGGTTGGTGTGCAGCCCGTCGATCACCGCGACGTCGATATCGCGGAACTCGCGCCCGCCCAGTTCCAGCCGGTCGAGCCTGGCCATCACGCCCCGCGCCGTGCCGGAAGCGGAGCGGCCGATCGGCGCGAAGGCGGCGGGGTCGAAGTCCACGCCAAGCCGCTCGGCCTCGTCGGGACCCAGCGCGACGATGTCCGCCCCGGTATCGACCAGAAACCGCGCATCCTCGCCGTTGGCGAGCGCATCGACCCGGAACTGGCCGGAGCCATCGCGCTCGATCCGGAACAGCCCGCCTTCGCCTGAGCCGGCGGTCGTGAGGGCCGCATCGGTTGGCGCGACGAGCAGCGGCTCGCTGGGGTCGTTTCCCCGTATCCCGGTTGCCAGCATGGCCAAGGCGGAAAAGCCGAGAATGGCGGTGACGGCAATGGCGAGCAGGCGGTGCATGGTGCCTGCCTAGCAGACGGGGGTTACCCGATTGCGAACGACTACTCCGCCGCCTCGGTGACCTGCCCGGCGTCGCTGGTCGAAGCCTCGATCTCGGCGGCCTTGGCCTCGACCAGCGCGACGATGTGGTCGAGCATTTCGTCCGACTGGACGTGGTGGTCGGTCACGCCGGAGAGGTAGACCATGTGCTTGCCGTTGCCGCCGCCGGTCACGCCGATGTCGGTCTCGCGCGCCTCGCCGGGGCCGTTGACGACGCAGCCGAGGACCGAGAGCGAGAGCGGGGTCTTGATGTGGCTCAGCCGGTCTTCCAGCGCCTCGACCGTGCGGATCACGTCGAAGCCCTGCCTCGCGCATGACGGGCACGAGACCACGCGCACGCCGCGGGTGCGCAGGCCGAGGCCCTTGAGGATCTCGAAGCCCACTCGCACTTCCTGCTCGGGCTCGGCCGAGAGCGAGACGCGGATGGTGTCGCCGATCCCGGCCCACAGCAGGTTGCCGATGCCGATGGCGCTCTTCACCGTACCGCCGATCAGCCCGCCCGCCTCGGTGATGCCGAGGTGCAGCGGGCAGTCGACCGCGTCGGCCAGCCCCTGGTAGGCGGCGACGGCGAGGAACACGTCGCTGGCCTTCACCGCGACCTTGTAATCATGGAAATCGTGATCCTGCAGCAGCTTGATGTGGTCGAGCGCGCTCTCCACCAGCGCCTCGGGGCAGGGCTCGCCGTATTTCTCGAGCAGGTCTTTCTCGAGGCTCCCGGCGTTGACCCCGATGCGGATGGCGCAGCCGTTGGCCTTGGCGGCGCGGACGACCTCGGCGACGCGGTCGCTGCTGCCGATGTTGCCCGGGTTGATCCGCAGGCACGCCGCGCCGGCGTCCGCGGCTTCGAGGGCGCGCTTGTAATGGAAGTGGATGTCCGCGATCAGCGGGACGCGCGCGGCTTTCACGATCTTGCGGAACGCGGCGGTGCTCTCGACGTCGGGGCAGGACACGCGGATGAGGTCGGCCCCGGCATCCTCGCAGCGGCGGATCTGGTCGATCGTCGCCACGGCATCGGCAGTTGGGGTGTTGGTCATCGTCTGCACGGTGATCGGCGCGTCGCCGCCCACGGGGACGCGCCCGACCATGATCTGACGGCTCTTGCGGCGCTCGATCGTGCGCCAGGGACGGATGGAGGACATGGGGCGCGATATAGGGGCTTAGAGCCTCAGCGCGAAGCAGTATTCGTCGTCGCAGTGGTCGCCGACCCAGAAGTGGATGTCGGCGATCTTCGCGAAGCCATAGCGGTGGTAGAACCGGTGGGCGCCCTCGTTCTCGCTCCACACCGAAAGCTGCACCTCGTCGGCGCCGCGCTGGCGGGCAACCCCGAGCGCCCAGTCCATCAGCACCGCCCCGATCCCGCCGCCGGTCCGGCCCGCGGCGGTGTAGAGCTGCTTGAGCTCGAGCGGCCGCTCGGCAGTGCCGTGTTCCTTGAGTGTCGAATCGTACACGAGCTTGCAGAAGCCGACCATTTCGCCGTTCTCTTCGGCCAGCATGACCGCCATGCCGGGATCGGCGATCTCCTTGGCGACCTTGGCTTCCGAATGGCTTTCGTCGAGGAATTTCGCGAGGTTCTCGGCGCTGTAGAGGTGACCGAACTTGTCGACGAAGGCATCGCGGGCAAGCTGTGCCAGCGCGGCGGCGTCGGCGGGGGTGGCGGGGCGCAGGTCCATGTCGCTTCCGCTAGCGCACCGTGCCGCGCAGGGCTAGCGTCGGCCGGCGAGAGGAACCATCGATGAAACCGACCCCGGCCCGCCTTCAACTCGGCACATATCCACGCCGAAAGGACGTGCCGATCCGGTTCAGCGACATCGACTTCTTCCGCCACCTCAACAACGTCGCGACCGGGCAATTCTATGACGAGGCGCGGTTCGAACTGCTGAGCGAGGCGTATCGGGCGACGGGTGAGCGGGGGCGGATGGTCATCGCCAACTTCGACATCGCCTACCTCCGCGAGGCGAAGTACCCGGGGACGATTACCGTCGGCACCGGCATCGTCCGCATCGGTGACCGCTCGGCCGTCATCGGGCAGGCGCTGTTTCTCGGCGAGCGTTGCATCGGCGCGGCGGACAGCGTGGTGGTTTCGGTCGACGACAATGGCGGCGCGCCCGTTCCTGCCGCCGTTCGCGCGTTCTTCGAAAGCCTGCTTCTCTCCGAAGACTAACCGCGCGGCCGGCCGTCGCCGATCAGGGTGAAGGGAGCCCAGGCGTTGGGATGGGCCCAGTCGGGATGCGCGGTGTTCGTGCGGATCTCGCGCATCGCCTGCTGGAGCGCTTCGGGCCGCGAGAGGTCGGGGTTGTCGCGGGCGATCTCGATCGTGCGCACCGTGAGCTTCGCGGCGACGTCGTCGCGCACCGGCCAGTGCGAGACGAGCAGGTTGCGCGCCCCGGCATAGAAGAACGCCCGCGCCAGGCCGGAGAGCCCCGGCGCCCCGGCGCTGCCGTCGCCCGCCGCGGTGTTGCAGGCGGAGAGGATCACCCAGTCCGCCGCGAGCTTGAGCTGCGCGACCTCGCTCGCGGCAAGGTAGCCGTCGTCCATCGCGCCCGGCTCGGTCGGCGGGGTCATGACGAGACCCGGCTCGACCGCGCCGGATACCTCGCCGGCGGTCAGGCCGTGGGTGGCAAAGGCGATGATCCCGGCCTTGCTGAGATCGGCCTGCTTGAGCGCGGTTTCGGTCGCCGCCCTGTCGAGGTGCAGTGCGTTCTTCGGTGCGGCGAAGGCGCGGGCCATGGCGTTGAGTTCGGTCGCGGTGCCGGGCAGGCGCGCCAGCTTCTTCAGCTCGGCGATGTTGGCGAGGCCCGCGCCACTGGCCGAGCGGGTCGCCCCGAACACCCGCGCCATGCCGGTCCCGGCACGCCCGCGCCCGCCACGGGTCTCGGCCGCGCCGGCCAGCATCGGATCGCCCCATCCGGAAAAGCCGGTCCCGACCTGGCCCTTCTCGGCGCTGCGCAGCAGGGCGAGCGACTGGAGCGAGGGGATCTGGGTGAGGGCGTAGTCGTCGGCCAGCCAACGGGTGCCACGCAAGGCATCGGGATCGTCGTCCTTGCCCTCGGGCGGCGCGCTGACGAGGATCCCGAAGGGCAGCGACGAGAGGATCCCGTCGGCGGCGATATAGAGCCGCTTGCGGTCCTTGAGGTAAGGCAGGGCCGGCTCGACCAGCTCCCGCCACAGGATATGCGCGGTTGTCCGGTCGAACGAGGCGTCGCCGGGGACTTCATCGGCCCACTGCACCGCTTCTGCCTCGCTGACCTCGACACCCGCCCCGGCGAACCACAGCAGGCGGCGGGCGTATTTCTCGATCTCCTTCTCGGAAAGGTCGGAGTGGAGCCAGTTCACGTCCTGGTCGGTGACCAGCATGATGTGGGTGCCGGCCTCGCTCGGCACGACCAGCATTGCCGCCTCGTCCGGCCCGATCAGCTTCTTCGCCTCGGCCTCGCTCATCGGCTCGGGCCGGATGTACGCGAAGAACTGCGGCGCGGCGGCGCGCAGCTTGCCGTCGATCTGCGCCAGCTCGGCTTCGACCGCGCTGATCTGTGCGGCAAGCCCCGGATCGACCGGCCCCCCGCCGACGGCGAGGAGCCGCGCCCGGTCGAGCTCGCTCCACTTCGCCACCAGGTCCTCGCGGCGGCGGGCGAGTGCGCCGAGTTCGGGCGAGATCGCCTCCGACAGGGTGCGCGCGGCAAGCTGGGCGATAGCCTGGCTGGCGCTGCTCGCATCGGCGCGCTGGAGCGCGGTGAAGCTTTCGGCCCGCATCGCCAGCAGCGATTCGCGCATTTTCATCGAGGGGGCGGAAAACCAGTCGTAGTCGGCCAGCAGGAGGTTGCGCCGCCGCGCCGCCAGCGCGGCGTTGCGCGCCGCGATCTCGTCCTGCGGGAGGAACCCCAGCTGGTCGATCCGCGCATTGACCTCCGACGCCAGCCGTCTTGCGCGGGGCAGGTTCGCGCCGGGCTCCTCTTCGTAGTGGATCGAGAAGCGCAGCAGCAGTTCGTCGTAAAGCGCGATGTCCTCGCTGCTCGCACCCCGGTTGAACTCGGCCGAATAGCTGGCGAGCCGCTTGGTCCAGCTGTCCTTGCTGCTGGTCAGCTTGTCGGAATCGACGTCCTTGTCGACGGAGTAGAGCAGGGTCGCCGCGCCGAGCATGTACTTCTGCCCGGCGAGCCAGCGATCCTGGTCGATCATGCTCATCGCCATGTAGAGCGCCGGGCGCATCCGGTAGGCGAAGCTGCCCCGCGCAGCCGCTGCGGTGGCGATCGCATATTCGAACTGGGTGATGGCGTCGCCACCCTTGCCCTGTGCCAGCGCGACGCGTCCGGCAAGGACATAGGCGTCGATCTGCATCGTGCTCGGCTTGCCGGCTGCAAGTGTCAGGACTTCCTGCGCCAGCGTCCCTGCCTCGGCGAACTCTCCGCGGTCAGCGAGGATCTGGCCAAGATTGATGATCGTCTTCTGCCGTTCGGCGCTGGTCCCCGGGGCCGCCGCGACACCTTCGTAGGCGCGCCGCGCCAGCACCAGCGCCTCGTCGCTGCGGCCCTGCAGCGCGAGCGCGGCCGCAAGGTTGGAGAGGACCAGCTGCGTTTGCGGCGCCGCCTCGCCATAGCTTGCGCTCGAATAATCGAACGCCAGGCGCAGCCGCGTTTCCGCCTTCTGCCCCTGGCCGAGTTCGATGTCGGTGGTCCCGGCGCGGTTGGCGATGGTCGAGGTCGGCTTGCTCTTGCCGAGGATGACCGGCGCCGCGTCGGCCAGCTTGTCGAGCACCGGCTGCGCAAGGTCGGGGCGCCGCGCCGTGTACGCGACGAGGCTGGTCACCTGCAGCTGGTAGAACGTGTCGATGTGCTTGATGTCGAGGGTCAGGTTGCCAACAAGCGCGGCGGCGGCGCGCTTGTCGCTCGCCAGCGCGTCGGGAGCGGGCGGACTGGCCTGCCCGTTCCACAGCGCGGCGGCGTGGAGGCTCCAGCCATAGGCCTCGTCAAACAGGTTCGCGACCAGCAGCGTGCGCGCGAGGTAATCCGCCGCGATCGCCCGCTCCTTCAGCGTCGCGTCAGGGAGGGCGGCGACCTTTTCCACCAGCTTGCGCGACGGGGCGATAGCCTCGCGGTTCTTCTTGGCCGCCTGGAGCCTGTCTCGCTCCGCCATGAGCGCGGCGGCGTCGGGAACGCGCCCGGCAAGCGCGGTCGCCGCATCGGTGTCGCGGCTGTCGGCGGCATGGGCCGGAGCGGGGAACGCCAGCGCCGAAAGACCCGCCGTGGCAAGCAGGAGCGGGGCGAGCAAACGAAATGGGGCGCGCAGCATCCGGGTGGTGTGCCCGACGTCTGCGCGCCCCGTCTAGGAAATATCCGGTCCGGACCGGACTCTTCTGGTGCGACCCGAAAGAGCTCGGCTTTCCGCCTCAGTTGGCGGCGGTTTCGACCTTGCGGTACGGAACGAACTTTCCAAGAAACACGGTGCCGCTGTAGAAGTGGCTTGACTGGTCGTGCATCCGCACAACGTCGACATCGCACAGCTGCGAGCTGTGCAGCTCTGTCACCATCACGTCGTCGCTGTCGAGCGAACTGGCCCCGTTGTCTGGCCGGTTCACATAAAGCGTGCCGCCGGCGTTATAGACGATCGCGGTCTTGTCATAGACCGTGGTGTCGCGCACCGCAGGCAGGTAGATGCAGCTCACCGGCTCACCCGCGACGCGGCCTTCGAGCCGCTTTTCGAGGCGCTGCTCGGGGGTGAGGCGTTCCTTGGCGACGGCCATGGCCGGGGCGCCGAGAACGGCGACAGCGGCAAAGGCCAATCCGATCTTCCTGGCAATCATGGCTTCGTCCTTTCAAATTCGATCTGCGATCGATAGCCCGGCAGGGCTGAACGGTCGCTGACTCCTTTATGGGAGGCATCGGGCGCGATTTCTGCAACTTTTTGTATCACAGCCGGTGCGCGAGCCTTCCGATATTGCAGACGGAGACGATCGGGCGGGGCCTTGGTCGGGGCGCAGAGTCCGCCTTGCAAATAGACGTCGTCCCGGGCTCGACCCGGGACCGCTGCGGGGCTGGGCTCAAGCGTACCGGGAAGCTGGGCGAAAGGTTGCCGGCGGTCCCGGATCAAGTCCGGGGACGACGTTTGCAGGGAGCGCTTACGGCACCAGCACCGTATCGCGCGCCACCTCATCCGTCTGCGGATAGTCGAGGTTGTAGTGCAGCCCCCGGCTCTCGTGACGGCTCTGCGCGCTTTTCACGATCAGTTCGGCGCTCTGGAGCAGGTTCCTGAGCTCGATCAGGTCGGTCGAGACGCGGAAGTGGCCGTAGTAGTCGTTGACCTCGTCCGCCAGCATGGCGATGCGGTGCGCGGCGCGCTCCAGCCGCTTGTTGGTGCGCACGATGCCGACGTAGTTCCACATGAACCGGCGGATTTCGGTCCAGTTCTGCTTGATCACGACTTCCTCGTCGGAATCGGTGACGCGGCTTTCGTCCCACGGGCGGACTTCGGGCGGGGCGGTGAAGCTGTCCCACTTCTCGAGGATATCGCGCGCGGCGGCATCGCCGAACACGAAGCATTCGAGCAGGGAGTTGGACGCGAGGCGGTTCGCGCCGTGGAGGCCGCTCTCGGTGCACTCGCCGGCCGCGTAGAGGCCCGGCAGGTCGGTCCGCCCGTCAAGGTCGATGAGGATCCCGCCGCAGGTGTAGTGCTGCGCCGGGACCACCGGGATCGGCTGCGCGGTCATGTCGATGCCCAGCCCGAGCAGCTTCTCGTAAATATTGGGGAAGTGGCCGCGCACGAACTCGGCGGGCATGTGGCTGATGTCGAGGTGGACGTAGTCGAGGCCGTATTTCTTGATCTCGGCGTCGATCGCGCGGGCGACGACATCGCGCGGGGCGAGCTCCAGCCGCTCGTCGTACTTCTTCATGAAGCGCTTTTTGGTGCGCGGGTTGATCAGGTGCCCGCCTTCGCCGCGCACCGCCTCGGTGATCAGGAAGTTCTTGACCTCGAGGTTATAGAGGCAGGTCGGGTGGAACTGCATCATCTCCATGTTGGAGACGCGCGCGCCTGCGCGCCAGGCCATGGCGATGCCGTCGCCGGTCGCGCCGCGTGGGGCGGTGCTGAACTGGTAGACGCGGCCCGCGCCGCCGGTCGCCATGATCGTCGCGCGGGCGGTGTGCGCCTCGACCGTGCCGGTTGCCTCGTCGAGCGCATAGACGCCCCAGACCCGGCCCGAACCCGAATAGCGCGCCGCCTCGTGCCGCCCGTTGATGAGGTCGATGCAGGTCCGCCCGCCGAGCAGGGTAACATTGGGATGGTCCTGCGCGGCCTTGAGCAGTGCCTTCTGCACTGCCGCGCCGGTGGCGTCGTCGACGTGGACGATGCGGCGGTGCGAATGCCCGCCCTCGCGCGTGAGGTGCAGCGCACCGGATTCGGCGTTGAACGGCACGCCGAGCTCCACCAGTCGCTCGATCGCGCGGGGGGCCTGCTCGACCACGAACTCGACCGTCTCGCGGCGGTTGAGGCCGGCGCCGGCGATCATCGTGTCGCGGATGTGGTCGTCGAAGGTGTCGCCCTTGTCGAGCACCGCGGCAATCCCGCCCTGCGCCCAGTTGGTCGATCCGCCGTCGAGCGCGCCCTTGGCGAGGACGAGCACCTTGCACTTTTCCGCGAGCACCAGTGCGGCGGTAAGCCCGGCCGCGCCGGAGCCGATGATCAGGACGTCGTGGCTCACTGGCTCCCCTCCCGCTCGCGGAAGGGGCTGGGGGTGGGCCTGTGACCAGCAGAAGCAAATGTGTTCATCGGCAATGAGTCATCCGTCGATCGGCAATCGCGAGCGTTGCGCGGTGCTTCATGCCCACCCCCGACCCCTCCCGCAAGCGGGAGGGGAGAGGTCACGCTGCCTGCGGCTGGCTGGTGAGCGAAACGAACACGTCCTCGAGGTCCGCCTCGCGGGTCGAGACATCGACGATGGCGTAACCCTGGCCTTGGACCAGCGCCATGACCTCGCCGGCGTTGGTCTTGTCCATGTCGTATGAGACTTCGACCGTGCGTTCGCCGGTGACCTCGCACTTGAGGAACGCCGGATGGTTCGGGGGCAGGAGGACGTCGCGGTCCAGCGTCAGGACCACGATCTTCTCGCGTCCCATCGCGACCAGCTCGCGGGTCGGCTTGTTGGCGATGAGCCGGCCGTGGTTGATGATCGCGATGCGGTCGCACAGCTCCTCGGCCTCTTCGAGGTAGTGGGTGGTCAGCACCACCGTCACCCCCTCTTCCTTGTTGAGGCGCACGACGAGTTCCCACAGCTGGCGGCGCAGTTCGACGTCGACGCCCGCGGTCGGCTCGTCGAGCACCAGCACCGGCGGACTGTGGACCATCGCCTTGGCGATCAGCAGCCGCCGCTTCATCCCGCCCGACAGCGAGCGGGCATAGGCGTTGGCCTTGTCCGCGAGGTGCACCGCGCGCAGCAGTTCCATCGAGCGGCGTTTCGCCTTTGGCACGCCGTAAAAGCCGGCCTGGAGGTCGAGCACCTCGACCGGCGTGAAGAACGGATCGAACACGATCTCCTGCGGGACGATGCCGATGCTGGCCTTGGCGTTCTGGCGGTCGCGGTCGATGTCGAAGCCCCAGATCTCGGCGGTCCCGCTTGTCTTCTGGACGAGGCCCGCGAGCGTGTTGATCAGGGTCGACTTGCCCGCGCCGTTGGGACCGAGCAGGCCGAAGATCTGCCCCTGCGGCACGTCGAAGCTCACCCCGTCGAGCGCCAGCTTGCCTTCGGACTTGCCGGCCGGGGCATAGCGCTTGACCAGGTCGCGGATCGAGATGGCGGGGGCGGCGGTGCCGGAGGTCGGGGAGGAGACGGGGTCGATCATCGTCGCGGCTGGTTGCACCCTGCCCGCGCGCTTGTCCAGAGCGCTGCGTTTTGCTAGGCGCGCCGGCCATGGCACAGGCTCCCGAAACCGTTTTCACCGACAGCACCCGCGTCAAATGCGACGGGGCTACCGACATCCGGGGCGGCGCCGCTCTCGGCCATCCGCGCGTGTGGCTCGAGATCGACGAGAAGGGCTATGCCGAGTGCGGCTATTGCGACCGCCGTTTCGTGCTGAAGGGCGGCCCGGCGGACCAGGCGGCGGCCTGAGTTTACGACCAGCGGCGTCCCCGCGCAGGCGGGGACCTCCATCGACCAGGCGGACCGTATTCCGCACGAGGCCCCCGCCTTCGAGGGGCGCGGGTTGATTTTGGCTGGCGCGTTGGCGCACCCAATCCCTATATCCCCCGGATGACCCTCACCGATCCCCGCTCGCTGCTTTACCGCAACCTCGATCCGGCGGAGGCCCAGCGGCTCACCGCCGACGCGCTGAAGAGCTGCGACGACGGGGAGCTCTATCTCCAGTTCATCGCCAGCGAGGCGTTCGGGTTCGACGACGGGCGGCTCAAGACCGCCGACTATTCGCGCGACGCCGGGTTCGGCCTGCGCGGCGTGTCGGGAGAGATGACCGGGTTCGCCCACGCGAACGACATTTCCGCCGCCGCCATCGCCCGCGCCGGCGAGACGCTCAAGTTGCTCGATCCGGCCAAGAGTCCGATGGCCCCGCCGCCCAAGGGCAACAACCGCCACCTCTATACCGAAGCGAGCCCCTTGGATGCCGTGCCGTTCGAGGCCAAGGTCAAGCTGCTCGAGACCATCGACGCCGCCGCCCGGGCCCGCGACCCCCGCGTCGCGCAGGTCACCGCCTCGCTGTCCGGCTCGTGGTCGGTGGTCGAGATCGTCCGCGCCGACGGCTTCGTCGCGCACGACGTGCGCCCGCTGGTCCGGCTCAACGTCGGCATCGTCGTCGAACAGGGCGGGCGGCGCGAGACCGGCAGCTTCGGGATGGGTGGGCGCTGGCTCTACGACGACCTGTTCAAGCCCGAGAACTGGAACCGCGCGATCGACACCGCGCTCGCCCAGGCGCTGGTGAACCTCGAGAGCGTCGCGGCGCCGGCGGGCGAGATGCAGGTCCTGCTCGGCCCCGGCTGGCCCGGCGTGCTGCTGCACGAGGCGGTCGGCCACGGGCTCGAGGGCGACTTCAACCGCAAGGGCACATCGGCGTTCAGCGGCCGTATCGGCGAACGGGTCGGCGCGCCGGGCGTCACCGTGATCGACGATGGCAGCATGGCGGGGCGCCGCGGTTCGCTGTCGATCGACGACGAGGGCACGCCGACGCAGGAGAACGTGCTGATCGAGGACGGCATCCTCAAGGGCTACATCCAGGACCGCCTCAACGCCCGCCTGATGGGCGTCGCCCCCACCGGCAACGGCCGCCGCGAGAGCTATGCCCACGCGCCGATGCCGCGGATGACCAATACCTTCATGCGCGGCGGCCGGGACGACCCGGCCGAGCTGTTAGGGCGGATGAAGGACGGGATCTATGCCAAGAGCTTCGGCGGCGGGCAGGTCGACATCACCAGCGGCAAGTTCGTGTTCAGCTGCACGGAGGCCTACAAGGTCGAGAACGGCAGGCTCGGCGCCCCGATCAAGGGCGCGACCCTGATCGGCGACGGGCCGACGGTGCTGACGAGGGTGCTCGGCATCGGCAACGACATGGCATTGGACGAGGGTGTCGGCGTGTGCGGCAAGGGCGGGCAGAGCGTGCCGGCCGGCGTCGGCCAGCCGACCCTGCTGGTCGAGGGGCTCACCGTGGGGGGGACTGGGTGAGCCGGATCTCGGGCCGGCGAGGGCCGACTGGCCGTCCTGGTCAGTAGGTCAACCGCCCCACTGGCCGGTTCCCATGCCGCCTCCTACTGCGCCGCTGTACGTTGCCGCGCCGGCGCGACCGGCGAACGAGCCGGTCTGGCCATACAGGCCGCCGACGCAGCCCACCGTCATCTTGGCCTTGTCGATCAGGTTGCAACCCCAGATCGAGGTGTAGTTGCCGTCAGCCGACTTCCCGTCGCAGACGGTCGTCGTGTCAAAAATCTGGTCATTCGGCGGGTTGGACGTCGACACGCACGTATAGGTCGATTCCGTCTTCTTCCCGTCGGCCCAGGTGGTCCACATCTTGCCGGTGTAGGACAAGCCCATGATGTCCCCGTTGCCCAGCACGGTGGCCGGCTGGTCAGCCGTCTTGAATGTGAACATGACGGGATCCGCGGCGAACGCTGGCGCGGAAAGGCCCAGCGCACCGATGACGAACAATGCTGTTCTCATAACATCCTCCTGTTTGACCCCTGCCCCAGGGGCTGGCAGACCAGGAAGACCGCCAAAGCTCAGTAATCGCGGCGGAATTTCTCTGTCCGCTGCGACGTCAACTTATTAATGACTAAAGAATCATCCTGGCCCAATTTGGAAGGTATCAGATCGGTCTAAAAACCTTCAACAGTTTATATTGTGGTTATTTTAGAGATGTTTGAAGAATTGTTCATTGTGCCTTGGGCTCTTGTTTTTGGACAGGGGCAGTATCTGTTCTGACGATCGCCAATATCGCTTCGACGCGGCAATCAATCGCATGGAGTGGCGGGCAGTTGGCAGCCTCGCCCGTCGGCCAGGCGCGGTAATTCTATCCGTTTCGGATATTTCTTGATCGCGGGGGCGAAGTCCTACCCTATCTGCATTTGCCGACACCGATTTGGTCATGGATTCCGCTCAGCAAGCGTGCTGCGCGCGTGTCATGACTGTACTTGTACGAGGAACGTGGCTGGAAGGGGTGCTGCCTTGGCCGCGGCCCCTACGTGCCGGAGCGAATTCGGGTGCCGCGCGGATCAGCTACAGCGCCGGAACGCGAAAGCGGGATGCCGGATCAAGCTCCAACGCCGCCGCTTTGCTACTCACAAAAAATGCCGCCCCACAAAAATCAGCGCCATCGCCCCGATCACCGAACCCAGACAGCCGGCGCGATTGAGGCCCAGGAACGTGCCGTTGTCGCTGCGGCTCGCCAGCAGGCCCGCGAGCAGCGAGCCGGCGATGCCGAGGCCGATGGTCTTCCAGAAGCCGAAGTCGACGTCGCCGGGGTAGAACCAGCGCGCCAGCGCGCCGATGATCAGGCCCGAGACGATCATTCCGATGATGTTGAACATGGCCGTACCGTTTCTCCACAGCTTCATGGGCCGCTTCAAGCGGCACCCCGTTTGTCCACAACTTGGTAACGCGCGAAAATAATTTCGACCAACCGCATTTTCGCTCTTGCCGAACTGCAAACCCTTGGACTGTCCACGCGTCGCCGCGCCGGGCCGCGTCGAGGCTGCGACGAAGCGAATCGGGCGTGCGACGAACCGCACCGTCAATCCGCCATTTACCCTCTTGTTCCTGACTCGGCTTCAGGCACTATGGGTAGTGGTCGAAGCGGGCCCAGGCACAAAACCTTGTTGCCAATGGCTCGCATCACCATATCGGGGTCGCACGTTTCCGCATCGCTCATCGCGTGGAATCGCATGGACTCCGGTCGGGGGCTGTGGACAAGTTTTCGGTGCCGCTCGCCCCTTTGCTGCTAGGATCGGCGCTTGCCCGCCGATTCGAACACAAGCGGAACATCGGCCCTGCCGGCGGACCGCGAAAACGGGGATCGGCACGCGGGCCAGAACGGAGCAATCCGGGCCGCGAATGGGGGCATCGAACGTGGATTTCAGGACTGGAAACGATTCCGTGGCGGCACAGGACGAACTGGGTTTCGACAGCGCGACGGCGCAAGACATTGGCAGGACTAGCGATGGTGAGGCTTTGACGATGACCGCGAAGGATGCAGGCTCGGCTGCGCTCGTCGATACGCCGAATCTCGACACTCTGGCTGCCGGTGCGCTGGCGGGCGCGATGTCGGCTGCCGCGAGCGCCGGCAAGGAGGACTCCAAGAAGGTTCACGACCGCCGCTTCAGCGTGGTGGTCGACGCCTCGCGCGACGCGCTGCTGACCGCGTTCGGCAAGGACACCCTGGACGACCGCTACCTGCTGCCGGGCGAGACCTACCAGGACCTGTTCGCGCGCGTCGCCGACGCCTATGCCGACGACGAGGCGCACGCCCAGCGGCTCTATGACTACATCTCGAGGCTGTGGTTCATGCCGGCGACCCCGGTGCTGTCGAACGGCGGTACGGGCCGCGGCCTGCCGATCTCGTGCTACCTCAACTCGGTGTCGGACAGCCTGGAAGGCATCGTCGGCACCTGGAACGAGAACGTCTGGCTGGCGAGCCGCGGCGGCGGCATCGGCACCTACTGGGGCCAGGTCCGCGGCATCGGCGAGAGCGTCGGCCTCAACGGCAAGACCTCGGGCATCATCCCGTTCGTCCGCGTGATGGATTCGCTGACCCTCGCGATTTCGCAGGGCTCGCTGCGCCGCGGCTCGGCCGCCTGCTACCTCGACGTCTCGCACCCGGAGATCGAGGAGTTCCTCGAGATCCGCAAGCCTTCGGGCGACTTCAACCGCAAGGCGCTCAACCTCCACCACGGCGTGCTGCTGACCGACGAGTTCATGGAAGCGGTCCGCGACGGTGCCGAATTCAACCTGCGCAGCCCCAAGGACGGTTCGGTGCGCGGCACGGTCGATGCGCGCTCGCTGTTCCAGAAGCTGGTCGAGACCCGCCTCGCCACCGGCGAGCCCTACATCGTGTTCAACGACACGGTGAACCGGACGATGCCCAAGCATCACCGCGACCTCGGCCTCAAGGTCTCGACCTCGAATCTCTGCTCGGAAATCACCCTGCCGACCGGCAAGGACCACCTCGGCAACGATCGCACCGCGGTGTGCTGCCTGTCGTCGCTCAACCTGGAAACCTGGGACGAGTGGAACAAGGACGAGCGTTTCATCGAGGACGTGCTGCGCTTCCTCGACAACGTGCTGCAGGACTACATCGACCGCGCGCCCGACGAGATGGCCCGCGCCAAGTACTCGGCCGCGCGCGAGCGCAGCGTCGGCATGGGCGTGATGGGCTTCCACTCGTTCCTGCAGTCGAAGGGCATCGCGTTCGAAAGCGCCATGGCCAAGGCGATGAACCTCAAGATGTTCAAGCACATCGCGGCCAAGGCCGACGAGGCCTCGCTGCTGCTGGCGCAGGAGCGCGGAGCATGCCCGGACGCTGCCGACATGGGCGTGATGCAGCGCTTCAGCTGCAAGATGGCGATCGCGCCGACCGCGTCGATCTCGATCATCTGCGGCGGCACCTCGGCCTGCATCGAGCCGATCCCGGCCAACATCTACACCCACAAGACCCTGTCAGGCTCGTTCGTGGTCAAGAACCCGTACCTCGAGAAGCTGCTCGCTTCGAAGAGCAAGGATTCGACCAACGTGTGGAACTCGATCCTCGAGCACGGCGGCTCGGTCCAGCACCTCGACTTCCTCTCGCCGGAGGAGAAGGCGGTGTACAAGACCAGCTTCGAGATCGACCAGCGCTGGCTGCTCGAATTCGCGGCGGACCGCACCCCGTTCATCGACCAGGCGCAGAGCCTCAACCTCTACATCCCCGCCGACGTCGACAAGTGGGACCTGCTGATGCTGCACTTCCAGGCATGGGAGAAGGGCATCAAGTCGCTCTATTACCTGCGCTCGAAGTCGGTCCAGCGCGCCGGGTTCGCCGGCGGCGTGGAGGCGGACAACACCGCCGAAGCACCCAAGATCGAACTCAGCGCCGGCGGGCAGACGGACTACGAGGAATGCCTGGCCTGCCAGTGAGGTGAGCGCGAAAGGGCGCGAAAGCTGACGATGGAGTCCACGGACATCATTGGCCTGCTGATCGTAGCTGGCCTGCTGGTCGTAGTGGGGCTGTACATCTTCTTTCACCCAAGCCGCATCGCCAATCGCGAAGCCCAGTACTGGCGGAGTATGTTTGGAATCGAAGCGGGCCCCGCTGGTCCTGGGACACGGTTGTACTATCGCTCTGTTGGCCTGATCTTCGTGTGTGCTGGAGCAATCGTCGCATGGAGAAATCTCGCAGCGTGAGCTCCCTCATTACAAACCGCGACAAGTCCCCGGCTTGCGCGATCCCCGGCCGGCCCGCTAGGGCGGAACCGGTCATAATTGCGAATAGTTCGCAGTAGCAAAAGGGATCGAGTTTCATGCGCAAGTGGCATCGCTGGCTGTCGGTATTCTTCGGGGTGTTCCTGCTGTTCATCGCCACCACCGGGGTGATAAGCCAGTTCGCCGCGCTCAAGGCGGACAGCGAGCCGCGCGCCGCCGCGCCCGCGGGGTTCGTGTGCCCCGAAACGATGATTTGCCGGCCCAAACCCAACCCGAACGGCGCGGCCCCGTGGGTCGGCTGGCTCCACCACCTCCACTCGGGCGAGGAGTTCGGCCCCGCCGGTGTCGCGATCTCGATCCTCTCGGGCTTGGCGCTGATGTTCTTCAGCTTCTCCGGCCTGTGGCTCTACATCCGCATGTGGCGCGAACGTTCCGATCGCAAGCTCAGCCCGCACTGGTTCTGGAAATGAGGGGAGGCGCGCGCCCCGCAGCCGGCTTTCGCCGCCGCGCGGGCGCGCGCGCCGTTACCTTACTGTTCCTCGAGCATCCCCTGCGCGTTGGCGCCGGTGGTCGAGAGGCGGACCTTGTCCCCCTCCACCCCGGCGATCAGCCCGCACGACAGGTAGTGGTGGTGACCGGCGTGGCTGCCCATGCCGCTGTCCTTGCGGGTCAGCTTGATGCGGTGCCCGTCGAGATGGTCGACGGTGCCGACATGCGCGCCGTCCGCGCCGATCACTTCCATGTGCTCGCGGATCTCGGAGCCATAGCGCGAGGCGTTTTCCTGCGCGCTGCCCTGGGCGTCGCCCATCTGCGTCGCCATGCCGCCCATCTGGCCCTGGCCGGACGCGTACTGCTCGTGCTGGCGCGAATCGTCGCTGCGCTGGTGCGTCTGCTCCATCTGGCCAGAGCCGAGCGGGGCGCCCGAAGCACTGCCGCCGGCCGCGGTCTGTCCGCTCATTCCGGGGGCGCTGCGTTCGCTGTCGCCGGCCCAGCGCTGCTGGCCTTCCTGCTGGTTCGCGCCGCCCGGGCTGGCCATGCCGCCCTGGTCGCCGCTGCCCTGCCCGGTGACGTTCCTCGAATCGTTCGGTTCATATTCGCCGGCCATCGTGATGGTCCTTTCGTTTCAGAGAGTTGTGCGCAGCGCACCGGCGCTGCTGCTCCACCTCCCCAACCGTTGCCGGACCCGTCCGTTCCGCTCCCACCGACCCGCACGCGGCGACCCGCGCGGCGCGGGCGACCGGCGGCCGATTTCCACCGCCAAAAGCCTCTCCGCGCTTTCGCCTCCGCCCCCAAATCCCTACATTCTTCCTTCGCCCAAAGCAGGACCTGACCGATGCCCCTTCTCGAAGCCCGCAAGACCTACAAGCCCTTCGAATATCCGTGGGCGTACGAGTTCTGGAAGCGCCAGCAGCAGATCCACTGGATGCCGGAGGAAGTGCCGCTGGGCGAGGACTGCCGCGACTGGGCGCAGAAGATCAGCGAGCACGAGCGCAACCTGCTCACCCAGATCTTCCGCTTCTTCACGCAGGCCGATATCGAGGTGCAGGACTGCTACCACGACAAGTACGGCCGCGTGTTCAAGCCGACCGAGGTCAAGATGATGCTGGCCGCCTTCTCCAACATGGAGACGGTCCACATCGCCGCCTACAGCCACCTGCTCGACACCATCGGCATGCCCGAAAGCGAGTACGGCATGTTCCTCGAATACCAGGAGATGCGCGACAAGCACGACTACCTGGCCAACTTCGGGGTCGACAGCGACGAGGACATCGCCCGCACCCTCGCCATGTTCGGCGGGTTCACCGAAGGGCTCCAGCTCTTCGCCAGCTTCGCGATGCTGATGAACTTCCCGCGCTTCAACAAGATGAAGGGCATGGGCCAGATCGTCAGCTGGTCGGTCCGTGACGAGAGCCTCCACTGCGAGGGCATCACCCGCCTGTTCCACGCCTTCGTCAAGGAACGCGGCTGCCTGACCAAGGCGGTCAAGGAAGACATCATCGACTGCTGCCAGAAGACCGTGCGGCTGGAAGACGCGTTCATCGACCTCGCGTTCGAGGCGGGGCCGGTCCCGGGGATGAGCCCCAAGGAGATCAAGCGCTACATCCGCTACATCGCCGACTGGCGGCTGGGCCAGCTGGGCTTCCAGCCGATCTACATGATCGAGGACCACCCGCTCCCCTGGCTCGCCCCGCTGCTCAACGGCGTCGAGCACGCCAACTTCTTCGAAACCCGCGCGACGGAGTATTCCAAGGCGGCCACCCGCGGCAACTGGAACGACGTCTGGTCGAACTTCGACTCCCGCCGCAAGGCCAAGGGCGCGGCGAACGAGGGCGGCCTGGCCGAGGCCGAGGCCGGAAGCGAGCCGGACATGTTCGGCGCTGCGGGGATTGCGGCGGAGTAGGGTTGTTTGGCCCTAAGCTTGTTGACATAAATGTCACGCACACTATCTGAGCTTTTGGACGGCGGTTTGATCTTACGCGTCCCAGTCTTGCTGGGGCCGAGAGATCATCGAAATCGCGCTTTGTATTGCACGCCCGAGTTTGAAAGATGGGCCAACGAAGTATCTGAAATTAAGTCAAAATCGTTCACGACCTTCGGTGAGCAGCTTAACACCGCCTTCGCGGACTTCATATCGGGGCGCCCGCTAACAAGCGGATTGGCGCGGTGTGATCCTCCCCGGGGGCAAGGCATTTGGAGAATAAAAACGCCAGGGTTACGCCTGTATGGGTGGGCGCATGCGCGTCAGTGTATGATCTTGGCAAACGGTGAACTCGCATCAGTAATCAAGGAGCCAGGCCCTCCCAAGGACAGAGACTTGGGGCAACAGGCGTTAGAGACGCGAAGGTCCCTGCGGTTGGAGTGCAAATACGGTGAGCGATACGAAATCTTTCCAGCCTGTCATAAATGATCGAGGCGCTGCTTTTGGCCGCCTCGCGAGCAGGGTCCTTGAGGCTCTGAACGAAGCTGTGAACTACAGGCGGGCACAAGGTGAGACGATGTCGTCGATCTCCAAGCGGATAGGTTGCAATCGCAGTGTTCTTTCCCGTGTGCTTAATGGGAATAGCACAAATCTGACTTTAAGGACTGTTTCCGATATCCTTTGGGCGACCGAGTTCGAGCCTAAGGATTTCGAAGCAGATCCCTGTGAAAAAATATCTGACAACTGGGTTTCCTATTCCGAACTCGATAGTGTCTTTTCGTACAACTCTTCCGGCAAGATCTTAAATTTCGTCTCAGATAGCAGTTGTGTGGATTTTCCCCGGGAGACGCAGGTTGATTTTCGATATGAGGTGATCTGAAATGGATCAACCAAGTGGTTTAGCGCTTTTTTGCGACGATATACGAGAGGAGATCGGAGGAAAGAAGACCTACGTCGGCGTCTATGGGCGTGACATTGTCATAAACGGGACTTTTCCTGCAGTGTTGCCGCTATTTGCAATATCTGTTCGGTACATTGAACCCTTGTCACTCCCGAAGGCATCCATAAGCATTCGTGTGATTGCGTCATACGAGGGTGAGGACGCGGATGAAGAGATTGCGCGTTTTGAAATACCAGATGATCACCCAGTTAGTGAGCTAAGTTCAAACGATATCGCTTCTGGCAAACTAACCGTTAGAAATTATCTAGTAGAGATGCGTTTGGTTCCATTTCAGTTAAAAGGTGAAGGTGCTATTCGGGTCCGAGCTTATGCACGGGGTGCGGAGACCAAGCTCGGTATGATCTGGATACGCAAGCCCGAGATGGGGATGGAATCGTCCCTCGGCGAAACCTGATTTCAGTGCGCTTTCGGAATTACGGCGATGTTGTGAATTACGGAATTACGGTGTCACGTTATTAAATCCCTAAATCCCTAAATCCCTAATTCCCCCATTCCATCGCGCCTGCAGAAAGGCAGAGGCGGGGACACGCAATAGCGTGTCCCCTTCGCGCTCGTCCGGCAGCGCGCTGCGACTTTGCTCATGCCCCACCTCCCCCTCCTCCTCACCACCTGGCTCGCCGCCGTGAACCTCCTCGCCTTCGCCGCCTTCGGGCTCGACAAGGCGCAGGTGCGGATGGGCGTGCGGCGGACGCGGGAGTCCACGCTGCTCGGCCTCGCGCTGGTCGGCGGGACGGCGGGGGCTTACGCGGGGCGGGCGTGGTTCCGGCACAAGACCCGCAAGGCACCGTTCTCGGCCCGGCTGCGCGGGATTGCGCTGGCGCAGGTGCTGGGGCTGGGGGCGGTTTTGGGGTGGTGGCTGGGGTAGGGTTTTAGACAGGCCCACCCCCCGACCCCCTCCCGCTTGCGGGAGGGGGAGATTGAAAGGGGCGCTTTTTTCTTGGTCCCCCTCCCGCAGGCGGGGAGCCGAAGGCGTTCGCGCAGCGAACAGCGGTTAGGGGTGGGCATGAGCCCTACCCTTCACCGCAGTCCAACCCAACCGCGCGCCCAGCACTCAATCCACCCGCTGCCCCAGCGCCATGCGGATCGCCAGCAGCACGCCCTCGGTCTCCCGCAGGGCCTGTTCGTTGGTGAAGCGAAGCACGCGGTAGCCGGCGCGGGTCAGCCAGGCGTCGCGGCGGGCGTCGTGGTCGGGGCGGAGGTCGTGGCTATAGCCGTCGAGCTCCACCACCAGCCGGCGCTCGCGGCAGAGGAAGTCGGCGAAGAACGGGCCGAGCGGCATCTGCCGGCTGAACCTGGCGCCGAGCTGGGCCCTGGCGAGGTACTTCCACAAGTGCCGCTCGGCCGGGGTCGCCGCGCGGCGCAAGTCGCGCGCGCGGGCGGTGTTGCGGGGGTGGAAGGGGGGCATCTTGCTGGTTTTGGGCCGGTGGGTGTGCGGGGCAATGGGAGATGGTGCGGGATTGGTGGCAGTTTGCTGTCAGGCCCACCCCCCGACCCCCTCCCGCTTGCGGGAGGGGGAGAAGAAAGGGGCTCTGTCTTTGTCCCCCTCGCGCAGGCGGGAGGGGTTAGGGGTGGGCAGAGCGCGACCCATCAACCGAGCCCGATCGCACCGCACGCTCCACCCGACCAACCGCCCACCGCGCGCGCCCATCCGCGCCGCGCCTCGGCACCATCTCCGCGCCTGCGCGTTACCCGGCCACCAACCTCCTCAAATCAGGACATTTTTCCCATGGCCGAACACAATACCGACACGACCACGCTCAACACCCTGATCGGCACGCTGCTCGACAGCGTCGAAGGCTATCGCAAGGCGGCCGAGGATATCGACCGGCCGGACCTCGGCAGCCGCTTCACCGCCCGCGCGAGCGAGCGCGAGCAGGCGGTGCGCTCGCTCCAGGCCGCGGTCTCGGCGATGGGCGGCAACCCGGAGGACGACGCGACCACGCTCGGCGGCGCGCACCGGGTGTTCCTCGACCTCAAGGCCGCGGTCATGGGCCGCGACGACAAGGCGATCGTGAACGAGGTCGAGCGCGGCGAGGACTACCTCAAGGAGAAGTTCGAAACCGCGCTGAAGATGGACGACCTCTCGCCGTCGGCGCGCACCGCGATCCAGGCGGCGTGGGATTCGGTCCGCGCCGGGCACGACGAGATGAGCGCGCTCAAGCACTCGATGGAAGCCGCGCGCTGATCGTCCGCTAGCGTTTTTGCTGTCCTACAGGGGCCGCGTCGGGATACCCCCCGACGCGGTTCTATTTTGTGGTGCGCTTGTGCTGACCAACCTTTCCCCAAGCCCCGCTCGTCCTGAGCCTGTCGAAGGACAGTCCTTCTTGTCTGGCGCAGTGCTGGCAAAGGAAGGGCGGCCCTTCGACGGGCTCAGGGCGGTCGGGTGTTAGGTGACACAAGGACCTAGAGTGTCGTTGGGGCGGGATTTTTTGGGCCTTGGCGGGATTTCTCGGGATGGAACCCCCCAAAATCGGGCTTTTCGGCGTTCTGCGATCGGCGGGGCGGTCGCGGTGGACTGTCTAGAGTGGCGGTTAATTTAGACGGTGGTCTGACAGGATCAACTGGAGTCTCGCTAAATCAGAGGGTCGGTCGCTGAGGGGCTCTAATGCCCGCTTAATGGGCGTTTCAGGGGCCTCTGAGCGACCGCTTACCCTCGTGTTCGGGAAAAGGAACCGGGGCAACTTGCGCGGCTGGCGGTCCGGGCGCGATCCGTGCGCGTGTGGTGCAGGAAATTCGGGCGTTTGACCGCTAGCGGAGCAGATGCCTGGGAGCGTTCGACGGTGGGGGAAGTGGGACAGTTTTTCTGCCCTGGCGAAGGCCCTCTTCGACCCAGACGAGCGGCCCCATGAAGATCCGCCCCTTGTCATCGATCGAGGCAAGGTCCTTTTCGACCGCGACGCGGCGCAGCTCCTGCTCGTCGGCCAGCCAGTGAGAGTGACGGCGGCGTCCGCAGCGCAAGCGATAGACCTTGTCGGGCACCGGGTATCTCCATTTTCGAGATACTCCGATATGGCACCTAATCTTCTTGGGTCCAGCCTTTAGCGACCAGCTTGCAGTCGATCTTGTCGATCAGCCGAGTCATCGCGGCGGCGAGGCCGACATGGCCTTCAGCCTTCCGCTTATCGCGAAGAGCCATTGCATCCCCGCGACGCTTGAGCAGGTCCCTGATCTCGAGAGCAGTAACGCGCTTCATCTCAGCGTGTGGATCAAACACCCATGTTCTGCCCAGAGCTGCATCGAGCATGCCCAAGGCTGGCCGTCTGAGCGTCGCCCTGAAGCTGAATATACTTACCGTAGTCGACGATCCTGACCTCAGTCTCGTCTCTGACCAAATCATGTTCGCCTAGCAGCGTGCAAACATAGAGGGCGTAACCGAAGCGCGAAGTGCCGTCAGTCTTTACCCCTATCGTCCACTGGACCGCAGCCTCTGGATCATACACCAGGTCGATTATCTTCGGTTCAGACCTCAACGCCTTCTGGGCCTCGGCAACCTTAGCTGGATCGTCAGTCGGCGACGCAATCGGCGACGGGCTGGCATCCGCCACCTCCGCCGGAGCAGTAGTCGGCTCCTTCTGGCACCCGGCGAGCAGGAGCGCGCCGCCGATCAGCAAACCTAGGCGCATCTCAAAGCCTCCGGACGACCGCGACGACGCGGCCTATCACATAAAGCTCGCCGTCTGTTGCCTTGTCCGGCCGCACCACCGGATTGTCGCTGTGAATATCGACCGTGCCGTCCGGCCGAGGCCGAAGGCGCTTGACCATACCGATTTCGCCGAATGCGAACGCCCAGATCTCGTCGCCCATCTTCGGATCGGTCTGCGAGCGGTCGATCAGGATCATCTCGCCGCTGCGGATCGTCGGCTCCATGGAGTCACCCTCACCGATCGTCCAGGTAAGAAGATGCGGCGGTGCGTCCGTGAAGTGGCGCAGCCATGAGCGAGAGAATACCCGCCTCTCCGTTTCCACCGGATTGTCGAGGAAGGTTCCACCCAAGCCAAAGCGAAGGTCGATTTCGTCGATCTCGACCAGGTCGTCGGTTAGCGGACCATCCGCCGCCTCGATCTGAACTGCACCTTTGAACGGAAGCTGCTCTTCCTTCGGCTTCGAAGGGTTCGGATTGTCCGTCTCTCCAAGGAGGTATTCGGGCGTCGTGCCCAACTCCCGCGCGATTTTGTGGAGGTGCGCTGAGCCGCCGGTACCGCGCTTGATCAGGTGATTGATCGCGGGCTGCGTAACCCCGACCCGGCGCGCGAGATCGGCCTGCGAAATGCCGGTTTCCTTGAGCCTCTGGAGCACCCGTTCGCCAAGCTTCGACACGCCGCATACCTATAACTCCGGGAATTGACCGCTACTTAAATCTGGTAATTGACGGTCAATAACAGTTGTAATAGGTGTGGGCGCATGGAGACGACGCCGACACCGTTCGAAGCGCTGCAGCAGGCCGTTGACCGGCTTGGTTCGCAGTCGAAGCTCGCTCGCCTGTGCAAGGTGACCCAGCCTGCTGTCTGGAAATGGATGCAGTCGGGCAAGCGGCTGCCTGCGGAACACGTCCTCGCCGTTGAAGAGGCGACCGGTGTGTCCAGGCACGCGCTGCGCCCTGACATCTATCCGGTCGAGCGCCGTCGCCGCCGGAGCGTCGCGGCGTGAACGGCTTCCTCAAATTTCCTGATCGCGAAGGGCATCTGCCTTCTCCGGCTGTGGTCGATGGTCCGCAGCCTACGGCCACACCGCGCCCTTCGCATCGTCTAAGTGGAGTGCACAAATGAGCGATCGCGGCGCGCATACGGACGGGACGTTGCGCCTGATCCCTGAAGACATCGAAATCGGTGAGCGGCTGGGCTTCTATCACGAGATTAAGGCGATCGCGCTGGGGCGGCTGATCGCCGTCGATGGCCAGCGGACGCCAATCAGCGTCGTGCGGCAGGGGCCGCGCGCGAAAAAGCCCTGGAAACTGGTCGCGGGCCGGCACCGTCTCGAAGGAATCCGGCTGGAGCAGATCCCGTTCGTGATCGCGATCGAGGTCACCGGCAAGCCGGAGGACCTAGCCGATCACGAGGCTTCGGAGAACCTACATCGACGGCCGCTGCCGCCGGTCGAGCGGGCGATCTTCGTCCACGCGCTGTGCGAGGCCGCGCAGTTTCGGCTGGCACGCCAGCATGGCACGCTGAGCCAGGTCAAGCTCGGCGCGATGGCTCGCTGGAATCGCGTCAAAACGGGTGAGCAGCGCGCCGAGCATGCCCTTCAGGAAGAGGCGGAAGATGCTGCGGACAAAATGTCCGCAGCATACGGCTGGCAGGGCGAAGCTGCCGAGGCGCTGGGTCTCGACAAGCGCACGATCCGCCGTTCGCTCGAGCTCTACCGCCTGATCGTCGAGCCCTTTCCGGACCTCGCGGAAGCGCTCGCGAAGCATCCGATCGTCGGCGAAAACGCCTCGCAGCTCCGGCTGGTCGCCGAGGTCCGCGACGAGGGTCAGCGCCGGGCCGTCATTCAGGCGATTCTGGCAAGCCCGGCGGTCTCTGCGGAGATCGCGCGGGTCGAGGTCGGGATCGACCAGGACAAGGGCCGCGCGCCGACCAAGGAAGAGAAGTTCGTCGGAACGATCACCGACACCTGGGAGCGGCTCTCGATCTCGGCCAAGCGCGAGTACCTGCCGACCTTCGTGCAGTCGCTGACTGCCGACCTGAAGGCGCGGCTGCGCCAGCTGCTGCAGGACTGAGGCGATGGGCGCGGACCTTTCCACCGGCCGGCACAGCATGCGGCACCCGCTCGACTGGTACGTCGAGGAGCAGTGGTGCACCGAGCAGCTCTTCCATGCGGCCGGGCTCGAATTCGAGCTGGAGTGCGGGACCGCGATCTGGGACCCGTGCTGCGGGTATGGCAACATCGGCGTCGCGCTCGAAGCGTGGGCACCGGACCTGCGGATAATCTGCTCCGACGTGGTCGACAACCTGCGCCGCGCCGACTTCCTGCGCGAGCCCGAGTTTTTCTCTGCCGATTTCCTCGAACTGGAGGTCGCGCCTGCTCCCTGCACGATCGTGTTCAACCCGCCTTATTCGTATCGCAAAGGCATTCTCGAAGCCTTCGTCCGCCATGCGCTGAAGCTTGCGTCGGGACGGGTGTTCGCCTTGGTCCCGAACAAATGGCTGGCGAGCCAGGTGCGCTACCAGCTGTTCGCGGTGGACCATCCGCCTGAGCTGGTCCTGCACCTGACCCAGCGGCCGTCGATGCCACCGGGCGACATGATCGAAGCCATGGGCGATCGCGCCTTTCGCGGCGGCAAGATCGATTACTGCTGGATCTGCTGGGACGCCACGCTGCGCACCGCGCCGGGCGAGACCCGCACCGCGTGGCTGCCACCGCTGGGCATCGCCCCGATGGCGACGATTCCTGCCTTCACGAACAAGACCGGGGAGATTGGATGATGGCTCGCTCCTACGCCGATCGCCTGCGCTCTCACCGGGAGGAAATGCTCCTCGCGATGGAGCTGGGCTGCACCCCGCGCGAGGCGCGGATCGAGATCGATCGCCGCGCATCGGAAGCCAAGGCGCAGAGCGAGCTGCAGGCCGCGCGCGCCCGCTGGGACAGGACGGAACGCCGCCTGCTGGCGAAAGTCACCGCGCCGATCGCGCCGGCGGTGACCGCAGAATGCCCGAAGCCCGATTACTGGTGGGACAGGGACTGAGGCCATGAGCAACCTTCGCAACCCGCCGCTGTTCCTGCGCCCCTCGGTGGTCCGCGCCCTGATCGGCGACGTCCGGACGATCGCCAAGGGCGTCGAGCAGCTCGACCTGGCTGCCGAAAAGCTGGTCGATCGTCCGCGCCGGTCGGAAGACCCGCGCCTGGCTAAGGCGAATGACGACGCTCCGAGCCTCCCGCTCGTGAGCGCGCGGGTCGACGCTGTCGCAACCCTAGAGCTGCAGCATGCGCTCGAAGCACCGCTTTCAGACTTCAAAAACATCGAACTGGAGCTGCTGCCGGTGACGCAGCCCGTCGAAGGGATCGCCACCCCGGGCGTTTGCACTGCCGACAATCCGCGCGGCAGCGAGGCGCAGGCACCGGAAGGACCAAAAGGGGCCGGGACTGGCGCATGTGTACTCCCCTTGAATGCCTGCGAAGCGGACCCGGATCCGGAGGGTGACTGCGGTCTCCCTCCGGTCCGCACCAAAGAGATTCCTGCGCCTGCCCCGGCGGCTCCCGAACCGGTGCGTTCCCGAAATGTCGAGCATGGCGCGCCTGCGCCGGTCGATCCGGACCGGCTTGCGACGATCGAAGCCGTCATGCGGCGACCGACCGTCAAGACGGTCCGCGCGCACCGCCGCGCCGAGCGCCAGCGCGCCAAGGAACGGGCGCTGAAGGAGCGCCGGAACACCATCGCGGAGATCGCCGAGCGGCTCGCTGCGCGCCGGCTTGAGGAGGCGGGCCGGTGATTCCCCGCTTTTATCTCCAAGGCGCGACGCTCTGCTTCCGCGACGGGGAGGCCGAGGGTTGGACAATTGGCGTCGAGTGGCTCGGCCTGATCGTCGAGTGGACTTTCGCCCGGAGGGAGCCGCGTGCCTAAATCGAAGGGCCATCCCGACCAGCTCGGCTTCGGATTCGCCGCACCGGCGATGTCCGATGCCCCGGCGAGCCTCGCCGGCATCGAGCAGCGCATCTGCCGCACGGTCGGGACCATCCTGGCGAGCGTGAAGGAACCCCGCGAGATCATCGCGGCGAAGATGAGCGTCGTGCTCGGCGAGGAAGTCAGCCGGGCGATGCTCGACGCTTACGCCAGCCCGGCGCGCAGCGAACACAAGGTCCCGATGTCGCGATTCCTCGCGCTGGTCGCGGTGACCAAGCGCCACGACCTGTTCGACCCGATCATGCGGGAAATCGGGAGCGGGATCCTGATCGGCGAGGAGGTCGTGACGGCCCGACTCGGCGACATCGAAGTGCAGTTGGCCGAGCTGGCCGAAGAGAAGCGCCGCCTCAAGGCGATCGCGCCGCGAATCCGGGGGAATTGATGGCAAGCCGCGCGATCCGAGATGACATGACGGCTGCCGGGCATACGGCGGACATTTTGTCCGGCGTATCCGCTGACTGGTACACCGCCGCCGAGCTGGCCGAGATGGCTCTCCCCGGCCTGCCGGGCGACAAGCGCGCGCTCAACCGGCGGATCGCCGACGAACGCTGGGCACTGCGCACCGATCGCAGAGGCGCTCCGCTTGCCCGCAAGCGCGCGGGCCATGGCGGCGGGTTCGAGTACCACATTTCGCTCCTGCCCGGCGCAGCCCGGCTCGCGCTCGCACGGCTTGGCCATGATTGCGCAGCACCGGTCCCCGAGGCACCGGCGGCGATCGGCAGCTGGCGCTGGTATGAGGGGCAGAGCGCGAAGATCCGCAGCGAGGCCGAGCGCCGGCTTGCGGTCATTCGCGATATCGACCTGCTCGAAGAGGGCGGGCAAACCCGTTCTTCAGCGATCGCCGAGGCCTGCCGGATCCACGGCGTCGGCAGCTCGACTGTGTGGAACTGGCTGAAGCTGGTCGAGGGCGTGGCCCGCGCGGACTGGCTGCCCGCGCTCGCGCCGCGATTCAGGGGCGGCGGGAAGGAAGCCGAAGTCGATCCGCTGGTGTGGCAGGCCTTCAAGAGCGACTTCCTGCGCCTCGAAGAACCGACCATGACCAGCTGCTATGCCCGCGCGGTCGCGCTGGCGAAGTCGCGCGGCCTGCCGATCCCGTCGGAGCGGACGCTGCGGCGCAAGGTCGAGAAGGAAATCGATCCGCGGATCATCCTCCTGCGCCGCGGCGGCGAGGAGAAGCTGCGCCGGTCGCTCCCGGCTCAGCGCCGGACGGTCGAGCACCTTCACGCGCTCGAGCACGTCAACATCGACGGCCACAAGTTCGACGTCTTCGTCCGCGACGGCGACCGGGTGTTCCGCCCGATCATGGTGGCGATCCAGGACATCTACAGCTCGAAGATCGTCGCCTTCCGGGTGGGCGAGACCGAAAGCGCGGTCATGACCAGGCTGGCCTTCGCCGACCTGTTCGAGAAGTTCGGCATCCCCAAGGCCTGCACCCTCGACAACGGCCGCGCCTTTGCGAGCAAGTGGATTACCGGCGGCGCGAAGACCCGCTTCCGTTTCAAGATTCGCGAGGAAGAGCCGACCGGGCTGCTCACCGCGCTCGGCATCCGCATCCACTGGGCGCTGCCCTATCGCGGGCAGTCGAAGCCGATCGAGCGCGCCTTCCGCGACCTGTGCGACACGATCGCGCGGCACCCGGCGATGGCCGGCGCATACACCGGCAACACACCGCTGGCGAAGCCGGAGAACTACGGCAGCAAGGCGGTCCCGCTCGCCGAGTTCCTTGTCCACGTCGAGGAGGGAATCGCCTTCCACAACGCCCGGCTCGGCCGGCGCGGGCGCGACTATCGCGGCCGCAGCTTCGACCAGGTGTTCGCCGAGAGCTACGCGAGCGCGCCGATCGGCAAGGCGACGCCCGAGCAGCTGCGCATGGCGCTGCTCGCGGCGGAGCAGATGCTGATCGGAAAGACTGGCGAGGTCCAGCTCTATGGCAACCGCTACTGGTCCGAAGGCACCGCCCGGCTTCACGGCAAGCGGGTCACGGTGCGGTTCGATCCCGACAACCTGGTCCGCGACGTCCACCTCTACGACGAGCAGGGCCGCTACCTGACCAGCGCCGAGCTGATCAACGACACCGGCTTCGACGACGTCGCCTCGGCCAAGGAAAGCGGCAAGCGGCTGGCCGAGTACCGCAAGACGATCCGCGCCGCCGCCCAGGCCGAGCAGCTGCTCGACGCCGAAGCGGTCGCTGCGCTGCAGCCCCGTGCGATCGAGACCCCGGTGCCGGCACCCGCGGTGCTGCGCCCGGTCCGACACCGCGGCCAGACCGCAGCAGCCCTTCAGAACGATTTCAGGCTTCGCGAAGAGGCCAGGCTCGAGGTCGAGGACCGCGTGTTCTCGGCCCTGCGCCTGGTCGCCGATCGCGAGGAGTGAAAGCGGCGCGCGGCGGAGAGGTGAGATGCCCGCCGCGCGCCTGGTCCACACAGGAACCGGAGTACCGATAGCATGAACGACCCATCTGGACAGCAGATCAATGTGGAGGAGCAGCGCGAATGGCTGCTCGAGCACAAGAAGGTCACCGGGCTGAGCTGGAAGCAGCTCGCGGGCAAGACCGGCGTCAACCACAGCACGCTGAGCCTCTTCTCGGGCAACAATTACAACGCGCCCGGCGAGAAGATTGCCGAAGCGATCTATCGCTACCGGCAGACGCTGGTCGCGCAGGCCTCGCTGAAGGGCGAGCTGCCCGAGATCCCCGGTTACTTCGAGACCGAAACCAGCCAGCGCCTGATCCAGATGCTCGGCATGGCCCAGCGCGGCCGCATGGGCGCGGCGGCAATGTCGCCAGGCCTGGGCAAGACGATGACCGCCGAGCACTACAAGGCCTGCAATTCGCAGGTCTTCCTGATCACCGCCGACCCGGCCACGAAGAGCGTGATCGCCATCATCCACGCCTTCCTGCGGGAGCTGGGCATCAGCCACGCGATGTACCGCAAGAGCGAAGCCTCGCAGCAGGTGGTCAAGAGGGTCCGCGAGCTGGGCAATCCGCTGCTCATCGTCGACGAGGCGCAGCATCTCGAGCACGACGCGGTCGAGATCCTTCGCGCCTGGCACGATAAGACTGGCCTCGGCGTCGCGCTGCTCGGGAATGCCGGGCTGATCCAGACGCTCGAGGGCGGCAGCCGCTCGGTCAACCGTGCGCAACTGTTCAGCCGCATCTCGTTCAAGCTGACCCGGCTCCATGCGCTCCAGGCCGACGTCGAGGCGATGCTCGACGCGTGGCGCATCCAGGACGAGGAGCTGGCCGCAGTTGTCCACGCGATCGCAATGAAGCCCGGCGCGCTGCGCGGGGCGACGTTCGCGCTCGAGCTGGCGCACATGATCGCGGGCAGCGCCGGTGAGGACCTTTGCGCCCGGCACCTTAACGACGCGTGGACCCAGCTGTCTTCGCGACCGGTGGCGGCATGATCGCCTCGGTGAAGCGCGTGCTGCGCGAAGCGCGCGAGCTCGCCCTGCGCGAACCGGAAACGGGGACGCAGGATTCGCTCTACGACCTGGCGGTTCTCGCCGTCATCCTGATCAACCTGATCTGGATCATGTTCGGGAGCCACGGATCATGATCGGCCTTGAAACAACCCGCGACCTCGTGTCGCAGGCGCCGTTCCTGCAGGGCCGCCGCCGGCGCGCCGGAACCCAGGCAATCGCGCTTTCGCGCGTGGTCAGCTGGGTCGCCCGAGAATACGGCGTGGACGTCGCAGACCTGATCGGTCCTTCGCGCGCACCTCCCCTGGTCGAAGCGCGCGCGCTCGCTGTGTGGGCGATGCGCTCGCTCTGCAACCTGCCGAGCTACCCACGGATCGGTCGGGCGCTGGGCGGTCGGGACCATTCCACCACCATCGGCCTGCACGAGAAGGCCATCTACCTGCGCCTTCGCTCCGCCCGGTTCTCCGGGGCCTGCGTCGACATCACCCGCCAGTTCGAATCGAGGAGGAAACTGCATGTTCGCTACTAACCACGTCGCCCGCGCCGCCAAGTTCGACGGCGCGCAGGCCCATCGCCGGTCGATGATCGCCAAGGTCCAGGTCGCCCGCCAGCAGCTCAACATGGACGAGGACGACTATCGCCAGATCCTGCTCGACGAAACCGGTAAGTCCAGCCTGAAGGACTGCAGCGAACCGCAGCTCGCACTTGTCCTCGACCGGATGAAGAAGCTCGGCTTCAGCCCGCGGCCGAAGAAGGGCGCGGCCTCCCACCCGATGGCGCGCAAGGCTCGGGCCATGTGGGTCTCGCTCCACCATCTGGGCGTGGTCACCAATCCGAGCGATCACGCTCTCGAGGCCTTCGCCAAGCGCCAGCTCGGCTGCGATCGGCTGGCCTGGGCGCGGCAGTCGGACGCCTACCGCCTGATCGAGGCCCTGAAGGCGATGGCCGAGCGGAATGGCTGGCGGCAGGGCGGTGCGCCGAATCCGCTGCAGCTGCAGCTTCGCCTGTGCGAGGCCATTCTGGCGCGCCTGAAGGCCGCGGACGCGGTCCCGGCCGACTGGACCATCGACAACGCCGCGTTCCGCCTGTGCGGGGTCGAGAGCCTGAAGGAAGGACCGTGGACGGTCGAGGACTATGCCCGGCTCGCGGGCCAGCTGGGGGCCAAGCTTCGCCAGATGAATGTCCCCGCGCCGGAGGGCGTCCAGTGAGCCGCCGGTTCGGCACCGCGCAGCCGATCGCGCGGAGCAGCCGGTCGCACGAGACCATCGACTTCCTGCGCTCGCCGCGTGTCGGCCAGCGCCGCGACAAGCGGACAAGCGGAGCGGGCATGAAGATCGCGATCGCGGTCTCGATCTACCTCAACCTTGCGCTCGCGCTGGTGCTCTACCTGAAGTGAATGCGCGCGCCGCCTCGGATTTCGGGAGCACCGGCTCCCGCGTTCTCGATGACCTCGCCGAGGTCATCGGGACCGAGGCGGCGCTCGCGCTGGCGTGGGAGTTCCGCGGCCAGCGCCTTTACGTACCGCAGGACCCCGACCGCGAGC
Organism: Novosphingobium sp. FW305-C-111; assembly: GCF_058783565.1. Taxonomy (NCBI): domain Bacteria; kingdom Pseudomonadati; phylum Pseudomonadota; class Alphaproteobacteria; order Sphingomonadales; family Sphingomonadaceae; genus Novosphingobium; species Novosphingobium sp. FW305-C-111. The sequence goes on from NZ_JBYSYP010000003.1 coordinate 260,695, forward strand.
CGCGCATCGCGGCCGCGATCGGCGCGGACCAGGCCCGCAAGCTGTGCGATTCTTTCTGGCGGACCACAGTTGCCATCCCGATGAACGTCGCGCTCGAGCGCAGGGTCCACCTCCTGGCCCGCGCTGGCATCACCAAGCGCGAGATTGCGCGCGAGTGTTGCATTCGCGAGGCGCGGGTCTATTCCATCCTCGCGAGAATCGCCGCAGGCAAGTCTGTGGCCGATCACCCCGGCAACGAGCGCCCTGTCGACGATCGCCAGCTCCCCCTGATCTGAAAACCACTGGCGTGCTCCGTCGCCGGATATAACGGACCGGCCCCAGCGTGACCTAGTCCGCTGGGCATGGCCGAAGCTTCCCAAGCCCTTGCAGAAAATCCGCCGGCAACCGCCGGCATCGTCGTCGAAGGCTATACCCATCGCTACGCCGTGGCGGTCAAGGAGCTGCTCGGCATCGAGGGCGGGCTGGCCGACGATCCGCTCGATCGCGGCGGCACGACCAAGTGCGGGATCTCTCTGCGCTTCCTGGCAGCCGAGGGCGCGTTCGATGAGGATGGCGACGGGAAGGCCGACTTCGACCTCGATCTCGACGGCGACATCGACGGGCTCGACATCCGCCTGCTGAAGCGCGGCGACGCGGTCTATCTCTATCATCGCTGCTTCTGGCTGCGCCTGCAGGCCGAGACCTTTCCGCGCCCGGTTGGCGAGATGCTGTTCGACCAGGCGGTCAATGGCGGGCTCGCCGCAGCGCGCAAGCTCCTTCAGCGGGCCATCAATTCGGCGATCCTTGGCAGCAAGGTGACGCGTCGGCCGAGCCTCCTGAAGGTGGACGGGGTGCTCGGCAATGCGACCCGCGACGCGCTGCAGTGGATCCTCGACGTGCCTTCGCTCGGCATGCCCGCGCTGATCGCAGCCTATCGGGAAGCCGTGCGCGAGCGGTACCGCAACATCGTCACCCGCTTCCCCTCGCAGCAGCGGTTTCTGCGTGGCTGGCTGGCACGCGCTGAAAGGCTGGGTCGATGATCTGGGGTCGCATCCTCGGCGGGATCGGCGGGCTCCTCCTCGCGCTGTCGGTCGCCTGGCTGGCGAAGGACCGGTTTGTGCAGAAGGACCTCGCCGACGCGGCCAAGCGCTGCGCCCATGCCGCCTCCACCGAAGCCGGGCCGCTGAACGACTGCCTGGAGCCGGTGAGGACACGCGTCGCCAGCGATCGGCAGAATGCGGTCTGCGAAGAGGCGCTGCTGCCTTCGCTGCGGCCGGAAAGCCGGTTCCGAGTGCTCAACAGCTGCGGTGCTGGCGTCAAGCGCCTGGTCGCCGATCGGGACGCGGCCGTGGCCGGCCAGGCCGACGCCGAGCGCCGCCTGACCGTTACTCGTGCAGCGGCGACAGCCGCGGTCGGCCGGGCCGAGGCGCGGGCCATCTCCCAGGAAGAAAGGAAACGCCGTGCGAGCGATGCCATTGCATCTGCGCCGCGCGATGCTGGCGGCAACATCGCTTGCGATGCTGACTGCCTGCGCCGCCTCGCGGAGTGAACCACCGGCCCGCGCGGCCGACCCGGTGATCGAGACCCGCACCGTGGTCGACCGGACCTGTCCGGAAGAGCTGAAGCTCGATGCAGCGCCGCGGCCCGAACCTGAAGCCGGCGCACGGATCGAGGGCAACGAAAACGGCATGGCCTGGCTGCGCGAGATCGCCGCGTGGGGCGCGCTCGGCTGGGCGCGCCTCGCCGACGCAAGGAAGGACTGCGAGTGACCGACACGACGATCAATCCCGACCAGCTGGGCGAGCTGACCGAGATCCCGGCCGACCTGCTGGCGCTCGTGTTCTCGCCGGGCGGGCCGCTGAAGAAGCTGGGCTTCAATCGGCTGCTGGCGAAGCTGATCGCGGTCGATGTCGTCAAGAACACCAAGGCGTTGCTCGACGCCGATCTGGCCTGGCCGGCCGACAAGGTGGCGCTGGTCCACAGTGATCCGACAGCGCTGCTCAATGGCTGGTACCGCAAGACCGGTGCCAGCGGCGCTGGCGCATGGACCCAGTTCGAGATCCTGTCGAAGGGGGTCAAGGAAGGCGCGGATGCCGCTGCGGGGCTGTCCCAGGCGTGGGCTGCCGGCACCCTTCCCGGCGGAGCCGGCACAAAGTCGGCGCGGGAGTGGGCGCTTGAAGCCTCGGCTTCAGCCCTCGCCGCCGGGGCAGCCGCAGCGACCGGTGCGGGAGCCGTTGCGGCTGGTCTCGGCCCACTTGCGGCGATCACGACTGGCAATTTCGGAACGGCGCTGGCCACCGGCGGCAACATCGCTTCGTCCGGCACGGAGTGGGAATTCAGCGGCGATATCGTCGCGAACGACGGCACCGTCTCCTCGCTGTCGATGGAATGGTCGGCAGCGGTCACCGCCGAGATCATCGTTATCGACGCGGTCAGTCGGGCCTGCCGCTACGTCGTCGGCGGCATCGCCTGCGGTGCCGGTGTCACCACGCTGGTCAATCCGTTCGGGGCCTTCGTCGTCCCGGCCAACTCGCTGATCGGCGTGCGCCGCACGGCGGGCGCAGGCTTGCTGAAGTTCGCCAACCTCATGCGCGGCGGGTGGAAGCTTGCGAGCGCGGCCTATGCGGTTGGCGATGTCTTGCCGGCACTGACTTCGTGGGGCGCGGTGCAGCCGACGATTTCGTTCACCGTTTCCATGGTATCCGACAGCCTGGACGGACGTCTCGATCGCGCCGAGGCTGTGATGCCCGATGTGACCGGCCTCGGCGAGCAGCAGGTCGACACCCGCACCTACACCTGCGGACTGCTCGGTATCGCTACCGAGGGCGATATCGGCGCGGCCTTCCTGGGCGGGATCAGGCTGTGGGGCGACTGCATCGTGAACGCCGCGGTCATGACCTTCCGGTCGGCGGGCTCAGGCTTTGTCGAGCTATGGCGAAAGGTCGGAACCGGGTGGAAGCTGGCCTTCCGCAAATGGGCTGCTGTCGCGATCGGCGACAACACTGTGGTGCTGCCCGACTGGCCGGCGAATTCGGGCTCGTACCTGTGCTGGCGTGTTTCAACCGGGGTGAATGTCTCCTTCGGCGCTGGCGTCAATTTCCGCTATATCGCCGCACCCGGTGCAGATGCCATCGGAGCTGTCACCAATGCATTCACGACGTTCGTAGGCAAGTCGCTCAATTTTCAGGCCGTCACCACCATCCCGGCGAGGCGGAGCCACCGTGCGAACAGAACTGCGAACAACGGCCCGACCACCGTTGAGTACCAGAAATTTGCGGGCGCGACCGTCCCGTTCGGCTGGGCGGTTGCCGCGCCGTTCGCGGTGGCCAACGGCCTGGGCGCGGCCGGCGCGGGTGGCTGGGACAAGTTCGCCGGATGGCAGCCGGAGGGGCTTGGCTACTCCGCCGTGCGCAAGCGCAAGCTGTTCGGCCGGGTGACGATCGCGGACACGGCCTCGCAAGTCGGGATCGCGACGCAGCCGATCAGCACCGACGCAACCAAGTCGGCCGGCAGCGCGGTGATCATCGACGGCGCGGCCGGCAAACTACGACTTTACCTGTGGAACGGGACGGTGACCGCCGGCACGCTGGTGGCCGAGACGGCATTCACCGCCGCGCTGGTCGCAGGCCGGGCCTACCTGCTTGCGCTCACGCTCAACGAGTACACGATCACGGCTGTCCTTACCGACTGCGTGACAGGCACACAGACCACGATCAACGGCGCTGCCTTCAACGGGGCCGGCTCGACCCGGATGCAGGGGCGCCCGGGCGTCCTCCATCTCGCTGGGACCGTCAACTGGGAGTGGCTGCGCTTCACCCATGACTACCCGCGCTTCACCCGCACCGTTGCGATCAGCGACAGCAATGGCGAGGGCGTGGTGTTGGCCGGCGGCTATTCTTGGATCAGCCAGCTCAACACCACCTTTGGCGGGATCGTCAACGCCTCGATGTCCTCCGAGACATCGTCGAACATGCTCAGCCGGATCACCGACCTCGTCGACTTCCGCCCGCAGTTCTTCCTCATGGCGATGGGCACGAACGACACCACCCTCGCGATCTGGCGTCTGGCGGTGAAGACGGCGATTGACGCGGCCGAGATGATCGGGGCCGAACCGATCCTCGTCATCCCGCCGCCGCAGCCGGGCAAGGCGGCGCTCATGACCTCGATGTCGGCCGACATCACCGGGGGCTACTTCGGGCGCTACCGCTCGATCGACCTCCTCGGCGCGCTGTCGGCGGCGAATGACCGTACCACCGTCAACGGAGCCTACATCCAGCTCGACAACATCCACATGAATGCCGCCGGGCAGGCGCGCGCGCGTGACCAGGCCCTGATCGACGTGCCGGAGCTGGCGGCATGATCGCCCCGCTCTCCTTCCACAAGTTCCTCGCCGGGTGGCTTCCGGCGCTGGCGCTGAGTGCGGCAGTCGAGCCGGCTGCCAAGCTGTCGGAAGCGTTCATCGTGCCGATCGGCGGGATCCCGGTGCCGGTGGTGACCGCCCTCCTGGGCGCGCTCGGCGTGCTCCTGGCACGCCCGCTGGCGCGCAAGAGCGAGGCATCGAACGGCTGGCCGGCCTTTCTCCTGGTCAGCGCGATCATGCTGATCGTGGTGGAGCTGTGGATCCTCGAGTCCCGGCCGGCCTGGCTGTTCGCCTTCGTCATCGCGATCGGGCTCGGCTTCTCCGGCTACTCGCTGATCGAGCTGGTCGGTGGCGAGCTGCGCGACTTCGTCACCAGCATCATTTCCCGGGCCAAGGACACGCTGAGCGGATCCGGCTCCAAACCGCAGGATCCGCAATGACCGAGAGTTGGTTGGAACTCAGCATCATCGTCTTCATCATGGGCGGCATCGCCTGGACCGTCTTTCGCGGCGGGCAGGCGAACCCGGAAGGAACCGGTGCGCTGGCGCGCAAGCTCAGCAAGCTTTCGACCGAGATCGGCGGGGTCAAGACAGACGTCGCCGCGGTCAAGAGCGAACTCACCCGCGTGGACCAGCGCGTGACCGAGATCGACCGCCGCGGCGCGACCACCGACGACATCCGGAGGATCGAGGGCAAGCTCGAAGAGCACGGGCGCTGCCTGGCCCAGCTCGACAATGAACTGGCGCAAACGCGCGAACAGATGGCGGCCCAGCATTCCGACGTCGAGCACATCAAGCGCCAGGTCGACCGGCTTTACGATTTCATCGTTCAGAGGGGCATCGAGAAGTGAGCCTTGCATCCGAATTCACCCGCACCAACGACGAGCACGTCCGGCTCGCCGTCCTCCGCCTGCTCGACGAGCAGCCGACCTATTCGGCCAATGACAGCGTCCTGACCACGGCGGTCTCGGCAATGGGGCTGGCCTGCACCCGCGACCAGATGCGCGGGCACCTGTCCTGGCTGGAAGAGCAGCGCCTGATCACGAGCAGCTCCCTTGGCACCGGCCTGATCGTCGCGACCGCGACCGAGCGCGGCTGCGACGTCGCCGGCGGCCGCAGTCTCGTGCGCGGTGTTGCCCGGCCGAGCCCGCGGGACTGAGCCCGGTGGTCCGTCCGACCAGTCCGAAGCGGCGCAAGCAAACGCCGTCGTCGATCGACCGGCTCGATCCGGAGATCCGCGAGCTGATCGCGCACCTGCGCATCGACCTTGGCTGGACGATCGACGAGATCAAGAACAAGCTCGGGCAGATGGGCCAGAGCGAGGTCAGCCGATCGGCGCTCGGGCGGCACGTCCGCCAGCTCGCCGACGTCTCGGCCGACCTTCGCGAGACACAGGTCTATGCCGAGGCGCTGGCGCGCGAGGCTGGCGGGAAGACCGGCAGCCAACTGCTCGACATGAATTCGCAGCTGCTCCAGGCGAACATGTTCAAGCTGCTGATCGCCGAGCGCGAGGGCGAAGGCATCCAGCTCGATTCGAAGCAGGCCAAGGAATTCTCCGAGGCACTGCGCAACATCGCGCTCACCCGCAAGACCGAGCTCGACGTGATCGAGAAGGCGGAGAAGCGCGCGGCCGAGAAGGCGACGAAGGAAGCGGCCGAGAAGGCGGTCACCGCAGCGCGGGCGAAGGGTCTGTCGAAGGACACCGTCGATGCGATCCGCTTCGCCGTGTTGGGCAGTGAGACATGACAAAGCGACCTCGCGGCCCATCCAGGAAAGTCGAGATCCCTGTCAGTGCCGAACTGCAGGAGTTGCTGGCGCAGGTGCTTCCGGTGGGCGACGGTGCAGCGCCGACAGTCGTTTACGTCTGGGTGACAGGCACCGCCGGATGGCGAAAGGCTGTCGCACATTATCCGAACGGCTGGCGCCTAAACCTCAACTTTGATCGGCATGGGAAGATCAGCAGCAGTTCAGCGGTGCTGAGCATGAAGCTGAAAGGCCACGCGCCCCGGCCCGTGGAGATGGCTGCATGAAGCTGTCGCCTGAAGACCATGCCAAGCGCGACGAGCAGATTCGGCTGCGCGAGATCCAGGGCGATCGCGCTGCGGCCGAGGCGGCGATCGTGCGCCTGCCGAAGGGCGACCTGCTTCTCGGCTACCAGAACAAGGTCACCAGCCAGCTGTTCGCCGGGACCGCGCTCCTCGTCATCGAGAAGTCCCGGCGCATCGGGCTCACCTGGGGCGTGGCGGCATTCGCGGCGCTGAAGGCGGCGGCGTCGGTCGAGGCCGGCGGGCAGAACGTCTGGTACATGGGATACGACAAGGACATGACCCTCGAGTTCATCGAGGTCTGCGCGATGTGGGCGCGCGCCTTCGGCCTGGTCGCTGGAGAGATCGAGGAAGAGGAAGTGCTCGAGGCCGATGAGAAGGGCGTCAAAGCCTTCTCAATCCGCTTTGCCTCGGGCTTCCGGATCACAGCGCTGCCTTCCGTGCCGCGGGCTCTGCGCGGCAAGCAGGGCATCGTGATCATCGACGAGGCCGCGTTCCACAAGAACGTTAACGAGGTGATCAAGTCGGCCATGGCGCTGCTGATCTGGGGCGGCCAGGTCGTGGTGATTTCGACCCATGACGGCGTCGCCAATCCGTTCAACGTGCTGCTCGACGAGATCAAGGCCGGGCGGCGCAAAGGTGTACCGGTCAAGATCACATTCCAGGACGCGATGGAAGCCGGGCTCTATGAGCGGGTCGCCCTGGTCGCCAGGACCAAGGGCACACAGCTGCCCGACAAGGTTCAATGGGAAGCGGACATCCGCGCGGCTTATGGTGACGATGCGGCCGAGGAACTCGACTGCGTTCCGAAGACCGGTTCCGGCGCGCTGATCAGTCTCGAGGACATCATCGCGGCCGAGCACGACGACTGTGGCCGCCCCGAGCTTTACCAGGGCGGGCTGTGCTACCTCGGCCGAGACGTCGCCCGCCGGCGCGACGGCCAGATCCAGCTCGTGATGGAGCTGCTCGGCGACACGCTGTGGGAGCGGGACGGTTATCGCGAGGTCGGGCAGACCTTCGCGCATCAGGACGAGTTCTTCGACCGAATGTTCCTGCTTCGGCGCATCGTCATGGCGATGGTCGACCAGACCGGCATGGGCGAGAAAGTGGTCGAGGACCTGATCCGCGCGCACGGCGCGACCCGCGTGGTCGGCGTGCTGCTGACCGGCCCCAACCGGGTGGACCTGGCGCTCGGGCTCGCGCGCCGCTTCCAGACCCGCAAGATTCGCATCCGCCGCGATCCGCGTACCCGCGCCGACCTCATGGCGATCAAGAAGGTCGGCTCGGAAGAGTCGGGCGGGATCCGCATCGTCAACGACGGCGAGGTCCACGCGGACGAATTCTGGGCCTACAGCCTCGCTTCACGCGCCTGCGACTTCGGCGGCTCGCTCTACGAGTACCGCGGCATCATGGCCGGAGGGCACTTCTCCGGCGGACCCAAGCACGGCGAGGCCGGGTTCGTCCATCCCGACGACATGGGCCGCTATTCCCGCGGCAACCGCTTTGACCAGCGAGGCGCATTCTGATGGCCAGCAAGCCACCCGCTTTGATCCTGCCCGATGGCCGGCCGCTCGTGCGCGAGGGGCTTGATCGCGAGATCGCAGCGCCCTCGCGCGCATCCGTCCGGACGATCCAGTCGGGCCATCCGGCGCAGGGGCTCGACCCGCGAAAGCTCGCGGGCCTGCTCCGCCAGGCAGAGGACGGCGACGCGCTCGCCTACTTCGAGCTGGCCGAGGAGATGGAGGAGAAGGACCTTCACTACCTGTCGGTTCTCGGCACCCGCAAGCGCGCTGTCGCGCAGCTGCCGATCGAGGTCGAGCCTGCCGATGAAAGCGCCGAAGCGAAGCAAGACGCCGAGCTGGTGAAGACCTGGCTCGAGCGCGACATGCTCGAGGACGAATTGTTCCACGTCCTCGATGCGATCGGCAAGGGCGTGAGCGCGGTCGAGATCGTCTGGGAGTTTACTGCCGAGGCCTGGCTGCCGCGCGCGCTGAAGTGGCGGGATCCGCGCTGGTTCGAATTCGACCGGGTGACCGGGGAAGAGCTGCTCCTGCGCGGCGGCGAGGACGGCGTCGGCCCGGCGTCCTCGCTCCCGGCGGGCAAGTTCGTCACGCACCTGCATCCGGCGAAGAGCGGCCTGCCGATCCGCAGCGGCCTCGCCCGGATCGCGGCGTGGGGCTACATGTTCAAGAACTTCGCGATCAAGGACTGGGTGGTCTTCCTCGAGAGCTTCGGCCACCCGCTGCGCATCGGCAAGTACGGCCCCAACGAGAGCGAGGAAAACAAGCGCATTCTCGAGAGCGCGCTGTTCAACCTCGGCTCGGATGCGGCGGCCGCATTCCCTGAGACGATGAGCGTCGAGTTCGTCGACCGCAAGGCCGGCACCGCACCCAACGACCTCTGGCGCAGCCATGCCGAATACTTCGACCTGCAGATCTCCAAGGCAGTGCTCGGCCAGACCAACACGACCGACGCGCAATCGGGCGGGCTCGGCTCCGGCCAGGCCAACGTCCACAACGAGGTCCGGGGCGACATCGAGCGGGCCGATGCCAAGCTCCTGGCCGCGACGCTCAACCGCGACCTGGTCGTGCCGATCGTCATGCTCAACCGCGGGGTGCGGTCGAAGTATCCGCGCTTGAAGATCGGCAAGCCCGACCCGGTCGATATCAAGGCCGAGGTCGAGGCAGCGTCCGCGCTGGTCGGCATGGGCGTGAAGATCGATGCCGAAGAGATGCGCGAGCGCGCGGGCCTGCCGGCCGCAAAGGACGGGCAGGACGTGCTCATCGCACCGGGCAAGGGAGACCCGAATTCAGACGGAGCGAATTTACCGCCAGAAGGCCCCCAGGGAGCCCGGGGCGGTCGCGGTGGTGCCAAAACCGGGCCGACCCCCTTCTTAGGGCCTCTTAAACGCCCACAGGCGGCAAATGAGGTTGCACTTGCCGCGGTCGATGGACAGGGCGCGGCGCGCGAGCCGGATTTCATCGCCGCGACCACCGAGGAGGCGATCGGCGACTGGGAGGCGCTGATCGATCCGCTGCTGGAGAGCGTGGACGGGATGATCGCGGACGCGGCCTCGATCGACGAGCTGCAGTCGCGTCTCGCTGGCGCGCTTCAGGACATGGACCCGGCGGCGTTCACCGAGCTGCTCGCGCGCGGCGCGTTCGCGGCGCGGATTGCCGGGCTCGCCGATCCGGCGCGCGGAAAGGCGGGGTGACCGATTGGCCTATGGCGACCTCACTGCGGCCGACCTCGACCTCGCCTTCACCTTCGGGCGAGGCGAAGCCGCGTCCTATCGCGACGCCGCCGGCGTCCTCCAGGTCGCGGGAACAGATGTACCGCGCTTCGATCATGGCGACGACGGCGCTGCGCGCGGTCTCCTGCTCGGACCAGGTGTCGAGCTTGGTGGAGGCGACAAGCTCGCGCTAGATCCACTGATCCTTCCCCTCGGCTTCGAAGCGGGGGCCGAATGCACCATTCTCCACGTCTTCGCCCCAGCGGTGGCCGACGATGCCGACTGGGCGATCCAGCGCCGCGCCTGGTACAGCCGCAACGCCCGCGCGACGATCGACGCCGTGCTCGGCCAGGCCGGGCATCATCTGGCCCTGGGCCTCGTGCCGGGCTTCCGACCGAATGAAGGCGGGTTCGTGCGGTTTCGCGGGGAAGCCTGGCAGATGGCGGGGATCCTCGATGCCGGCAACGGCCTGCTCGGCGATGGCCTCTCGCGCCCGCTGATCGTCGCCGGCGCGGAAAGCGTCTGAGATGGCCGAAGAGGCTCTTCCGCGCCTCGACCCGGTCGAGGCGATTGCGTTCTTTCGCAGCAAGGGCTGGGAGATCGGTTTCGACTGGCGCGACGTCTGGGAGGAAGAGCACGCGCGGGCCTTCACGGTCGCCAAGGCGATGACCCGCGATCTGCTCGAGGACATCCGCGCCGCGGTCGACAGCGCGATCGCCGAGGGCAAGACACTTCGCCAGTTCGCCGGCGAGTTGCGGCCGCGCCTCGTTGCGAAAGGCTGGTGGGGCCGCAAGCTGCAGAAGGATCCGCAGACCGGCGTCGAGAAGGTTGTCCAGCTCGGCAGCCCCGCACGGCTTCGAACGATCTACGAGACCAACCTGCGCACGAGCTACATAGCCGGCCGCTGGCAGCGGATCGAGCGGGCGAAGCGCACCCTGCCGCTGCTGCGCTATGTCTCGGTCATGGACGGGCGCGAGCGGCCGGAGCACCACGCCTGGCACGGGACGATCCTACCGGTCGACGATCCGTGGTGGGACACGCACTTCCCCCCGTGCGGGTGGGGCTGCCGCTGCGATGGACAGGCGCTCAACCAGCGGATGCTCGAGCGCAAGGGCTGGCAGCTGACGGAGCCGCAGAAGTTCCCGGAGCGCGATTACGTCAACAAGCGCACCGGCGAGATCACCAAGGTCGAGCGCGGGATCGATCCGGGCTGGAGCTACAACGTCGGCAAGGCGAGCCTCGACGCGCTCGCGCCATCACCGCGGATTGGGTCTGCCAAGGGCGAAGAGGAGGCGCTCCAGGCCAGCCTCTCAGAGAGCGATTACCGCACGGTGAGCGGGTTCTTCGCCGCGTTCGGGATCCGCGACCGCGCCGCGGCGGTGAAGGGCGTGGTCTGGGAGGATGCGGCCGGCTGGCCGATGGCGATCTCGCTCGGGCTTCTGCGCCGGCCGGACGGCACCATGGCGCGCCTCGGTGCCAGGGCCGCTATGGGCCTCGCGGCCGCGGCACGGGTGCTGACCAGGCCGGAGACGATCGGGCTGGTCTGGGTCACGGCGCTGGACGGTCGCGCGCTGCTGGTCCGGCGCTATCGCTCGCCCGAGGGCGTGGTCGACATAGCCGGCAGCTTCTGGCGCTGGTTCGTCGGATCGCCGCGGCGGTTCGATGCGGGAAAGGTGGTCTGGTCTGCCGATCGCAGTGAGCTCGCGGCGCGCGACCGCTATGTGCGCGACCGCCGCGGCCGGTTTGCCAGCAAGGGTGCAGGCGCACTCAGCTTCATCGACGGCGCGATCGCAAACGGCGACGGGAGGGCGCGGTTCGATCTGGACGCGCTTTCGGGCCATGCCGTGGCGGAGCTCTCTCGCCTCGGCTTGTCGGGCGTGGACAGGAAAGGGAAGACGAAGGTGGTCTCGCTCGACCGCAGCGTGACGCGCCATATCTTCCAGCGGCACGGCAAGGACGGTCGCGGGCAAATTGCGATCGGAGCGGATGATCTGCTCAACATGCCGGACTTGCTCAGCAGCGGGCGCTTCAATCACGGCACGCCGCCGATCTCGGCGTCGGGGTCGCCGCTGGTCCACGTGCGCGGCAGCGCCGGCGGCCGGAGCTACAGCGCGACGTTCGAAGTGCGCAAGCACACGGTGGTGCCGAAGTCGGTGAGGAGGAAGAAGTAGCCCCGCTGTCTTGTGCTTGAAGCCTAGACCGGACGTCCGAAACGGCGCGTGGCGTGGGCTCGATATAGGCCGATCCGGTGGCAGGTTCAACCAGCTTGGCAAATCGTGCGGATCAGGCCAAGCATTGCCCGGTCCGCAATAGCAGCGATTCTTTCGCGCCCTGCTCCGTCGCCGGAGATAACGGACCCTCCGCCGACGCATCTAAGCCGGTTTCATGGCCGGCAAATCCACCTCGATCCCTGCGCACCTTCGCAGCACCGTAAAAACGGTTGCGGCGGAAGAGCGCGCCATCGCGGCGGCGCAGGAAGTGTCTGTCGCGGATGGAAAGCCCTCGCAGCGGATCAAGGTCCTGCCGTTCGGCGATCCGTTCTTCGGGCGCGACGGGCGTGGCCCCTGGATCCTTCGCGACCGCGCTCACGCTGAACAAGTGCTCGCCGCGACCAGGCGCTTCCTGGGCGGCGCGGACATGATGGTCGATTATGATCACCAGTCTGAGCTGGCGGCGACCGCCGGCGTTGGCGGCCAGGCCCCTGCCGCGGGCTGGGTGCGAAATCTGCAGATCGAGGGCGACGGCATCTGGGCCGATGTCGAGTGGACGCCGAAGGCCGAGGCCGCGCTGGCTTCGCGCGAGTACCGCTATGTCAGCCCGAATTTCCGCGTCCACCCATCGACGCGCGAGGTGATCCGCCTGGTCAACGCCGGCCTCACCAACTCCCCCAATCTCGAACTTCCCGCGCTCGCCCACCAACAGGGCGGCGCACCTGCAGGAGAAGACCCCGATATGAGCAAGATCACCCTGGCCCTGGCGAGCCTCGCCACGGCACTGGCGATCCCGGCGGAGGGCCTTGACGAAAGCAAGGTCCTCGCCGCGATCGACCAGCTGAAGAGCGGCAAGGAGGGTGCGGAGACCGCGCTCGCCTCGATCCGCAGCGAACTCCAGCTCGGCGACGACGCCAGCGCCGAGACCGTGCTCGCATCGGTCAAGTCGGCCCGCACGGCCGGTGCGCCCGATCCGACGAAGTACGTGCCGAAGGCCGGCTACGACGATCTGACCGCGCGCCTGGCGAAGCTCGAGGAGGACAAGGTCCTCGCCTCGGTCGATCAGGCCGTGAAGGACGGCAAGCTCGCGCCCGCCATGAAGGAGTGGGCGATCGATCTCGGCAAGAAGGACCCGGCCGAGCTCGAGAAGTACCTCGGCAAGGCCGTGCCGGTCCTCGCCTCGGTCGACCTCGGCGGGCAGCCGCCCAAGACCGAGAAGGGCAAGCTCTCCGATGAGGAGAAGGCCATCTGCGCCGCCACCGGGATCGCCGAGGCGGACTTCCTGAAGACCCGTGACGAGGAGGCCGCGTAATGGCTGCGCTCACTGAAGATCGCCTCACCAAGAAGCGCGACAGCAAGACCTTCTTCCGAAAGGTCGCTGCGGCGAAGAAGATCTATGCCGGCGCTCTCGTGTGCCTTTCGGCCACCGGTTACGCGACGCCCGGCGCGGTCGCGACCACGCTCAAGGCAGATGGCCTTGCGCTGAAGACGGTCGACAACTCGGCCGGCGCGGACGGCGACAAGACCATCGAGGTCGAGCGCGGCACCTTCCAGTTCGCCAACAGCGCGGCGGGTGACCTGATCACGATCGCCGACATCGGGGCCACTGCCTACGTCGTCGACGACCAGACCGTCGCCAAGACCAACGGCGGCGCGACCCGCTCCGCGGCCGGCACCATCGTCGACGTCGACGCCCAGGGCGTCTGGGTCAAGATCGGCTGAGGCCGGGAAACAGGGACAACTGAACCATGAAGATCAACGGCGGAACTCTTGCCAACCTCGGCGTCGCCTTCTCGACGGCGTACCAGGGCGGCCTCGGCCAGGCCGGCTCGCAGATCGACCGGATCGCGACCCGCGTCTCCAGCTCTACCGCCAGCCAGGAATACGGCTGGCTCGGCAAGTTCCCGGGCATGCGGGAATGGGTCGGCGACCGCGTCATCAACCAGCTCCAGGCGCATCGCTACTCGATCGCCAACAAGGACTGGGAAATGACGATCGAGGTCGATCGCAACGACATCGAGGACGACAACGTCGGGATCTACACCCCGATGTTCACAGAGATGGGCCGTGCGACCGGCGCGCACCTCGACGAGCTCGGCTGGGGCCTGCTCGCCAACGGCTTCGCGACCAACTGCTATGACGGCCAGTACTACTTCGACACCGATCACCCGGTGCTCGATGTCAATGGCAACCCGCAGTCGGTCTCGAACTTCGGCGGCGGTGCCGGCGCGGCCTGGTACCTGATCGACGACACCCGGGCGATCAAGCCGATCATCGTCCAGGAGCGCAAGAAGCCGCAGTTCACCGCGCTCGACAAGCCGGACGATCCGAACCTCTTCCACAGGAAGAAATTCCTCTACGGTGTCGACAGCCGGGACAACGTCGGCTTCGGCTTCTGGCAGTTCGCCTACGCCTCGAAGCAGGCGCTCGACGGCGACAGCTACGGTGCGGCCCGCGCAGCCATGCGCGGGTTCACCGGTGATTTCGGGCGCAAGCTCGGCATCCGCCCGTCGCTTCTGGTCGTGCCGGCCAGCCTCGAGCAGAAGGCGCTCAACATCCTCAACGCGGACAGCCTGGCCAACGGCCAGACCAACGTCTGGAAGGGCACGGCCGAGCTGCTCGTGTGCGACTGGCTGTGAGGTACCTGATCCGCGTCGCCGCGCTGGGCTCGGCCATCGGCCTCGCCTCGCGCCGCCGGGCCGGGTTCGCCTTTGGCCCCGAGCCTCGCGACCTCACACCGGAAGACTTCGGCCAGGATGCCGCGGCCGGGCTGAAGGTGGTCGCGATCTGCGAGGATCCGCAGCTGCGCGTCCAGCTGGTCTCGATCGACGAGGATGGAAACGAGGAAGCCCGCGTCGCCACCAAGGAGGACGTCGCCGAGCTGGCGGCGTTCATCGAAGTCATGGCCGAGGCCGAGGCGTCGAAGACCGATCCTAACGACCCTCCGATCCCGGAGTTGAACGGCGCGAAGGTGCCGGGTGCGGAATTGCAGACCCTTGGCGGGTCAGCGCACGAGCCGGAGGGCGCGGCCGCGCCTGAAGGCGAAGACGCTGAGAAGGTAGCGGAGGTCAAGGACGCCGCTGCTGTTGACCCCGCCGGGGCGGAGGACGGTTCGGCGTCGACCTCCGAGCAGGCTCGCGAACAGGCGGAAACCGTAGCAGCTGATCAGAAGGCTGCGGTGGCCGAAGAGCACCAACCGGAGGGGACTGTTCCGCCTCCGGTCGCCGAAAAGAAGAAGAAGACTTCGAAGGCCTGAGCCTTCGGGTCGCCGGGCGGCGGCCGACATCCTCTCCGGTCGCCGCCCAACCCTTCATGAAAGGACCATGATCCCGTGCCCCTCTTTGCGAACCTTGCCGACATGCAGGCGCGCTTCGAGGAGCGGGACCTCATCCAGCTGACCGACGAGGCCGGGATCGGCGAGATCTACCAGGCCAAGGTCGACCACGCGCTCGAGAGCGCCGACACGCTGATCACCAGCTACATCGCCGCGCGCCACCGCGACGCCGCCGCGCTCGCCGGTCACGCACTGTTGACCGACATTGCCTGCGACTATGCTTTTTCGCTGCTCTGGCGGTCCGAGCTGCCCGACTGGGTATCCTCGCGCCGCAAGGACGCGCTCGCCCGCCTCGCCGAGATCTCGAAGGGCGTGATCAAGCTCGACGCCGGCGTCGAGGAAGCCGCGCCGCGGCCCGGCCAGATCCTGACCAGCGGATCGGAGCGCCGCTTCGATCGCTCGAGCCTGGACGGCTACTGATGGCCGCGACCTTTCGCCTGGACACCCGCGGCGGGCACGAGATCGAGGCCCGGCTGGGCGCGCTCGTTGCCGCCTTCGGTGATCTCACTCCGCTGATGGAGGGCTTCGGCGTTACGCTCGAGAGCGCGTCGATCGACCGCTTCGACACCGAGACCGCGCCCGATGGCCGCAAGTGGTCGAAGTCGATCCGCGCCCGCGAGGAAGGCGGCAAGACCCTCACCGACCGCGGCCTCCTGCGCCAGTCGATCCATTCCGTCGCCGGCCGGGACCGGGTCGAGGTCGGCACCAACCTGATCTATGCCGGCGTCCACCAGTTCGGCGCGAAGATCCGCGCGAAGAACGCGCCCTTCCTCGCCTTCAGCCTGCCCGGCGGGCTCGGCCTGCGCCGGGTGAAGGAAGTGGAGATCCCGGCGCGGCCGTTCCTCGGCCTCTCCGGCGACGACGAGATCGAGCTGCTCGCCCAGGCCGAGGATTACGCCCGCGACGCCATCGGAGGCGCGGTATGATCGGCCTTATCCTGGTCCTGCTCTGGCTGGTCGGTTTCGCTCTGTGCTGGTCGATCGCGGTGCTGATCGAGAACGGCAACGCCGAGTGCGGCTATCCCAAGCGGGAGACCGGGCTACGCCTGGCCGCAATCGTCTGGCCGATCGCGCTCTTGTGGGCCGTGTTCCTCGTCGTCGCCGAAGTGATCTCGATGATCTGTCGCAAGCGGTGCGCGCGATGATCGGCGCTGTCGAGAACGCCCTTGTCGAGGTGCTGCGCCAGGCGGGCGACAGCGGGCAGCTCGGATACGTGTACCGCACGCTCGAGAGCTATCCCGAGGAGTTCGACGCTTACCTGAAGGAGCGCAAGGTGCCGCTGCGCTGCCCGGCCGCCTGGGCGGTGTTTTTGGGAATCGACCGCGGCGATGATGCCGAGGACGACGCCGGGTTCATGGGTGAGGCCCGGTTCGCGCTTGTCGTCGCGGCCGAGAACCTCCGAAACGAAACCGCGACGCGCCACGGTGGGCCGGGCGAGCCCGGCAGCTACCAGCTGGCGATCGACGCGGTCCGCTTGCTGTCCGGCAATGCGCTCGAGCCGCTTGAGCTGACCCACCCGGTGACGGTCGAAGGCCTGCGCCTTGTCGCGCGCTCGCCCGAGATACGGAAGGCCGGGCTCTCGCTGGTCGCGATCGCGCTCAGCTGCACGATCCCGTTCGGGCAGTTCCCCCGGGACGACGCGCCCTTCGACACACTTCACGTCGACTGGGACATCCCCGCATTCGGCAACGTCGGGCCGGAACTGCCCGCCGCCGATCCCGACGCGGCCGATCAGATGGAGCTGCCGCAGTGACCGCGCTTCGTTACCGGCCCGCGCCCGGCCGCCGCGTCCGTCTGCCCGATGGACGGCTGCTGCGCGAGGCGGGCGAGAGGCTCGAGCATTCCCCGTACCTCGCCCGGCTGATTGCCGACGGTGACATTATTCCGGCCCTTCACAGGAGCAAGAAGGCATGATCGATTTCAACAGCATCCCGGCCGACCTGCGGGTTCCCGGCCAGCACATCGAGTTCGATTCGAGCCGCGCGGTGTCCGGCCTGCCGCCGATCGCGAACCGCGTCCTCATCATCGGCCAGCGACTCGCCGCCGGCACCGCGCCGGCGCTCACCGTCAAGCCGATCGCCGAGGCAGGCGAGGCCATCGCTCTCTTCGGCCGCGGCTCGATGCTCGCCCGCATGGTTGCCGCGTTCAAGAAGGCGGACCGCTACAGCGAGGTCCACGCGATCGCGCTCGACGACATCGGCGGCGGCAGCGCCGCGAGCGGGACGATCACGGTCACCGGCCCGGCGACGGCGCCGGGAACGATCGCCCTCCTGATCGCCGGCGTCGCCGTCCCGGTCGCAGTCGCTACCGGCGCGATCGCCAACGACATCGCCGCCGCGATCGCCGCCGCGATCAATGCCAAGGCCGATCTGCCGGTGACCGCCGCCGCCGCTGCCGCGGTGGTCACCGTGACCTGCCGGCACAAGGGCACGGTCGGCAACTCGATCGACATTCGCCACAGCCACTTCGCGGGTGAAGCACTGCCGGCCGGGGTCGCCCTGGCGATCGTCGCGATGGCGGCTGGTGCGACCGATCCCGATCTCGCCACAGTGTGGCCGGTGATCGGCGACAACGCCTATCGCACGATCGTGATCGGCCTGACCGACGCGACCACCGTCGCCGCGGCGAAGGCCGAGCTCGACGATCGCTGGGGGCCGCTGCGGATGCTCGAGAGCGTCGCCTATGGCGCGAAGAGCGGGACGCAGGGCGCGCTGGCGGCGTTCGGCGCGGCGCTGAACAGCGAGCTGGTCTCGGTCCTCGGCACCGGCAAGAGCCCGACATGGCCGGCCGAGGCGGCGGCGATCTGGGGCGCGATCTGCGGTTACTACACCGCGATCGACCCGGCGCGTCCGCTGCAGACGCTCACCCTGACCGGGCTGGTCGCACCGAAGGAAGCCGACCGCTTCACCCGCGCCCAGCGCGACCTGCTGCTGCGCGACGGGATCTCGACCTTCACGGTGGACCAGGGCGGCACTGCCCGGGTTGAGCGGGCGATCACCACGTACCAGACCAATGCGCTGGGCATCGAGGACACCGCCTGGCTCGACCTCGAGACGGTCACCACGCTCGGCTACCTGCGCGCTTCGCTGCGCGCCCGTATCGCGCTGAAGTTCCCGCGCCACAAGCTTGCCGACGACGGGACCAACTTCGGCCCCGGGCAGGCGATCGTCACGCCGAACATCATCCGGTCCGAGCTGATCGCGCTGGCCCGCGAGTGGGAAGAAGCAGGCCTGGTCGAGGGTCTGGACCAGTTCGTCGCCGACCTGATCGTCGAGCGCGACCAGGGCAACCCGAGCCGGGTCAACGCGCTCGTGCCGCCGGACATCGTGAACCAGTTCCGCAGCTTCGCCGCTGCCATCCAGTTCCGCCTCTGATCGCCTGCTCACCGGCCGCTGAGAGCGCGCCGAGAACCCATTGAAAGGATCCCGAGATGGCCAATCCCAATCGCGTCGTCGGCCAGATGAAGATCAAGATCGACGGCGTTTCCTACCCGACCTCGGGCGAAGCGACCCTCGATATCGGCGGGGCGGTGCGCGAAGCCGTCGCCGGCGACTATGAAGCCGGCGCGTTCAAGCAGATGACCAAGGAGTCGAAGCTCGAGGTCACCCTGCTGTACAAGTCGAACGTGAGCCTCGCCTTGCTGCGCTCGATCGACAACGCGACGGTCACCGCCGAGCTCGACACCGGCAAGACGTGGATCATCCGCAACGCGTACTGCGCCGACGCGATCAGCTTTGGCCCGGACGGCAAGGCCAAGGTCACCTTCCAGGGCCCGCCGGCCGAAGAGGTGCTGTGATGCGCCCGCCGCTGACCCACACGCTCATCCATCCGATCGTCCGCACCACGGTCGACCAGGCCGGCCAGGAGCTTGAGGAAGTGCTGCTCGATGCCGGTAGCGTGATCGTCGTGCGACGGCCGAAGGCAAAGCACCTGAGGCTTGTCGATGACTTCGACGGCCGGCCCGTGGCGCTGGCGATCGCGATGATCGGAAAGCTGACCAACCTCGACTCCGAGCAGATCGAAAACCTCGATCCGGAAGATTTCGAGGCCCTGGGAAACTTGCTCGACGCGGCCACGGGGAGTGGCCGGAAAACTGGGCAGACTGCCTAGGGACGCTTGCTGGTTCGTTCCACTTCCAGCCGTCCGAGCTGATGCGGCTGAGGTGGGACGAAGTGGATTTCTGGCTCGGCCAGGCCGAGCGGCTCGCACCTGCGGATGAGGACTGATGTCGCTCAAATTCTCCATGCTGCTGCAGGCAACCGACCGGGTCACTGGTCCGGCGAAGCGCATCCAGCAGTCGATGGCGAGCCTCGGTCGCGCCGCGAGGAAGCTGGCCTCCGATCTTCGTGACCCGGACCGGGCGTATCAACGCGGGTACCAGCTCGGATCCCGGCTGCGGGCTGGGCTTGGTCACCTTGCCAGTGCCTTCCGCGAAGTCGGCAGGACCGCAGCACGTTACGCCGGCCGCGCCGGACTGGCGGCATGGAACAAAGGGGCCGAGCTCGCCGGCAAGGGCGTCGTCTCACTCGGCAAGAAGATGGGCGGCCTAGCGCTCGGAGCGGCGAAATGGGCCGCTGCCGCCGCAGTCGGCGCGGCCGGGTTTTCGGTGTTCAATATCTTCAAGACGGCGGCGCAGTTCGAGCAGTTCTCGATCATGCTCGAGAACATGGAAGGCAGCGCGGCCAAGGCGCGCAAGGCCATGGCCTGGGTGCAGGACTTCGCGCAGACCACGCCTTACGAGCTGGACCAGGTCATGGAGGCCTATGTCCAGCTGAAGGCTTACGGCATCGACCCGCTCGACGGCTCGCTGCGCGCACTGGGCGATGCCTCGGCCGGGATGAGCAAGCCGCTGATGCAATCGGTCGAGGCGCTCGCGGATGCCGTTACCGGCGAGTTCGAGCGGCTGAAGGAATTCGGTATCCGCGCCTCCGCCCAGGGCGACAAGGTGAAGTTCACCTACATGCGCAACGGCAAGGAGATGACCCGCACCGTTCGCAAGAACGCCGCGGACATGAAGGCAGCGATCACCGGGATCTTCTCTGAGCGCTTCGGCGGAATGATGGACCGGCAAAGCCGCACGTTCTCCGGCCTCATTTCGAACCTTCAGGACCAGTGGACGCGCTTCCAGATGATGGTCGCCGACGCCGGCATCTTCGACATGGTCAAGGGCAAGCTCGGCGAATGGCTCGCGAAGATCAGCGAGATGGCGAAGGACGGCCGGCTGCAGGCCTGGGCGAAGTCGATCTCCGACTGGCTCGAGAAGGCCTGGAAGATCGCCGTCGATTTCGTCGAGAATACCGACTGGGCGAAGGTCGGCCGCAACCTCCAGACCATTGCCGATGCGGCCGTGATCCTCGCCAACGCGATCGTGCGCGCCGCAAATGCGATGCCCGCCCTCAGCGACCTGTACAAGCCGTTCGGTCTTCCGCGATACTTCGGGCGGCAGATCTTCGGCGGCGACGCACCGGCCGCGGCCGGCCCGACCCGGCCGACCTCCAATGTCCCGTTCCCGAAGGGGCCGGCACGCGTCCCGCCGCTGCTCGCCAAGCCGACCGGGCGCAAGACTGCGGCGCAGGAAGTACGTGTGGGCGGGCAGGCGCAACTCGCGATCTCGCTCGCGCCGGGCCTGAGCGGCAAGCTCAATCAGGTCAAGCCCGCAGGCGACGTGCCCTTCAGCGTTGCGCTCGGCCGATCGATGGCGGGTGCGTCGTGAGCTGGCGCGACCAGTACCAGGCGGGCAGCTTCCGCGGTGTCGCCTTTCGGACCGCCAGCCACGAGCGCAGCGGTGGACGGCGGAACATCACGTTCGAATTCCCCGGCCGGGATGAGCCGGTGGTCGAGGACCTCGGCCGGCGGGCGCGGCAATTCAGCCTCGAGTGCCACGTCATCGGCACCGATTACACAGCGAGCCGCGACCAACTGATCGATGCGCTCGAGGAAGCGGGACCGGGTCTGCTCGTCCATCCCTGGCACGGCCAGATGATGGTCTCGGTGCTCGACTTCACCACCACCGAAAGCACCGAGGACGGCGGGGTCTGTTGGTTCCGAATCAGCTTCGGCGAAGCCGGCCTGCAGGTGACCGCGCCGATCGCGGTCGCCAGTGGCGAGCTGGCCGCCAGCGAGGCAGACCTCCAGATCGCGAAGGCTCCCGGCGTATTCGCGGGTGGCTTCTCGATCGCAGGCGCAGCGGCTTTCGTAGAGCAGTCGGCGGCGGACATCGTGTCCGGCATGGCCGGGATCAGCCAGCTCGCGGCAGGCCTGCAGGGCGGGCTCGGGCCGACGCTTCGCGCGTTCGAAACCGGCCTGCGCTTTCTGCCCGACAACATGGCGCGGCTGCTCCGGGATCCGCTCGCGCTCGGCCAGTCGATCGTCGGGCTGGTCCAGGCGGTGTCCGTGCTCGGCGGTTCATCGCGCAATCGTGTCGCCGGTCTCAGCAAGATGGTCGACTGGGTGCCAGCGCAGCCGGTGTTTCCGGAGCGCACCGCGCAGCGCGTGCTCGAGACGGACAACCGCGAGGCGCTACTGCGGCTGTTCCGGGTCTCCGCCGCCGCCGAACTGGCGCGTGCGACCGCTGTACTGCCGTTCACCAGCTACGAGGATGCGATCGCCGTCCGCGACGCGCTGGCCGAGCGTCTCGACCGCCTGGCGCTGGCTTCGGCCGATGCCGGCGACGACGCCGCAGCCGACAGCTTCGACGCGCTGCGCCGGGCGGCCGCCCGCGACATCGCCGCGCGCGGAGCCTCGCTGGCGCGGGTCTATGGGGTGGAGCTGGCAATGACCGAGCCAGCCCTCGCGATCGCACAGCGGATCTATGGGCCATCCGGCCTCGAGACGCGGCTCGCCGACATCGTCGGCCGCAACCGCGTCCGCCATCCGGGCTTCGTCCCCGGCGGACGGACCATCGAGCTGCTGACCGTGAGCGCCGGACTGGGAGCGCGGGCATGACCTTCGACCGGCTCGCCCGTCACGACGTCGTCCTGACTCTCGGGGCGACCGCCTATTCGGGGTGGACCGAGGTCTCGATCGAAACGTCGATCGACTCGATCTCGGGCAGCTTCGACCTGACCCTGGCGTCGCGCGAGCGTACCGGGGCCAGCCAGTGGCCGATCGAGCGTGGCATGGCCTGCCGGGTCAGCCTGGGCGGCGAAACGCTGGTCACGGGCTGGATCGACCGCGTGGAACGGTCGATCAGTGCCGAAGACAGCGCGATCCGTGTTTCCGGCCGGGACAAGGCAGGCGACCTCGTCGACTGCTCGGTCGTGGTGTCGCCGGGAAGCTGGCGCGGCAAGAAGCTCGAGGCGATCGCGGGCGAGATCGTAAAACCTTTCGGCATCGCCATCGATGTCGCCGGCGACACCGGCAAGGCGTTCGAACGGTTCGCGCTCCAGCCGCAGGAGACCGCATTCGCGGCGATCGAGCGGATGTGCCGCTATCGCGGCCTCGTCTGCTGGTCGGTCGGCGATGGCCGCATCCGCATAGGCAACCCGGGCCAGGACGGCGCGGTCGCCGGCCGGATCGAGGAGGGCGTCAACGCGCTGACTGCCAGCTCCAGCGACGACGGGGCCGAGCGCTTCTCGGACTACATCGTCAAGGGCCAGGCATCGGGCAGCGACCGCCGCAAAGGCAAAGACGTCGCCCAGGTCAAGGCCAGTGCCAAGGACGCCGGCGTTGCCCGATACCGCCCGATGATCGTCGTTGGAGAGGACCAGGCCGACACTGCCAACCTGAAGCAAAGGGCGGAATGGGAGGCCAAGGTCCGCTCTGGTCGCGGCCGGCCGCTGACCGTGACGCTCCCGGGCTGGTTCACCGATGGCCAGTCAGGCCGGATCTGGAAAGCGGGCGAGCGCGCGTCGTGCCGGATCCCGAGCTGCGGCCGCGATGAGGCTTTGCTGATCCAGCGGGTGCGCTTCGTGCGCAGCGCCGAGCAGGGAACGACCACCGAGCTGGAGATGGTCCCGCCCGAGGCCTGGGCGAAGATCGCCGGGCCGGAGCCGAAGCAATGAGCGCCGCCGACCATTTCCGCCGGCTGATGTCGCCGCTCGAAGGACGACTGCGTGGGATGCTTTCGCGCGCGGTGATCAGCCTGATCGACGATGCCCGCGAGGCGCAGGAGCTGCAAATCGAGCTCTTCGCCGACGAAGGCCAGGACGCGGTCGAGCGCTTCCAGGAGTACGGCTTCACGTCGCATCCGCACGCCGGGGCCGAGGCGATCGTCGGCTGCATGGGCGGCCTCCGCAGCCACGCGGTGGTGATCGCGGTCGAGGATCGCCGCTATCGCCTGCAGAGCCTTCAGCAGGGCGAAGTCGCGCTTCACGACGATCTCGGCAACGTGGTCCTGCTCGGCCGCGAGGCGCTGGCGATCACGGGCGTGGCCAAGGTGCTGGTCACCGCGCCGCAGGTCATCGTCGACAGCGAGGAAGTCCAGCTCGGCGGCGAAGGCGGGGCCAAGGTCGCGCGGGTCGGCGACGACGTCGATCCCGGAACCCACAAGATCATCAGCGGCAGCGACAAGGTGCGGGCATCATGACCGATCTCGCGCTCACCTGGTCCGATGATCTCGGTGCCGACCTCTCGCTCGCCGGCGGCGCGCTCGCGACGCACGACGGGATGCGCACCGCGATCCTGCTCTCGCTGTTCACCGATGCCCGCGCGCCGGAAGGCATGGCGCTGCCCGAGGATGGCGACGATCGCCGCGGATGGTGGGGCAACGCCTTTTCCGGCGAGGTCTCTGACGCCGCGGCAGACAGCGACGTCCGCAACCACCTGGGCTCGCTGCTGTGGACGCTGCGCCGCGCCAAGGTCCTCTCGAGCGTGACCGCGCAGGCTCGCCAGTTCGCTTACGAGGCGCTCGCCTGGCTGATCCGCGACGGCGTGGTCAAGACGATCACCGTCGAAGTCGAGGCGCAGGTCCAGGACGGCCTGCGCCAGCTGCTGGCGATCGGTGTGATCCTCGAGCGTCCCGAAGGCCCGGCCCGCGAGCGCCATGACTTTACCTGGGAGGCCTCCGCATGACATTCGCCCGTCCGACCCTTTCGCAGCTGGTCGAGCGCGGCCGCAGCGACATCGAAACCCGCATGCCGGGTGCCGACAGCCGCCTGCGCCACTCGCTCCTCGACGTACTGGCGCGGGTGCAGGCCGGCGCGGTGGCCGGGCTCTATGGCTATCTCGACTGGCTCGCCCGCCAGCTGATGCCCGATACGGCCGAGGCCGAATACCTCGCCCGCTGGGCCAGCATCTGGGGCATCCGCCGCAAGGCCGCGGTCGCGGCCGAGGCGACCATCACCGCCACCGGTGCGAACGGATCGGTAATCGACGCGGGGGTGCAGCTCACCCGGTCCGACGGCGCGCTGTTCACGGTCAAGACTGCGGCGACGATCGCGGCCGGTGCCGCGGCTGTTGCCGTCGTCGCGCTCGAGGCCGGCGCGGGCGGCGACGTCCTGCCGGGCACCCAGCTGACCTTCGCGAGCCCGGTTGCCGGCGTGAACGCCGCGGCGATCGTCGCCTCGGCCGAGGTCGCTGGCGCGGCCGAAGAAAGCGATGAGAGCCTTCTGAGCCGGCTTCTGGACCGCATCCAGACACCGCCGCAGGGCGGCGCGGAAAGCGACTATGTGGCGTGGGCGCTGGCCCAGCCGGGCGTCACGCGCGCGTGGTGCTATCCGGGGTGGATGGGCACCGGCACGGTGGGCCTTACCTTCGTCATGGATGGCCGCGACGACATCCTGCCGCTGGTCGACGACGTCGCCGCGGTCCAGGCCGCGCTCGACGTGCTCCGCCCGGTCACGGCCGAGCTGTTCGTCTTCGCGCCGGCCGCCGAACCGGTGGACTTCGAGATCCGCCTGATCCCCGACACCCCCGACACGCGCGCCGCCGTGCTGGGCGAGCTCGCCGACTTCTTTTCGCGCGACGCGCAGCCCGGCGGGACGATCTACCGCAGCCGGATCAGCGAGGCGATCAGCCTGGCCGAGGGCGAGTTCCGCCACGTCGTCAACCTGCCGGCGTTCGACTTCACCGCCAACCAGGGCCGCATGCCGATGCTCGGCGACGTGGCTTTCGTCGCATGAGCTACGAGGGCACCTTGCCGCGCGACGCCGCAGCCTATGCCGGGCAACTGCGCCAGCTGCTGCCGCGCGGCCTGGCGTGGGAGTTCGGCCGCGACAGCGTCTTTGCGCAGCTGCTCGCCGGGCTTGCCGAGGAGCTGGCCCGCGTCGATGCGCGCGGGCTCGACCTGCTCGAGGAGGCGGATCCGCGCACCGCGCTTGAACTGCTCCCGGACTGGGAGCGGGTCGCCGGGCTTCCCGACGCCTGCACCGGCCGGCCGGACAACGCCGGCGAGCGCCAGGCGGCGCTTCAGCAGAAGCTGACCGGCCTTGGCGGACAGAGCCGACAGGCCTTCATCGAACTGGCGGCGCGGCTCGGTTACGTGATCTGGATCGAGGAGCACCGGCCCGCTCGCGTCGGCGCACGGATCGGCGACCGCCTCAACGGGCCGGACTTCGCCTTCTGCTGGACCGTCCACGTCCGGCCCTTCGACGGGTATCTCGAGGAAGCGACCTTCATCGCCCAGGCGCAGATCGGCGACCGACTCGGGGTCCGCCTGCGCGGGTTCGGGGCGATCGATCTCGAGTGCGTGATCGCCCGGGCCCGGCCCGCTCACACCATCGTCCTGTTTGCCTACGACGTCGAACCGTCCGCGGCATTCTGGATCGACTTCACCGGTTAAGGAGACCAACCCCATGCATCGCATCGACAGTCCCGGAGCGGTCGACGGCCGCTTTCAGAATGGCAATCCGGCCGTTGGCCAGCAGGCGACCCAGCTCACCGCCGACTGGTTCAACGACATGCAGGAGAACATGGCGTTCGCCATCGAGGCGGCGGGCATTGCCCTGGTCAAGGGCGACGCCGAGCAGCTGCGCGACGCGATCATCGCGCTGGTCGCGGGCGCGGTCGGAACTGGCGGCGGTGCGGTGCCGACGACGCGCCTGGTCAACTCGACCGGGCTGCTGAGCGGCGGCGGCCCGCTCGCGGCCGACCTCACGCTCGACGTGCCCAAGGCGAGCGCAGTCGAGATCCTCGCCGGCACGATTGACACCAAGGCGATCACCCCGCTCGGGCTCGCCACGGCATCCGCCTCGACCCTTTCGAACAACGGCTACATCAAGCTGCCGGGCGGGCTGATCCTGCAGTGGGGCGGGCTCACCGGCAGCTATGCGGAAGGCTCGGTCGCGGTCACCTTCCCGATCGCGTTCCCGAACGCGTGCTTCCGCGCCTTCCCGGTCGCGGTCAACCAGACCGCCACGCCGGACCACGACGTGTTCATCCAGCGCGTCGCCCAGACCACCTCGGGCGCGACCTTCTTCTTCAACTACGACGGGGGCGGAACGAACGCGATCAACGGCCTCGACTACTTCGCCATCGGCAACTGAGGAGCAAGGCCATGCGGATCTTCTACAGCCCTTCGAACAACGCCTTTTACGACGAGGGCATCCACGGCCCGATCGAGATCGCCGAGCCGCAGACCCGGCGCGAGATCAAGGCGAACAAGCGGCCGAGGCTGGTCGCCAACCCCGATTGCCTTATCCCGGCCGACGCGGTCGCGATCACCCGAGCCGAACACGCGGCGCTCCTGGACGCGCAGTCCGGGGGCAAGCGGATCATCGCCCGCAACGGCCGGCCAGCGGCGGTCGACCGGGAGATCGATCTGGAAGTGGTGGCCTCGATGCGGCGCAAGCGGCGCGACTTCCTGCTCGCCGGGAGCGACTGGACCCAGCTCCCCGACGCGCCGGTCGATCGGGAAGCGTGGGCCGCATACCGCCAGCAGCTGCGCGACCTCGACATGGACGGGACCGAGTGGCCGGCCGAGCCCGGCACCGGAGCGGAGGGCTGAACGTGGCGCGCAGGAAACAAGCCGCGCTCGACGTGCCCACGACTACCGATGAGGCGGTCGCGGTGCTCGAGCAGTACGTCTCGGCCGAGCGCGATGTCCTGGCGCTCAAGGTCTATGCGGCGCGCGTCATCGACGAGACCAAGACAGCGCGCGACCAGCAGATCGCGGCGATCGAAGAAGGCCAGAAGCTCCGCTTCGCCTCGCTGAAGGCGTGGTGGGAAGCCGGCGGCCGCGAGCTGGCCCGCGACAAGCGCTCGAGCGAACTGGCGGGCGCGAAAATCGGGGTGCGGTTGAGCCCGCCGGCGGTCAAGCTGGCCAAGGGTCTGAAGGTCGATGCCGTCGTCACCTGGCTGCGCCGCGCTGGCGACTGGGCGATCGGCTTCGTCCGGCCGAAGTACGAGCTCGACAAGCCTGCGCTGATCAAGGCGGTCAATGCTGACGAGAAGCTGCGCGAGCGGTTCGCGTCCGAGGGCGTGACCGTGGTCCAGGCCGACGAATTCTTCATCGACGCGGGGCTCGACGAAAGCGCCGCGACCGCCGCGGAAAGTGCCGGCGACCAGCTGGCCTGAAGGAGGGAACATGACCATCAAGCTCACCCAGACCGGCGTCGGGACCCAGTCCAACGACGACAAGGAACTCTACGATTCAACGGGCACCGGGATGTTGCCAGTCCAGGTCGATGGCGACGGGGTCACGACGTTCAAGGTTAACGGCCGCGTGGCCACCGATGCGCCGTGGATGGAGATCATCCCGGCCGGCACCGCGGACGTCCTCCAAAGCATCGCCTGGGTGCCTTACGTGCAGCTTCAGGTCACGGCTGGCGCAGGCACCGTTGTTCTCTGGGCAGGCGAGAAATAATGGCGTTGGCGCGGACCAAGCTGCTACTCGGGAGCGCGCTTCGCAGCATCCTGCGAGGCGCAATTGCGGTCGCTTTGCCGTTCAATCAAGTGAACAGCCTGCCCGCGGAGTTCATAGCTCCCTCGGTGGCGGCCGCGCCAGCCATCACCGGGACTTCGTACTATGTTTCGGCCGCCGGAAACGACGCCAACCCCGGCACTCAGGCACAACCCTGGGCGACGCTGGCCAAGGTTGCGGCGATCATGGATACGCTGCAGCCCGGCGATGCCGTGCTGTTTCGCGGCGGGGATACTTTCAACACTCCCAACGCCGGGCTTTGGCCGACCGTCAGCGGGAATCAGGCGAACCCGATCACCTATGGTTCCTATGGCTCCGGCAAGGCGACGCTCAAGGCGTTCGGTTTCGCCGCCGGGTCTGATGCGATCCTCTCGGCCTACGAGGTCAGCGGCTACGTCTTCCGTGACCTGATCTTCGACGGCAACAGCCTGGCCTATGCCTGCTCCAATGGCGGCGCGACGACGGGCCAGCGTTCGGACCACTGGTACATCAACTGCGAGTACAAGAACGCGACCCAGCAAGGCCTGATGCTCGGCGCAGATGCCACCGGCGCGGTCGGCCTGGCGAATGTCGTGGTGTCCGGGTGTTCGTTTCACAACAACGGCCAGAGCGGCTTCATCTCGTACGGCACCGGCACCGGCACGGGATACGCCGGGCGGACCACGCGCCAGATCACCAACCTGGCGATGGACAACTGTCAGGCCTATTCGAACGGCAAGTCGGGAATCGTCGGCGGTGGCCTGGGCAACAGCACGATCAAGTGGTGCGTCGCCTATTCGAACGGGGCGACGATCGACGCGGGCGGCGGCATCTGGATCTACGATGCCTCATCGACCACGATCACGTTCTGCGAATCCTACTCGAACGCGACCAGCGGGACCACGGACGGCTTCGGGATCGATATCGACGGCGGCAGCTACCAGTGCGGGGTCGAGTTCTGCTACTCGCACGGCAACCAGGGCCAAGGCATCGCGGTCATTGCCTATTCGACCAGCGGCGGTTCAGTGAGCGATTGCTACGTCCGCAACAATGTCGTCACTAACAACGCCACCAAGGCGGGGAATGCCTACGGCGACATCCACGTCCAGGCGCTCGGTACCTCGACGATCACCAACCTCTACGTTCACAACAACACGATCATCCGCAATGCGACCAACACGAGCGCAGGCGGGCTCAAGCGGGAGAGCGGCGGCGGTGCCTTCACCAACGTCCGCTTCGCCAACAACGTCGTCCATGCCGAGGGCACCTCGAAGCTCGTTTATCTTAACGCGACCGGCGGCACGACGCTTAGCAACAACCTCTATTCGGGCAATCAGTCCTGGTACGATGGGGTTGCCCGCGCGTCGCTGACAGCATGGCAGGGTGCGCGCGAGGCCTCGGCGCTGGGCGAGAACCTGACCTTCACGACGACGCCGCCGACGATCGGCAGCTACAGCGCCGACACACTCGACGATCTGTTCGGCTCGCCCGGCGGAAGCCTTGCGCGAACCGGCGGCGCGACCGCGGCGGCGATCGGCTTCACCGCGCCGACCTATGACGCCTTCGGCAACGCCTGGGCGAATGGGGTAATCGGCGCAGGAAGGAAGCTCGGGGCATAAAGATTCTGCCTCCTTACGGGGGTGGCCAGGGCGTTGGAGCGCCCTGAACCGCGAGAGTGACCTCGCACCTTGGGCTGGCGCGCCAGCCCTTAGTCCCCCCGGCCTCTGAGGCGGGGACCTCTTAGGTGCTTAAAAGTGAAAGAAGGATTGAACGATATGCCGGCTCTCGAGCCGGTGAAGCCGACCCGACCGGTCGCCCCCTGGCTTGGCGGCAAGAGAGCGCTGGCTGGTCGACTCGCTGAGCGCATCGCGGCCGTGCCGCACGATCGCTACGTCGAGCCATTCGTGGGCATGGGCGGTGTCTTTTTCCGCCGCCAGCACCGCCCCGGCCTGGAGGTCATCAACGACATCAACCGCGATGTCGTGAATCTCTTCCGCTTGCTCCAGCGGCACTATCAGCAGCTGCTCGACGTGCTGAAATGGCAGACCTACAGCCGCTCCGAATTCGAGCGTCTGCGCGCGGCCGATCCTGAGACCCTGACCGACCTCGAGCGAGCGGCGCGCTTCCTCTACATGCAGGTCACCAGCTTCGGCGGGATCGGGCGGACGTTCGGCATCGACTATGCCCGGCCGAGATGGAACCTCAACAAGCTCGTGCCGATGCTCGAGGACGTCCATGAGCGGCTGTCCGGAGTGCTGATCGAGCGGCTATCCTACCAAGACTGCATCCGGCGCTATGACAGCCGGCCGGGCACGCTGTTCTACCTCGATCCGCCCTACTGGGGATGCACCGACGACTACGGCAAGGACATCTTCTCACCAGCCGATTTCGAGGTTCTGAGAGGCCTCTTGGAGGGCCTTCAGGGGAGCTTCATCCTGTCGATCAACGACACGCCGGAGATCCGGGAAATCTTCGCGGGGTTCGCTATGGAGGAGGTCGGTCTGAACTATCGGGTCAGTGGAAAGGTGACACCGGCGCGCGAACTGATAATCTCTTGCCCATGAGGAGCCCCGCATGAGTGATCAAAGCGCCATCGAGTGGACGGACGCAACTTGGAACCCAGTGACGGGATGCACCAAGGTCACAGCGGGCTGCGATAATTGCTACGCGGAGCGCTTTGCAGAGCGCTTTCGAGGCGTGAAGGGGCACCCCTTCGAAAGGGGTTTCGACCTGGTCCTCCGACCAGAGCGCTTGGATCAGCCGTCGAAGTGGAAGCGGGGACGAATGATCTTCGTGAACTCAATGAGCGACCTTTTCCACAAAGCGGTCCCGACCAATTTCATCGACCAGGTTTTCGACCAGATGGAGGCGGCTGACCGGCATACTTATCAGGTTCTCACGAAGCGCAGCTCTCGGATGCGTGACTATTTGTCTCGGCGCTACGGCAAAAGCTCAGGGCCGAGCCATATCTGGACGGGGGTCTCAGTGGAGGACCACCGCGGGGCCACTCGGATCGCGCACCTCCGGTCCGCTCCCTCTGCGGTTCGGTTCCTCTCGGTCGAGCCACTGATAGGTCCAGTCGGCGCTGTGGACCTCGGCGGGATACATTGGGTGATCGCCGGCGGGGAAAGTGGGCCGGGCGCAAGGCCGATGCAGATCGATTGGGCCCGTGAGATCCGTGATGCCTGCCGCGCGCAGGGTGTTCCGTTTTTCTTCAAGCAGTGGGGTGGCTTTAGGCCTAAGTCAGGCGGGAGAACGCTTGACGGCCGAGAGTGGAATGAGTGGCCCGTGAGGGCCTTCGCGTGACGCTAAATCCTGAATTTTATGAAGGCAGAGGCCAAGCGCTGGTCAAGCACACCTTCTTAGACAGGTATATGCGCGACGCTTTGCCAAAGGTTCTCGGTCGCTACACCACCTTCGCTTATGTCGATCTCTTCGCCGGGCCTTGGAAAAGTCAATGTCCACAACACAGCGACACATCATTCGGAATCGCGTTGCGCCGGATGATTGAAGCCAAGGAGAAGCAGGCGAAGCTCGGCCGTAACATCAGGCTGATCGCGCATTTGGTCGAAAAGGATCGGCATCGTGAACTAGACGCGGCGGTCGCCCCGTTTCGCGGCGAGATAGAAATCACTTGCTACCCTGGCCTGGCGGAAAAGCACGCCGGCACGATCCAGCGATCACTCCCTGCAAACTCCTTTCGATATGTCGTTATTGATCCCAAGGGCTTGCCGGACATTCGCCAGTTTGCCGGCCTCATGGACCAAGGCAGCACTGAAGTGCTCGTGAACTTCATGCTGCAGTTCGCCTCGCGCTTTCTGGCGACTGATCGGATGCCGAAGCTTGTCGAATGGCTGGGCCAAGTGGCACCCGGCAGCGATTGGCAGTCGAAGGTGGCCGAGTTGTCGTCTGAGCGCCGGGAGGATTTCGTGACTGAGATGGCGCGGAAAGCGCTTCGTCGGATTGGGGGTTACAGGTTCGCTCCAGCGATCACGGTCGACGAGACCAGCATTGATAGAACCCTCTACAAGCTGATTTATCTCAGCCGCAGCGATGCTGGTCTAAAGGTTTTTCGCGATGCCCAGGTCAGCGCGTTGTCGGTCCAGGCTGAAACTCGTACTCAGATCAAGGCCGACAAGCGCGCGGAGAAGACCAAGAACGGCGATATTTTCAGTTTGCCGGGCGTAATAGATCCGGGAGAACGAAGTGCCTTGGCCCTCCAATCCGGGCGACGGCGCGCGTTCCATTTCGCGACTGAGGTCGTGAAGCAAGCAGGGCCTCAGGGAGTGTCGTGGCGGAAGCTTTGGACCGAGGTGCTTGATGGATGGGTCGTCACGCAGCAAGAGCTCAAGGATGAGGTGGTCCGTCTAAAGAACTGCGGCGATGTGGCCATCCCTACGCTTGCCGTTCGCCAACGTGTGCCTAAGGATGAGGACATAATTTGCTGGGCGGGTTTGCTCTAGGTTGTCTTGTCAAAGACTCTAAAGGGTCTCGCCGCGCTACATCGGGAATGGGGGGTAGTTTACTCCCCCCAGGACCTTGTCAACTTCGTCAACTTATCAGGAAAGTCGGAAGTTTCCTGAACAAACCGCCCCTCAGCTCGCCAGCCTGAGCGCCGCCGGGACCGGCTCGCCGGGCTGGTCGGGCCAGATGCCGCGGGTGTCGTAGACGACCTTGCCGGCCCGCTCGGCCAGGGGCACGACGCGGAACACGTCGTGGTCGACGAGGACGATGAGGACGTCGCAGTCCTCGAGCGCGGTGTCGATGTCGATGCGGACCGCGCCGGTGCCGGTGAACTCGATCGGCAGCTCGGCGGCATAGGGTTCGACGACGTGGATGCGGCTCCCGAACTGGCGGGCGAGGCTGGCGGCGACAAAGCGGGCCGGGCTCTCGCGGAAGTCGTCGATGTTGGCCTTGAAGGCGAGGCCGAGGCAGGCGACCTTCGCCGCCGGGTGAGCCTCGACCAGCGCGGTCGCGCGGCTTACCACGTGGTGCATCTTGCGGTCGTTGACTTCGCGGGCGTTGCGGATCAGCGGGGTATCCTCCGGCGCGCCGTGGACGATGAACCACGGGTCGACCGCGATGCAGTGCCCGCCGACGCCGGGGCCGGGCTGGAGGATGTTGACGCGCGGGTGCCGGTTGGCGAGGCGGATCACCTCCCACACGTCGAGACCCATCTTGTCGGCGACGATCGACAGCTCGTTGGCGAAGGCGATGTTGACGTCGCGGTAGGCGTTCTCGACCAGCTTGGTCATCTCGGCGCTGCGGGCGTCGGTGGTGACGCAGGTCCCGCGCACGAAGCGCTTGTAGAACGCCAGCGCCTTGCGCGCACAGCGCGGCGTGATCCCGCCGATCGAGCGATCGTTGTTGGTCAGTTCCTCGAGGATGCGGCCCGGCAGCACCCGCTCGGGGCAGTAGGCAATGGAGATGTCGGGCGTCTCGCGGGTCAGCCCGGGGAACCTGAGGTCGGGGCGCAGCCCGGCCATCAGGTCGCGCATGCGCTCGGTCGTGCCGACGGGCGAGGTCGATTCGAGAATCACCACGTCGCCGGCCTTGAGCACGGCGGCGACTTCGGTCGCGGCGGCGAGGACATAGGAGATGTCGGGGGTGTGGTGCGCGTCCTTCTCGAAGGGGGTCGGCACCGCGATGACTGTGGATCGGCGTGCAAAAAGGACCCCGTTAGCGGGGTGATCGGCGTCTAAAAGGGACCCCTCATTTCGATGGTTT